>NZ_JASATU010000068.1:0-320673 GCF_032906605.1 Leptothoe sp. LEGE 181152
GCTAGACTGAAAAAGAAGAAAAAAGCAGCTTAACGTTGATTGCTTGCACTCATGTTGCCCGGTGACAACACACTCTGCAATCGGCAGAGATAGAAGCTCTTGCCTCTTTTTTTGTTAAAAGTCCAATCTCTAAACAAACCGCGTTTATACAAAATTCAGATCACTCTCCTACTAACCTTAATCAATACCTCCTACTTGAGAGGCGAGAGGCGAATGGGAACGCATCGTTTTAGTTCTTGCATCAGGCGATGGGCCTGGTAATCATAAAGGGACAGCTGTAGCGTATTGGGGAGAGTTTTCATCAGTTGGCGACACTTGTCTAGCTGCACATTGGATAGCTTTGCTAGCAGGCTACCGGCTTCTGACAGCATGGTGGGATTTAGGGGGGAATCTACTTCTAACAGCCACTGACGGGGGGGGGTCATTTCTCCTCGTTCTATACGGCGTAATCCATTGATGGAGGAGAGTACATACAGCTTATCTCCGAGATGCACTCGTAAATCATCCGAGGGCATTGGATAGTCTTGATACTGTTTACTAGGCTGACGCTGACGCAACAAGATCGGAACAACACCATAGCCATAGGCAATCTCTGCCAAGGGTTTTCCATTAAGGGTATCGCCATACTCGATGGCATATTCCGTAATCAGAATCGTCTGTTGATTAAGCCTAAACAGACCTAAAATATTTTCTCCAAAGGCAGCCCCGGCAAAGGCTTCTGCCGATAGGGCATAGACTGAAAACGAGCGGGCCTGGGGTAAAAACGCTTTAATATTGTCGCTAAATAACTGGCTCAGGGTACGAATGACCGGTGTAAACGGTCGTTTCTCATTTTCTAGAGCTTCTGCTGCCAGTAGTGCCACCTCAAGGTTGAGGACCGGATCATCAGTGACCGCGATGACGCTCCGGGCTGTGGACAGATGGGCCTCTTGCAGCTGTTGCAGCATGGGTCCCTCTAGTAGGGGAATTTGATTACGCAAAGCCGGGCTGTCTAAATGATGGGTGATGGCCACTAGAGGCTGGCGTAGATCCTGCAAAATGCGGACCACTCGTTTGCCCACCCGTCCCAGCCCGACCACAATGACATGGTTTTTCTTAGGTACTTTGGGGCGACGCTGTAGAAATTCAAAGCGAGAACTGAGTAGCTGGTCTGCCAATAAACCCAAAACACCGATCACCATCAATAAACTGACTGTGGCAATGAGCAGACAGGTCAGTAGCACCCACCCTTGGGCACCGCTGTCTTCAAAGCCGCCGAAGACATCGCCATAGCCACCGAGAATAAGAATGGCTCCTAAGACAATGGCTTTGGTAAAGCTGATGGTGGGAATGTTGAAATATAGCAGCAGAGTGCCCGTAGTCCAGAGAACTAGGGCGGTGGTGAGTGCGATCGCAACCACTCGACGCAACGATTGCTGATTGGCACTGTGCCAAAACCCCCACAGTCGCCTCCGCCATTCACCATCGATCACATCCCCAATGCCCTGGCGTAACTTTGACCATGGCCCTGACCGTGTAGGCATATGCTCAATCTGGCTGTGGGTGAGGGTTTTCACCTCCACATACGCAACCTGGTCGCCAGCCTGTACCCGTACATGGGGCTGCCAACGATGAAACATGGATGATGCTGTGGTTGCCCAACCAATGGGCTGATGGGGATTGCTAAAGGGCTTTAAATTTAGCAGTCGCACTTGCTGGCGATGGAGCCGATGCACTGGCATATTGCAATATTGCGGGTCCCTGGCAGTAATCTGCCGCTCCACCACCCGAAACTGAAACGTATCAATATTAAAGACACTGAGGGTATTGTCCTCTAACCCAGCCAGGGCAAAGGTCATGGCTGGCAGTTCCGTCGCATCCAAGGCAACGAACCGACCCAGCTGACGATTGAGTAACTGATTGAGGCCATGGCGGGACGAACGCACAATAATGTGGACTTGGGGATTTAATCGTCGTACTGCGATCGCGGTTTGTACGTTGGTGCTTTCATCGCTTGTGACAATTAAGATGGCACGGCATTGCTCAATGCCAGCTTCCTGTAGCACATGGTCGCGGCGACAGTCTCCCACAATCGGTACCTGGCTGAGCATATCCGGTAGGTTCTCCACTTCCCACTCTGTTACCGGAGCCCGATCAATGCCGGCGATTTGGACCTCAAAGGAATCAAAACTAAACTTGGTCAAATTCAGAATAATCTGCTGACCTAAGCTGCCCAAACCACACACAATAAAGTGATCTTTGTGGACCTCCGCCGAAGGCGACAAATCGGGGATGTAGGTTCTGGGGCTGAGCTCGCCATTATCACCGACCATGAACTAAGCAAGATGCGTATAAGGTTCCGTTATTATGAACCACCGTGAGGATACTAGCGTGATTCTGATACGGTGATTTTAGATATCCTAGTGCTGGTCTGATGACTGTTTCTGAAAACCCCTTACCTCCAGGCTTACAACGCGAAATTCGAGCAGAGCGTAAATTTAGTCTAGGTGAAGCCATTGGTCGCGAGGGAGGCTCGTTTCTCAAGGGCAGCCAGGCGATGGTACCGCGCCCTTTACGAGCGCTAGCGGCCATTAATGAATGTATTGAACAATGCTTAAACGATCCAGACGGGGCATTGCAGCCTTGTTTGCAGCGTTGGGTTAAAACCGATGTGAGAGTGGGTAAATACTTAGATACTCCGCTGGTGGCACTGCAAGTAATTGTGACTGATATTGTTGAGCAGCCCCAGATACTATATGAGTTTTCTCGCCAAGTGGCGGTGGAGTGGGGACAGATAAATGGAGAGCGCCCTTCTTTTCAGCAACCAGGTTTAAAGGCTCATTCAGAAGCTGTCTATTCCCATGAGAGTATTCAAGGAATTTTAGCTAACTTACTCTATAAGTTGCCTATGCCCCAAGCCGACTAAATTTCAGAGCAGAAAATCACTTCACAAAAATGCCTATGGCAGGTATCATATTGCCTTCTAGTACTCGAAATTCAAGTTGAGCGCTACATATAGTGCTTATAGTGCTTAATCTAAAATCCTGTTAGCTACGTCACTCAGGTTTGCCTGACGCTGCTGATATGGTTGTGTGCCTGGGCACGCTACCAACAAAACGTATCGATTGCGATATATTGTCAGCGCCCGTTCGATTAAAATGAATCCACTAGAATAAGCGTACTAACGTACTACTCGGCATATCTTTGCCCGTATCCCCATGGCTCAATATCAGTGTTTTATCGATTTAGGTAGTTCTGGCACCAAGGCCGTTCTTAATGATGGTGAACGGTTTTACTCCTATCAGTGTCCTCCCCTGGTGGCAGATATGCCTCCGTCTGAGTTGACCATTATTGAGGCCCAGGGGGAGCAGATAGGTTCAGGTCTAGAGTCGATTAGCTATCTGCAGCTTGATCCAGAAACGCCAGCCTATGCCCTTGGTATTGATGCCCAGGGGCGTCCCAATAAAGCGACAAGTAGCTTGCCTAAAAGTGCCTTAGCCCATATTCGTGCCCTCGGGATAATTGGTGAGTTTGCCCACCAGCATGAGTTAGAACGGATCACCCTGGATGTGGGAATTGCTCTTCCCTTTAACGAATATTTGACTGATTATAAGGCCCTGACCAGTGAAATTTTAGGTCATAAGATGTTCACCTATCGTGGCCAAGACATCTTTCTGGAGTTTGGCAACGTTAAGGTGTTACCTGAGGCGGCGGGATTAGTGCAGTGGCGTAAAGTGCAGCGATCGCAACAAAAAGAACGCTCTAAGAAAACCTTTGTGGTGCTGATGTTTGGCCATCGAGACCTGAGCTTTTTGTTGTTTAACGGGGGGCGTCCACCCCAGGGAGAACCCAGTAACACCGAGCGTCTTGGCTATCAACAGCTTTTGAAGGCTGTTGCCCAAGACCTGCCCTGTAATTCGGACGATCCATTTCTCTATGATGCGTTGATCAACAATTCAGCCCGCGTGGTTTTTCCCAATCGCCCTAGAAAGGGATATCCCCTGGCTGAGCGTCGAGAAAAGGCAAATTCTTATTATTGGGAGCTGGTGCGATATCGTCTGAATGAGTGGTTGGCCGCTGTCAGTGTCCCCAACTATGAGGTGCTAGTCAGTGGTGGAACAGCGGCCCAGCTGCGGGATGAGTTAGAAGAGTACTTTGAAGAACGCTCCACATTCTGTACGGTGAATTGGTTGGAAGATTTGCAAGAAGAAGTTGCGGCCAATTTAGACCTGGAGACAGATATTGATCAGCTACGATTCTGTGACTGCTATGGCGGCGCGAAGTGGCTCGCGCTAAAATTCCAAAAACTCGCTGTAGGGAGGAGTCGTGGCTAAAAAGAAAAGTACACCGAAGAACGAAAACCCTCCTTCCAGAAAGCGTGTTTCTTTTAGTATTAGCTCCGACCCCGACACCGTTGAAGGTCGTATTGTTAATCATTTGCGCGACAACAAAATGGTGAATATGCGAGAGTCCGTAATTCGAGCTCTTAAGGCCTATTATTTACCCTGGGCCTATGAGGATGAGGTTTCTAAAGAAGAGGCGCAAGTGCTGGCTCGTAATGCCATTGACGAGCTAGAGTTCAGAATTTTTCAAATTCGTCGACATTTTCTGGCGGGAGAAGCCTACGGACCAAAATTGAGTGAGGCTTTGGGGGGCAGTCCTCCACCTGTGGCTAGCAATGGCAGTTCATCCAATGGCAACGGGTCCCTGGCACCCAACAGTATCATCGAAAAAATAACACCGCCCAACCCTAAGCCTGGTGATGCCAATCCGTCATCGTTGACTGACATTTTGGAGGATGAGGATATTGATCCGGATGTATTGGATGACTTTTAATTTAGTTATTAGTTATTGGTTCTTTATTCAAAACTATTTATCCATAGGTTGTCCCGGTTGACCCAAACCCACCTTCACCGCGTTGGGAGTCGTTTAACTGCGCTGTCTCTACAAACTCAGCTTGAAGCACTGGGGCAATAATGATCTGGGCAATGCGCTGACCTGGGTTAATCGCAAACGCAGACTGTCCCAGGTTGATCAGAATTACCTTGATTTCTCCACGATACCCGGCATCGACGGTACCCGGTGTGTTGAGTACTGTAATGCCGTATTTAAGGGCCAAGCTGCTTTTGGGTCTCACCTGCATTTCATATCCCTGGGGGATTTCTGCGGCTAGACCGGTGGGAATGGCTAACCGCTGGAGTGGTTGCAGCGTGTGAGCGCCGATGGCCACTAAATCTGCACCAGCATCACCGGGGTGGGCATAGCCGGGAATTACGGCTTCAGGGTTGAGTTTTTTAAACTTGATCGTGATGGGATGGGTCATGAAGGCTTGAGCGAGTGGAAAGCGGAGAGGAGCGACTAAACGGTTTCCGCCGCTGCCGGTTTCTGAGGTTTTAGATCTAGGGTGAGAGCTTCCATGGGGCGTAGGGTTTTAACCTCTGTGGAAAGATTGGCGTTAGCGAGTTGAGATCGCACCACATCTGCCCCTCCAGATGCCGTTAAAAATTTAGCCAGTAGTCCTTCATAGCCCACATCGCCACCATCGGCTGTGGGCAATAGCCACTGGGGTTTTGCCTTTTGGGCTAGTTCTAGGGCACCCTCTCCGCCCCGAATAACAGGACCGAGTACGGGTAATGTCAAACTCACCAGGGGGGTAATAGCCACATCGACCGGAGGACGCGTAGCCAGGGCAACGTCAGGATAGCCGTGGGGCTCATAGTATAGGCGCAGCCCTGTATCTAAGACAGTGATGATATAAGCATTTTCTTGGGTGAGAGGACCAATGGGGGCTCCTGGTAAGGCCTCAATGAGTAAATCATCACCGAGACGATGGCTTTGCCCAGGGGGCAGGTTGATGACATCGGTAAACCCTTTCTCTTTGGCTACTTTGGCGGCAGCGGCTGAAGCAACTACTGGAATTGATTTATCGAGTGCTGCCAACGTTTCTGGATGGGCATGATCAGCTAGGCCCTGGGAAAGCAGTAATAGGTCTACTTGTTGGGGAATGGGGATTGGTCGGGGTCTAATGCCACGAATCAACCAGCCTGCGTTGTTAAAAACCAGGTCTCCTATTAACCATGGATCTACTAGCAGGGAACGCCCTGCCAGGTTGAACTGCCAACTGTTCACATCTAACCAGGTGATGGTGTCTGACCTTTTTGTTGACATAGCTCCTCTTAAAACTGCGCTGAAAAAAACTGCTGGCTGTTATAGTGATGCCGAACTGCGGAAAACTGTAGCTACAAACTCTACCAAGTGGTTAATCTGCCCCTGTTTGAAAAAAATGAACGTTAGTCCGGACAGATTAAGTTATGAAGGTAAAGTGAACTATTAAGTTTTACTTATGTTCTTTCCCTACTTTATACGTTTCTTCAAATTGTTTTTCGTTTTCTTGATGTGATCCCCGTATAATCAGGCTGTTTATCGTACAGATTGGTACAGCGTTCCAAAATATTGGCTAAATAGCTAATATTTTTCGGTTTAAGCGCTTAAGTTCAATGCCTATGCGTCGGCAATTGCTGAAAAGTTACACAGTTTTAGTTACTCGTACTGGGCAGACTCCCGTTACGATTACGTTTACCCCACTTGCCGGAATGATCGCTGCATTTGTCCTGCTTGGGGTGCCCTTAGGTTGGCTGGGGGCTGTTATTTTTTCTCTTTTTCAGAGTAATGTTCAGCTGGCGGATCAAAACCGGCAGCTTACGGATCAGGCTCATCAGGTTCTAACTGATCTGAATACGTTAGATTCTGAAATTGAAAATCTAAAAGAGCGAGCTGGGTTGCCTGAGTTGAGTAACCAGAATAGTGTGTCAGATGACGGTATTCCCCGAGGTGGGGAAGCTGTGACCGTTGATGGTGTTGAGCTCTATGAGAAAGCTAGCCAAAAGCTGCCTAAGCTGAGTGATCTTTTGGATGACAGCATTAAGCCTGCGTTGGAAGAAACGCTTGCTGAAGAAGAAGCGAAGATAGCCGCCTACCCAGATGGAGTTCCCATTGGCGGCCCGATTGATATTTCGTCTGAGTTTGGGTTGCGTCGTAATCCCTTTGGGGGTTCTTCCTATGAAACCCATGAGGGCACAGATTTTGTTGGCCCCTATGGCACCCCTATTGTGGCTACTGCGGAAGGTGTGGTAGGCCGGGCTGAGTACTATGGTGGCTACGGTAATACCGTCACCGTCAAGCATGGCTACGGCTACGAGACTCTGTATGCCCACATGTCAAAGGTCGCTGTGGCGTCTGGGGCTAGGGTCAAGCGCGGTGATGTGCTGGGGTATCTAGGTAATACTGGTCGTTCTTCTGGGCCTCATCTACACTACGGTGTCTATTTCAAAGGCACGGCCATCAACCCGCGTAATGTGATGAAGATGGATCATGATATGACGTTGGTTGAGTACTGGCGGTTGCGTTAGTCAATGGCAATGGACCGTCCTCAGAGGGGCGTCCTACGGTAGGATTGAAAGGCTTTCAAACACCTTTCTTGAAACCTATGGGCAATACCTTCGGTCACCTATTCCGCATTACTACGTTTGGCGAGTCCCATGGCGGTGGTGTGGGTGTTGTTATTGATGGTTGTCCACCTCAGTTAAAAATTTCTGCTGAAGAAATTCAGGTGGATCTGGATCGACGACGGCCAGGCCAGAGCAAAATCACCACACCCCGTAAGGAGACGGATACCTGCGAGATTGTTTCTGGGGTATTTCAGGGCCAGACCTTAGGCACACCCATTACAATCTTGGTGCGTAACAAAGATCAGCGTCCCCAGGACTATGGGGAAATGGCAACGAAATATCGTCCTTCCCATGCGGATGCTACCTACGATGCTAAGTATGGGATTCGTAATTATCAGGGAGGCGGTCGTTCTTCTGCGCGGGAAACCATTGGTCGGGTAGCGGCGGGTGCGATCGCAAAAAAAATTCTCCGTCAGGTGGCTGGCATCGAAATTGTTGGCTACGTCAAACGGATTCAGGACATAGAGGCCCCCATCGACCCCGATAGCGTCACCCTGGAACAGGTGGAAAGCAATATTGTCCGCTGTCCGAATCCTGACTTTGCCGATGAAATGATTGCCCGCATTGATCGGGTGCGCAAAGACGGCGATTCCATTGGTGGCGCAGTGGAGTGTGTGGCCCGCAAAGTGCCAAAAGGTCTTGGGTCCCCCGTTTTTGACAAACTTGAAGCCGACCTCGCCAAGGGTATGATGTCCTTGCCTGCCAGCAAAGGGTTTGAACTGGGCTCCGGGTTTGCCGGTACCTTTCTCACCGGCAGTCAGCACAATGACGAGTTCTACACTGACGCTGACGGCAATATTCGCACCCGCACCAATCGCTCTGGTGGTACCCAAGGGGGAATTTCCAACGGCGAAAACATCATTATTCGCGTAGCCTTTAAGCCTACAGCCACTATTCTCAAAGAGCAAAAAACCGTAGACCAGCAGGGCAATGAGACCACACTGTCCGGTCGCGGTCGCCACGACCCCTGTGTATTGCCTCGGGCGGTACCCATGGTGGAGGCCATGATGGCTCTGGTGCTGTGCGATCATCTGATGCGTCACCAGGGTCAATGCAAGCTGCTTTAGGACCCTGGCCTACGCGGGCCATAGTTGTTTTGTTTTGGATTGCCGCTGGCGGTATTGGCTGGTACTACCTCTTGTTGCCAACAGCCAATCTGACTACGGGTAGCCCTACCATTGCTGTTGCCCTCATCCTCATATGTATCGACCAAGGGCGCATGGCTTGGGTTGATCTTCACAATGTCTATCAGGTTTCCCTGGCCGATCGTCGTGTAGTCATCTTCTATGGCGTCACCCTAATTACGGTTGCCATGGAACTCATTGGGTTTTATCTGGCCTGGCAACATCTGGTGCTGGGCATGGTAATTTTTCTCATGAGTCAGTTCTTTTTTAATACAGCTGCCAATATTCAGCTATATCCCCAAAGCCTTGAACCGATTCGGCCATTTCCGATGCAGGCCCGTTGGCCCGTCTTAATAGCCAATGGTATTGCTCTCGGCCTGATTACCCTATGGCAAGCCAATTACCTGCGTCAGCTTACCTCTGCCCTTTGGCTAGGCATGGTGGTCATTTACCTGACAGTCAAGTATCTGATGGTTACCAACACAGCCGCAATGGCAGATGGTGGCAAAAGTCCATAGTTTGTCCTTGGTTTTCTACTTGCCCTGGATGGATATTGGGTGGGCCTTCTACCAAGCCAAATTCCATCAGTTTGTCGGCCTCGGGGGCTCCTATTTTGTTGGTCAAAATAAAAACGTGATCTAGCTCAAATTGCTTGCTCATGGGCGATATTCAGAGATGGGAGTCCAGGATACTTAGCCAGCTATGGTGATGCTTAAGACTTATTCAGATCCGTATCAGGAATAATTCAGATTCATAGATCATGATTTTAGTCAAGTAAATAAATCATCTGATGTCGTTGCTGATGGAGGGGATTTACCGATCTACCTACCCATCGGTAATAGGCATCTTACTTATAAGGATCTTGACTCATGAAACGCTCTTTTTTATATGTTTTGACCGTTTTGATTGCAGCGACTGCTGTGACGTCTGCTGCCCAAGCTAGAACAACTTTTGATCCAAATCATCAGGTATCGAGCCCTTCAGAGCTCTCTGAAGATGCTACGTTCCATGACCTCATTCGCCACAATCGTGGAGTGCGCAATAAGAACTAGTACTGCTTCCAGCTAAAAATTGAGGATGGGTAGAGTCGTGACTGGCGAATGCCGAGGCACGGACTCATATCCCAAGCACTACAACAACCATCTCTGCCTAAGACAGCAGGGGTGGTTGTTTGCTATTACTAGACAAGACGCACGGCCCAACTCATGCAAAATCTAGCAGTGGAAAAAACGACCTACCACGATTCTTTTTTTGACCAGCTTTTTATTCGTCTGTTTGCTAGCAAAATGTCTAAAGCCGTTGGTGAATGTAGCAGTCGGTCTGGCTATGACGGCTTTGTAGAACTCTCGCAAAAGATTATGCAAGGTCGCAGTTCGCAACAGCAACAGCAGCTGGTTGCTGTCGTTTTGCAGTCATTGGTGCCAGCACCGGTCCTGTGGGGGATTCGTACGTTTTTCTCGCCTACCCAGTTGGTGTGTGAACTCAATGCCTGGTTTGCCACCCAGCTATTTGAATGGCTAGTGGGTCCTTGCACGGTGCAGCTGGCTGAGGTCACAACCGCCTCTGGTGAAAAACGGCAGCAAAAAAGTGCGGTTCACATCGAAAAGTGTCGTTATTTAGAACAAAGTGGCTGTGTGGGCATGTGTGTCAACATGTGCAAACTACCCACACAGCAGTTTTTTACTGAAAAGTTTGGTATTCCTCTGACCATGACACCTAATTTTGAGGATCTCAGCTGCGACATGGTATTTGGCCAAACGCCGCCGCCGCTGGAGACAGAAGACGCCTATCAGCAGCCTTGTTTGCAAGATTGTGCTGTAGCCAGTGAAAGCCCTGCCTGCCCCAAGGTAAGAACTTGAGACAGGGGGGCTCTGGCATTACCAGGGACTGCTAATCATGGTGAATCCGGCCCAGTAAAATGGATGAGATAATGAGCCTAAGCTTTCATTAGCCAGGGCTTTCTCTCCATATGATTTTTGTAGTTGGCTGAGATCAACAGCGTCAGTTTGATCCTTGAGTAGTGCCAGCTGAGCCTGGCGTAGTGCTTCAGCCTTAGTGGCTGTTTGGGGGATCTGGTGATAAAACTCACTCATCAAGGCCAATGTGCCTAAATCACTAACATCCCAAAGGCTAGCTACGGCTGACTTAACTCCGGATCTTAGGGCTAGTCCCGCAAAACCTAGCTCAGCATTGCTATCGCCTACGGCTGTTTCACAGGCACTCAACACCAAAAGCTCTAAGTTGGGCAGCTGCCAGTCTAAGTTGTTCACATCCTCCAGGGTGAGTCGCTGGTCCCATAGTTGGATGTAAGAGTTCTCTGGTTTGCCGGGCTTAAATTCGGCATGGGTGGCCAAATGAACAATGTCGTAGGATTGACGACTGAGTAAGGTATTAAAATTCTCCAGGGTAAAGCTTTGGTTGAGGAGGGAACGGTCTTGCCAGTTGCGATCGCTACCCTCAGCCGTCCGTAGCTGCCAGGCAATATTTGACAGTTCAACCGGTACCGCAGGTAGTGGAGACAAATCCTGAAATTCAGAGGCTCCCACCGCTAACAAGTTGCCGGGTTCAATGGCGTCATAGTCGGTATCGATCAGGTTGAAGGCAGGAATACTAGCGGTATTGTATTTCTCCACCAAAAATTGTTCACCATCATAGAGTGCGGGTAAGGCCAGCCCCCTGAGCCCATCTCCAGAACACACCAACAGAGTATTGATGCCAGCCGGGGTGAGAAACTCATCCTCATAGGGGCCAATTATCCAGTCGTATAGCTTACGAGCTGCTGGCATATAAGCATTGCCGGAGGGGCGACTGATATGCCGATGAAATTGCTCCGTGGTTTTTGCCAGCAGGTCTTTAGGGACGTCATACAAATCACGCACAATGGGCTCACCATTAGGCATAATCAGCACCAGGTGCAGGTGATCTTCTCGTGGCATGGCCCATAAAACAGCGGGGGATGTTCCGGTTTCTTCTCCAACCCGAGCTAATGCGATCGCAATTTCTTCTGGTGATTGAGTCACCTCAGCTAGATCTTCACCAAAATACGTTTCATATTCTGACTCCAGCATCAGTTCCATATTCAGAACTTTCTGGCTTAGGGTTAGTTCCTGGGTGAAGGCTGGTGTAGGCGCTATTATCAGTAGGCAAATCAGGGGAGCCAAAAGCCATCGCAGCGGTTTATGGCGTCTCGATAGGGCGCGAGATAAAAATTTCATATTGCTACATCCTAAAGTGTGTAGGTGCAACTACATAGAAGTTGGTCTGACTCCGCATCAATGTTGACTAAAGTCTAGGGTCAGTAAATGTCTGTAGGGTAGAGCGATAAGGTATTAAGCTTAGGCGCGTCAGTAGTTTTGCGCGTTTTTAACAGTCACAGGTGGTAAATGGTAGTGGGGGTAATTCCAGATATTTACCGACCTTTTGGTGACAAGGTAGATGACCCATGGATGTCCCTATTTGCGCATCCATTGTCTATGCAGCCGACCCGATTTCCGTCATGCTAGATCCCGAAGATGAGCGGTTGCTGATTGAGCCATGAGTTATCCATGGTAATAGCCATCAGTCTTTTTCAGATTGATTTAGGTTAGCCTCAGCAACATCGTCTTTAAAGACAAGTAGAGGAGTTATCACACCATGGGAGATATGGACCCAGTTAAGTTAATGAAGCAAGAAGTGGGTCGCGCCGCTGCTGCCCAGGTAAAATCTGGCTCAATTGTGGGTCTGGGCACGGGTTCCACCACTGCATTTGCCATTCAGTTTATTGGCGAGCGTTTGGCGGCTGGTGAACTTACTGACGTTGTGGGTATTCCCACTTCGTTTCAGGCGTCAGTACTGGCTAAAAAGCATGGTATTCCGCTAACTACGCTGGATGAAGCGCCTCGCATTGACATTGCCATTGATGGTGCAGATGAAGTTGATCCTCAGCAGAACCTGATCAAGGGTGGTGGTGCCGCCCACACTCGCGAGAAGGTTGTGGATGGCTTGGCCGAGCGCTTTGTGGTTGTGGTTGATAGCTCTAAGCTGGTTGATAAATTAGGTTCCACCTTTGCTTTGCCAGTAGAAGTTCTACCCATGGCAGTTGCGCCTGTCACTCGTGCGTTGACGGCATTGGGTGGTACGCCTGAGTTACGTATGGGTGTGAATAAGGATGGTCCGGTGATTACTGACCAGGGGAACATGGTGCTGGATGTGAAGTTTACCGGCATTGATAACCCTGCTGAGCTGGAGAAGACCGTTAACAACATTCCTGGTGTTTTGGAGAATGGTTTGTTTGTTGGCTTAGCCGATGAGGTGTTAATCGGTGAAGTGATTGATGGGAAAGCGTCGGTTCGGACAATGTAGGTTGGTTTGCATTGGTAAACCCCAACAATTTACGAATTGAATAATTGAGGTGTAGGGGCATCCCCTTGTGGGTGCCCTGTATAATCTATGCTTCACAAATTGGCTCGATGCTCATAGCACAATTGTGATGAGGCGATTGCGATGCAGGACTGGCACAAGGCCAGCCCCTACGAGGTTATCCGTTACATCAACGGCAGAATCGACTTAAATCTTGCATACTAATCAATGAACAATGTCACAGCAAACGAATGCAATATCGTCGATTTGGACGCACAGAACTGCAAATGCCGGTGTTCTCCTGCGGCGGCATGCGGTATCAGCACTCCTGGAAAGATGTCCCGCAATGGATGATTCCAGAAAAAAATCAACAAAACCTCGATGCGACAATCCACTGTGCGATTGAGCTAGGTATCAATCATATTGAAACTGCCCGTGGCTATGGCACATCAGAAATCCAGTTAGGTAAAGTATTGCCGACGTTTGATCGCGATCGCATCATCGTTCAAACCAAAGTTACACCCCGCGAAAATCCTAAAGAATTCCTCGCCACCTTTAATAAGTCCATCAAAAACCTACAGCTAGACTATGTAGACCTGTTGGGTATCCACGGCATTAATACCCACGAACTGCTGGACTGCACACTACGTCCGGGCGGCTGCATGGAGGTTGTGCGTGAACTTCAACGCCAGGGTCGAGTGCGCTACGTCGGTTTTTCCACCCATGGCCCCACCGATGTCATTGTCGACACGGTGAATACCGGGCAGTTCGACTATATGAACCTGCACTGGTACTACATTTTTCAAAATAATTGGCCTGCCATTGAAGCGGCCCAAAAGCACGATGTGGGTGTGTTTATCATCAGTCCATCGGATAAAGGCGGCCATCTGTATGCACCACCACCCAAGCTGGTGGACCTGTGCGCACCGCTGAGCCCAATGGTGTTTAACGACCTGTTTTGTCTGAGCCATTCCCAGGTGCATACTTTAAGCCTGGGGGCTGCTAAGCCTAGCGATTTTGATGAGCACGTGAAGGTACTGCCATTGATAGATCAGGCGGATGAGGTACTACCACCGATTCTAAAAAAGCTGGAGGAGAGTGCGATCGCAGCCCTGGGCGAAACCTGGTACAAAACCTGGGATG
The DNA here is from genome assembly GCF_032906605.1 of Leptothoe sp. LEGE 181152. Lineage (NCBI taxonomy): Bacteria > Bacillati > Cyanobacteriota > Cyanophyceae > Nodosilineales > Cymatolegaceae > Leptothoe > Leptothoe sp. LEGE 181152. The sequence goes on from NZ_JASATU010000068.1 coordinate 14,093, forward strand.
TGGGGCTACCCAAACCAGCCGACACCCCCGGCAATCTAAATATCCCCATCATTCTCTGGCTTGGTAATCTAGTGGATGCCTTCGATATGACCGAATACGCCGCTGCCCGCTATAACCTACTGGGCGGTGCCAGCCACTGGTTTCCTGGTTCCCGTGCCGATAATGTGAACTCTTTAGACCTGCGTCGCTGTCTTCAGCACAGCCCTCACCAGGATGTTATCCCTCAGCGATTGATGGAAATCCACACACGTCTGGCTGGAGCAAAGGTCAAGCGTCTATCAGAATCCTAGAGCTTGCGTAACCATAAATGAAATTGGTGTTGGCAACCATGGTTGCACATTATCAGCTGGAGTGTGTTGATCAAACACCTGAAACACCCAAACGTCGGGGTGTCACCCTAGCTCCAGCTAATGGTGTCAAGATGAGATTTAAAGGCAAACGATTATAGTTATCTTCTGCACTACGCTGATAAACCTGCCTGAAAAGTTTTGAGTGCCTCAACATGGTTGTCGATGAGAATACAGCGACAAAATAAATCTAAATCCATCTCTGGAACAGCTTTACTAACGCTGATTTTTTCATAGTAGGCTTCATCGTTATTATCTCGTAAATGATAAAGCTTGAGAACTCCATCTTCCCAAAACCAAACCTCAGAAATTTTAAGGCGTTTGTAAGCTTCTAGTTTGTCAATGCCACCGCTAGAGAAAACTATTTCGATAGCTAAGTCTGGACGTTGGCTACTAGGCGTCAGTTTATACGACTCATCAGCTTCTCGTTTAACATTTCTGGCTTCGTTTTCTAATGTCATAGAGCCAGTTGGCTTAAAGTCAAACCCAGCCATCAGCAAGTATAGTTCCAGTAGGGCTGCGATTCGCTTTTTGATGGTTTCATGGGGTTCTCCAGGCATTTGCTGTATCTCTAAGGTGCCATCTAGAAACGAAATTCGATACCCTGGCTGCTCAAGGAGTTGCTCAACCACTTTGAATTCACGCCAAGTCAAGCCTTTGAAAAGTAGGCGATTTTCTTCAGGGATTGGGGGAGCCGTTGTTAATGTCATTGGCGTTGCCTCAATCAAAAGTGATTTGCTTCCTATCATAGGACAGCTACTAGTGGCTATGCCACTGGTGGAAAGCCAGAACCTGAAAGGTGTTGACACATATGTTGATTTGGGTATTTCTCAACCCTCAAAGAACTTGTCGATAATTCGCTCATAAACTTGGTGTAGCTCATAAATATGGGCGATGGGAATATGCTCACCAATCTGATGCATCGTATTGTCCAGAGGGCCATATTCCACCGTCACACAGTGAGGTACGAGATAACGAGCATCGGTGATCCCACCCTCTGTACTCAGTCTTGGACGACGGTTGGCAATCTCTTCAACTGCATCTTGCACCAAGGCAACAAAATCATCGTTCGGATCAGTACGAAACGCTTCACCACTCACCCGGAAGCGAATGTCGTACTCGTTTCCATGCTCGCGAGCGATGGGATCAACCGTTTCACGAATGAGCTGCTGTAGCCCGTCTCCAGTTTGTTCATCATTAAAGCGAATATTGAACCGTAGTTTCACCTCAGCCGGAATCACATTCTCTGCACATTGTGCCGTCTCAAACTGGGTCATCTCCAAGTTGGATGGCTCAAACCACTCATTGCCCTCATCCAATGTTATATTTTGCAGCGCTGTCACCATTGCCACTGCAGCAGGTACCGGGTTCAGCACATTGCGCTGATAGGCCACATGCCCCTGTTTACCCTTTACCGTAATAAAGGTGTTGATACTGCCCCGACGACCAATGTGAACACAGTCTCCCATCTCCAACGGGTTAGTCGGTTCCCCCACCACACAGGCATCAATTTTCTCACCCTGCGCTGCCAACCATTTCATCACTGGCTTGGTGCCGTTGATCGCCTCGTGTTCTTCGTCGCCAGTAATAATAAAACTAAAAGACCCTTTAAAACTGTCTTTGTCCTTCGCTAACCAGTATGAAACAGCCGCAATAAAGCAGCCGATACCTGCCTTCATATCGACAGTACCTCGTCCCCACAAAATACCGTCTCGAATCTCTCCTGCATAGGGATCAATATCTCCCCAGCGCTCCCGATTGCCCTCAGGTACAACATCGGTATGGCCAGCAAAAGCCAGGTTAGGACCTTCAGTGCCATAGCGGGCGTAAAGGTTATCGACTTCGTAACTGCCAGGCTCATTGTGGAATGTCATACGGTGGCAGGTAAACCCAAGCTGTTCTAGATGACGTTGCACCACATCGAGACCACCCTCGCGATCGGGCGTGACGCTGGGACAGCGAATCAGTTCTTGGGTGACTTTGACGGGATCGAAAACGGGAGTCGTGACGGTAGTGCTAGCGATCATGGGAATTCGTTTGTTTTCAGCATTGTACAAAACCGACTAACTGTTTGCCGCTGTTTGCTTTGTAACAAAGTCCTGATCGACTAACTGTTTGCTGCTGTTTGCTTTGTAACAAAGTCCTGATCGACTAACTGTTTGCCGCTGTTTGCTTTGTAACAAAGTCCCGATAGGCCGCAATCAAACGCATCGTGATCGGACCAAACGCCTCAAACCGTTGCTCATCAATCTGGCTAATGGACTCAATCTCACAGGTTGTCCCGGTCAAAAAGACCTCCTGGGTCTGGGCAAGTTCTTCGGGTTTAATATGCCGTTCTATCACTTCAATGCCCAACTGCTTGGCCAGTTTGATGATGGTTTGGCGAGTAATCCCATCCAGGAAACAGTCCGGTATTGGTGTGTGTACAGCCCCATCCATAATCAGAAATACATTGGATGCGGTGGATTCAGCGATCAGCCCACGGTAGTCTAGCATCAGGGCATCATCAAACCCCTGTTGTATTGCCTCATGTTTGCTCATAAAGCAGATGGGATAGAGACAGGCCGCTTTGCTGACTGTCGGTGCAGTTGTTGGATCAGGCTTCCGCCAGGTGATACGGCTAGTCAGTTTTAAGGTTTTTTTGGTTTCGATGTTAAACAGAGTAGTGGGAAATGCCCAGGCGGCAATGCCAAGACGGGTTGATGGGGTCGGTGTATAGATCCGTAGCTGCTCACTGCCGCGCCAGGCAAAGTGACGAATGTAGCCGACATCAATCTTTTCTTTAGCCAGCAAGTCGTGGGTGGCAGTAATGATGTCATCCGTAGAATAGGGAATTTTAAAGCCTAGAATTTTGGCGGACTGATGCAGCCGTTCGATGTGTTCGCTGAGCAAAAAGGCTTTGCCATTGTAGATACGGACACCTTCGAAAACGCTACTGGCGTAGTGGAGGCCGTGGGTGAGGGGATGGATAGTGGCATCTTTCCAGACAACAGTTTTGCCGTTAAGCCACAGATATCCTTCCTTTTGGTCGAAAGGCAACAGAGACATGGGAATTCCTATGGATGATGGAGTTGGAGAAGCGAGGAGATTTGTGGAACGCTGTGGATGGAACGTGGTGACTAAAAGGACTTTGTGTCCTTGGATTTTGCCTTCACCCTAAATCCCTCTCCCTGGGGCTACTGTGTATACACATCTAGAAAATAATTTCCCAAAAGGTAGACATAGCCTTGAATTGGCCCTCATCCTAAATCCTTCTCCCTGGGGGCGAAGGACTTTGAGGCCAGGCCCCCCTTCTCCCTCAGGGAGTAAGGGGCTGGGGGATGAGGGCTCGAAATCTAGAGCCAGCTCTCCGACTTATGTATACACGGTAGCTCCCCAGGGAGAGGGACTTTGAGAACGTAGCTTTGCTATCTGCAAAAGATATATTGCTCTTACTCCCCTTCTCCCTGGGGAGAAGAGGCTGGGGGATGAGGGAACTAATCCCGCAACAGGTCATTGATGGATGTCTTAGACCGGGTCTTATCATCCACAGTCTTAACAATCACATTGCAATATAGGCTAGGTCCAGGAGTACCATCTGCCAGAGGCTTGCCAGGCAATGCCCCAGGGACAACAACAGAGTAAGGAGGAATTTCACCGTAGGTCACTTCGCCTGTGGCCCGGTTAACAATTTTAGTGGACTGACTCAAGTACACACCAATGGCCAGCACCGCCCCTTCTCTAACAATAACGCCTTCGGAAACCTCGCTCTGGCCACCGACAAACACATTGTCTTCAATAATGACCGGGTTCGCTTGCAGGGGTTCTAGTACACCACCAATGACCACACCTGCTGAAATATGGCAATTTTTACCGATTTGGGCGCAGGAGCCGACGGTGACATAGCTATCGATCATGGTGCCACTGTCCACATAGGCACCGATATTAGTAAAGCTGGGCATTAGCACCACATTACTGGCCACATAGGACCCCCGTCGCACAACGCAGTTGGGTACGGCTCGAAACCCAGCTTCGGCATACTTTTCCTGGGTCCAGCCGGAAAACTTAGAAGGCACCTTATCAAACCAGGGGGCGTCTCCCATGTCAGCGTATTTTAGACCGCTGGAAATAACGGTGGAGTCATTGAGGCGGAAGGACATGAGTACAGCCTTTTTCAGCCATTGGTTGACGACCCAGTCATCGCCTGACTTTTCACAGACGCGATACTGACCGCTATCGAGGCCGTTAACTACATATTCGATGGCATCACGGGTTTCGCCTGATGTGCTGGAATTAATCGAACTACGGTTTTCCCAGGCGGTGTCGATAATTCGGATCAGGTTCTGTGTGTCCATATGTGGTATGCCCTTTGGGGTTGCTGTTTGCACTAAAGTGGGTCAATTAAAAAACGTCAATCTTTAGATGCTATCGCTAAACCTTGTCTAAGTTAAATGGGCATCAATGTAGGCGGCTAACTCTGATTTAGATCGGACGTCAGGAATCAGGCACCAATTACTAATAGTGATAGTGGATGAATGTCCGTAACTATAAAGTTGTGCCTACTAAGCAGCTCTGTGGGATTAAGCTTTGTGATTGAATTGGCGGCTTTGACTGACCAGGTTGTCAAAAAATGAAAGCGTAGATATGGAATCAGTTTTATTCGTTGATTTTTTGTATGGATGTACGGTTTCTAAGGTGTTACAGAGGGGTTCATCAGAAAAAACTCGACCTTTTGGTGAAGGTTATGGAGTTGTGATGTTCCATGGCATTAAGTAATTCATTTTTGTTTAATGTCATCTGTGTAGAATCCTTAGACAATGCACAAACCATTGATTTCAGTTGTTCAAGAATGTGACGTTTTTATAACGCCCTTACGTCCATGTCCAGCGATCTTCCTACCCCTAGCCGAGGACAGCGTGCACTAGCCGCTATTGTTGTTACTGATGCGGTTGGCTTTAGTGCCCGCATGTCAGTTGATGAGGAAAATACATTACAGCTGATTCAACGTGACTTAGCGTTGATGGCAGAGCAATGCACAGAATTTGAGGGCCAGGTTCTCAAATCTACTGGCGATGGCTTGTTGATGTATTTTGTTAGCGCAGTGCAGGCGGTGAGCTGTGCGATCGCAATCCAAAAAGCTTTTTACGCTCAAGAGAAGCAGACCGATAGTCTCTCCCATCGCATTGGTATTCACATGGGAGACGTCTTCTTTAATAATTCAGACGTGATGGGCAACAGCGTGAATATTGCTGCTCGCCTACAAACTCAGGCTAAACCCGGTGGTATCTGCTTATCTAAACTGATGTACGATTTGGTTAAAGTCCGCCTGTCGCTGGATGCAGAGTTTGCTGGGCCGCTCAAACTAAAAAATATTAAAGAGCCGATTACGGTTTACCACATTAATGTGGCAGGTATCGACACGGCGGCGGTAGCCAAGTCTGCTCCCGATCCTGATAAGACAAAACATTGGACCCATCAAGAATCTAAACAGACGGCGTCTAAACAGACGGCAAAAAAAACGCCCGTCCTGACAGAAGGCACTAAAATTGGGGGGCGCTACGCGATCAAGCGCATGCTGGGTCAAGGGGGTTTTGGTTTCTCTTACCTGGTGGAAGATACCCAGCGGTTTGGCGAACTGTGTGTGCTCAAAGAATTGCGACCGGTGCAAAAACAGGGAAAATTTTTGCAAAAAGCGATTGAGTTATTTCAGCGGGAGGCCAAAACCCTCCATAGCATCGATCATCCGCAAATTCCTAAGTTTATGGCCTGTTTTACCCAGGCTAAGCGACTGTTTATCGTCCAGGAATATATTGATGGGGTTACCTATCTAAAGCTGTTGCAACGGCGTAAGAAACAGTCCAAGCTGTTTACTGAAGGTGAAGTTGTCTTCTGGCTGGCCCATATGCTGCGGGTATTGGACTATCTGCACAGTCTCAATATTATGCACCGCGATATTTCACCTGAGAATGTGATGTATTCCCGCGATCGCAACCTGCCCGTATTGATTGACTTTGGCCTAGTCAACAACACCATGTCTGACTCATTGTCAGAGAGCCCTACCCAGAACGAGAATCTACAAAAAGCTGTCACCGCTGTGGGTAAATTTGGCTATTCTCCACCGGAGCAGATGTTTGGAAAATGTACTCCCTCCAGTGATTTGTATGCGTTGGGAGTGACGGCACTGGTGCTACTGACCGGGAAACATCCTCGCGATCTAATGGATGTCCATACGCTGGATATGGACTGGCGACCCCATGCAGAAATTAGCCCGCTGCTGGGGGACGTTTTAGCGACAATGACCCGACAGCAACCCCAGGATAGATTTCAGTCGGCCCAAGCGGTATTTGAGCAGTTGGCTCCTTTATTGCCTGTCGGCTTTAGTAAAACGCTTAATCCGAAGCCAGCTTCTACTTTGCCAGCAGAGATGCCTGAGCAACCTGAGCGTATTTCGCCCGATCCATCCTTTATTGCCCAGTGTCGTGATGAACTGAGCCGCTGCATTGGTCCCATTGCCGATATGGTGATCGAAGAAACGCTGGAAGATCACCCGAACGCTACGCCCCAGGAGATTGTTGATATTCTTGTCGGGCAAATATCTGATGCTGACCAGGCTACGGTCTTTTTAAGTCACATTTGTATCCCAGACGAGGCTCTGGCATCAAGTGATACCATGCCGGAGATTAGTACGGTAATTCAACAACGTCAGCAAACCTTAGATCTTGCCTTTATCGATCGTTGCCGTCAGGTGTTGGCTCAATGTATTGGGCCGATGGCCAGCATGATTGTGGAAGATACGTTAGTGGATTATCCCAACTTGAATCCGCCTGCTTTTGTTGATCGACTCGCCAGAGAAATTCCTGATGGCGAGAAAGCTCAGGAGTTTCGATTGGAGTTACGCAGCGAGATTAGCGTGAAGTCAACGTGAGAAGATTCCCCCGTAGGGGCGCATGGCCATGCGCCCTCTGGGATGTGGACCCATCGTCAATTGGTTGACCTGCGATATCGGACGCCCTTAACCAGCCCCCTGGCTGCCTTTGCGACTACGGCGATGGCGCTCTAATCGCTGCATGGCCATTTGTAGGCTGAGGCGCATACGGTTAAAGGAGTCGGTGAGGTTGCCAACTTCATCGTCAGACCATTTGATAAATTCGGCTTTGGTATCACCGGTACTGACGGCTTCTGCAGTGGCGGCCATGCGGTTGATGGGGCGGACGACGTAGCGCTTGAGCCAAAGATTGACGAGGAGGATTGCGATCGCAAATACCCCAGTAAAAACCGCCAGGGTAATAAACAATGACTTATTAGCCGTTCTAAATACAGTTTTTGCTGGTACCGAGATAATCTGGGTGCCGATGATTTCGTCCAGCTGCCAGCCAAACCCATTGTCGCTGCCATATTTCTCAATCATGCTCTTAGGGGCCTGATCTGGAGTGCTATGGCATGATAAGCAAGCCTCCTGCTTAATTTGAATTGGTCGAGCGATGTAGAACAGTTTGCCGCCCGGTGTCTTTCTAAAACCGTGTAATTCTTCGCGACTGTTAGGCCGATCAAATGAGCTGACCAGTGATGCTTCAAACTCATCCGCTTTGTCTTTAATATTAGTGGGATTTAAGACAGCTTCTTTATAGAAAAAATCTTTATAGTCTGGGCTTGCTTGCAGCGTTTCGAATACTCTATGGGCCGAGTAACTGGGCACAGTTTCTGGCAAAAATTGAGTTTCGCTACGTTCTGCCAGTTCTGGTCGTACCTCATCAACAGTGTACTGACGCACAGAGTTCATGGTTTCCATCAGCATCAGTGCTTTGTTGGTGAGCTCTGCTTGGGCAGTGTGATTAAGTAAGCTTGATAAGGCGATGCCACTCATCAGAATGCCGCCTATAAAGACGACCATTAGCATCAGCGTAAACTTTTGGCCAAGTTTCATTTTCGAAAGCGTCAACATAACTCCAAGCAGAAGAGGTTTAGTGAGGTTGCCTGTATCTAACGTATCCATTTCGCCCAGATAAAGGCTGTGAGTCAAATCAATTGGCAATATTTCAATACAAACGCTTTCAGATCTTCAGTTCTAGATCCTGATTTCCAGGTTGGATGCCGTGAAATGCTGGGGTGATTTTTCTTTTTTACCCAGCACAGGACTATACGAGGCTCTTGTGGGGAGAACTGGGTTGGGTTTATGGGTTGGCATTATAATTGGGGAGAGTACGGCTATGGCGCAACCTGTTTGACTTGTGGGAATGATGGATAGGCAACCAACGTACAACAACACTATGGGTAAAGTCGTCGTTACTTTAAATCTGATCAATTGGGTTGATCAGGTTTTAGCAGAACGAGGCTTTATTCCAGTTGCTCAGGTTCGTTCGATAACGGTGGATAATGCTCTTGTGGATACTGGTGCTACTCGCCTTTGTTTACCTACTGAGGTTATTCAAAAATTGGGGCTTAAGTTAACAGGCACTATTGACGCTCAAACTGCGACGGGACCACAGACGGTTAATGTTTATGAAGGTCTCAAGCTGACTGTTGAAGGACGGGAAGGTCGTTATGACTGTGTAGAGCTACCTGCTGGGCAAACGCCTTTATTGGGATTGATACCGCTAGAAGATTTAGGCTTAGAGCCAGATTTACAAAATCAGCGATTACGACATTTACCAGTCACAGGCAAAGAGACTTACATGACAGTGCTTTAAGGCAGCTTACCTGGTGGCCAAGCCTCTGACTGGGCACTCTATCAAGTTGTCTCATAAGACGGGGCAGCGCTATCAAATGTGGCAAGAGGGGTTTCATCCAAAGATGATTTGTTCGGATGAAATGTTGCGACAGAAGCTAGATTATATTCATAACAATCCGGTGAAACGTGGATATGTGGATAATCCGGCCCACTGGCGTTATTCGAGCTATCGGAATTATTTGGGAGAACCTGGATTGTTATCAATCACTCCCGTCTAGCTCCCACAACCTAGGTCCCAGGCTCTGCCTGGACCAGCGAGTGTGGAGGCTCTGCCTCATGATGGTGGCGGAGCCACGGGGCTGCTGGCGGGTTACCCAGGCAGAGTCTGGGAGCGAGGGAAAAGAGGAGAAGAGTGTAAAGAGCTAATATTATGTCCTGGGAGGAAAACAGACCACTCGAAAACCAATACCGTCGTTGCAGCGGACGAGGCCGCTCCTGCTGCGATTGGCAGAGCGGCAGAAGACCGGGTTGAGGTCCCAGGAACTGCCCCGCAGTATTTTTATTTTGTCAAGGGATATCCATGCGCTTCCATCTTTAGGAGCATCTTTATAGGTGTCGTGCCAGTCATCTAAGCACCATTCCCATACGTTGCCATGCATATCGTAAAGGCCAAATGGGTTTGCGATCGCAAAACTCCCTACTTCTTTTGTCCCTTGTTGCTTGCCGTCATAATAGTTGACTAAATCTTTAGTGATTGTCGGACCAAAATGAAATGGCGTTTTAGTGTTAGCCCGACAGGCATACTCCCATTGTGCTTCACTAGGCAATTTATACTCTTTTTTTGCTTTTTTCGATAGCCGTTTACAAAACTCTTCAGCCTCCTGCCAACTCACCTTCTCAACTGGATGTTTGGCCCCTTTGAAACGGGCTGGATCGCCATTCAAGTCTCGTTCAATTCTCTTAAGCTTCGCCACCGCCTGCCACTGCTCTTGGGTAACCGCAAACTTCCCCATCCAAAACTCAGACACCGTCACCTTGTGCCGTGGATACTCATCATCGCTTGCACCTTTTTCTCCCTCAGCAGCCCCCATCATAAAAGTGCCACCAGGAATCTTCACCATCTCTAATTTAATACCGTCACCCAAATCTTCAGCGAAAAACTCCGCCTTTTTCTCTAGAGTTTCAATTACCTTACCTTTCTCATCCACCCGTGCAGTCTTAAATGAAAAAGTCTGGTATTTCTGAGCTTTAGTGGTTTTTACAGGTTTAACTTTTGGTGCAGGAGCAGGTGAAACGTCTGGTGGCTGAGTCAGTTGCTGTTTTAACCCATCACCTAAAATCTCTTTCTCAGTTGCCCTTACATCCTCATCCCGTAAGTTCAGCTGACGCTTTAGCTCCTCCAGTTCCTCAATCGCCTCATCATCCAACGGATAGGCAAACTCTTTTTCTGCGATCAGCGCCTGTTTATAAGTTTCCAAATGCTTAGCCTTTTCCCGATAAGGCTTTAACACCTCTTCTAAAATTGCAGCCGCATCCTCATCAGAAACCCTTAGTCGAATTTGTTGCTGTTTTAAATTCGCAAGGGCTGCAGGGCGAATTCGACCGTTTCTCACCTTGCGCTGTACCTGTTTCCGATAGCGCTGTAAACTATCCACCTGTATTTTGGCGATAGCAATTTTTGTCCCGTCCAAACCATTAAAAATAGCAGGCTCCATGGCTGGTGCAGCTGCTTTTACCTGGGTTTGCACATAGCTATGTAAATCCTTGATATAAATCCGCTCCTGTTCATCGGAGGCTGCACCGCCGGTTCTAATCCCGTCTACCAAATAACGGGTATACACCGACAAATCTTCACCCTCTTGCTCTAGAGCATAGCGAGTAGATTTCGATGCCGTCATTACACACCAGCCTTTACCTCCCAGCTGGGTCTCCACATCAATGCTACTATCGTCCATCCCCGTAATGCCCTCGGCAAAGGCGGAGGCAAAGCAACAATCTAAAATCACCACCTTACGCTGAGCATACGAGCCCCGAATCACCCGTTTAACAAAGTCTGCTGCAACAGCTGTACCAGGGTTTAGGCTGCCACTCTTAAATAGCTGAGTTTGTGTTGTTGATAGATAAAAGTTGCCAGACATATCCTTAATGCCATGGCCCGTAAAATAAAACAACACCAGGTCATTTTTAGACAGCTGACCAAACACTTCACCAATGCGAGCCTGCATCGTCCCCACATCCGGATTAATCAGCGGCACCACCTGATCAAAGCCACCAATCTCAGGATTTTCCAGCAATTCTTGCATTGCATTCACACCATTAGCCGGACATCGCAACGGCTTTAGCCCGCTGCCATACTCCCCAACACCATCAGCAATGCAATTTTTCTAGCCATTCACCCAGCAGTCAGCACCTTCCAATTCTTTCAGCCCTAAACCAGCCAATTCCCCACTGTTTTGGTTAACTATCCTGTAGTTTCTGTGCCGCTGCAATCAGTTTTTCAAGCGTCTCATCAAAGCTATCCGGGCGGACATTCTTCGCCCCAATGCTGGCTTTCTTCCCGTCGACTTCCAGGGTAAACTCAATCGGTTTACCAGGTAGCCGTTCATAAGCATCCTGACACACCTGCTTAATCCCCTCAACAGTTATTTCTGCTGTCAAAACACTCCACAGCCAGTTAGCACCCATGCCCCCGTCTGGCACCTCCGGGTCTGCCACCCGCTGCACATCTTCCACTTCATCTAACGCCCGCAGTTCCTGAAACACCGTTTGGGTCAGCGTTTCCTGCTGCTCTTCAGGCATATCACTATCTGCCTCACGCCAGTCAATCGTCAGCAAAATCGTATCAGCCATAGCGGGGTATCTTGGTTGCCACCGCAGTATTCTAGCCAAATCAAAAGCCGCTATTCAGATTTGTAGCATTGCCTTAATAGGCTATTCACAGAAGGTCATGCAACCAACCTCGGGAGATCAATCCGCATTGCAGCATATAACAGACAAGCTTGTATATCAGCGGCCTCTAAATCAGGAAAATCTTCTAAAATTTCGCTAGCAGTGCCCCCTTCTGCTAGCGTTTCTAAAATATCCACCACCCGAATTCGCATATCCCGAATACAAGGACGTCCTCCACATTTACCAGGTGTTTGAGTAATTCGTTTCACTAAGGCTGTCCGATCCACCATCACAACCACCTCAACACGATCCGTACTCAACCTTATCCAAGTTTAGCCATTGCCGTTGCTCCAACCAATTAATAGTAACTAAAGTCAGGACGAAGCATCAATTTTGCACCACAATAGTAACGACAAAAGGTAGTCATTTGTTGTCTGATTAATATATGGCCGTACCTTGAGCGAAGTTGAAAGGTACGCTGGCAGGAAACATAAAACTGCAAACCTTCACCCTAATCATTGCCGATAATAATATTGAGAGTCGCAACTACATAATCAACAAACTCTTCCGGCAATCTCTCCCCCGTAGGCTTCCACCAACGCTTACTCAGATCTAACGTCCGAACCTGCTCAGCAATAATAGATCCCTGAATTTTGTAACCTTCAGGGATAGTAATCATCGTCTTAATCTCGGGCCTAATCGTGCTCGTAATCGGAGAAACAATCACAATTCCTTTTCTCGCCTGATTAAACTGAGTACGGCTAAGCACCAAACAAGGACGAGCATTACCCGTTTGCTCACGCCCCGTAGTCGGATTTAGATTAACGCAAAGAATATTACCCCGCTGAATATCCATAATTGCTACACCACATTAAAATTCATACCCCCCAATTCCTGTAGGGGCACTCCCTTGTGGATGCCCCGCGATACCATTGACCATTTGCCAAGACTCTGATCAAATCAATTCTTGTCCCGTAGGCTCACCACCTATAAAATCAACCACATCGTCAGGATAAGCAAAATCATCAGGAATACTGGCAAGCAAAATATCTAAACTAGGCGGGCTACTCTTTTTCTTGATCACCAACGTATTATCCACCTCAAGAACCTCCAAGGTAGAGTTTTCATCCAGACCAAGGCGGGTGACCAGCTGATGAGGAATTCGAAACCCCAAACTATTGCCCCATTTTTTAAGCTGAATTTCCATAGCGTAAAACACTTTATAATTATACTTTGTATAATAGTAGCTCGACTAATCAAAATTAGACCATAGCCATAGCGCTACAATAACTAACGCTGTCGCCGCTCCCAACCATGGCCGCTCAACCGTCGGGAAAAAAATACCAGGGTCAATCCTCCCTTCTTTCCAAACAACTGCTGGCCTTTTACCGGCGGGTAAGCCAATCCACCCTGACTGTTGTCGATGTCGAAACCACTGGCTCTGTCGCCTACAAGTCCAACGTCATCGAAGTTTCCGTCATCAAAGCCAATCTGACCGACGGCATCCTCCAGCAAGAAACGTCCCTAATTAACCCCACCGGTAAGGTGCCGCCTTTCATTACCAAAATTACCGGCATTACCACCGCCATGGTCAGCAAGGCCCCCTACCCTGAGGAAGTATGGGCCGACTACGAACACCTACTGCGCCAGGATGTGCTCACTGCCCATAATCTGGACTTTGACTACGGATTTCTCCAATCTGAATATAAGCGTTTAGACGTTCACTATTATCGTCCCCCCAGCCATCGCTTTTGCACCGTCTTACTGTCCCGGCTATTGCTGGCAGATTTACCCTCCCGCAGTCTGCCCAATTTAGTCAAACATTTTAATTTTGATGTGGGTACGTCTCACCGGGCGAAAGCTGATACTAAAGCCTGCTGGCTCCTGGCCGAGATATTGTTGACCCTGATTCAGCAAGAACCTGAAGAGAAGATCTTAGGGCTATTTCGCCAGCAATGGATTCGTCTCCAAGATGCGGCGGCGATTTTGGGGAAACGCAAAAAAGATGCGTTGGATTTGCTAATTAAGGCAGGACTAGAACATCGTTTATCTAAACGTCAGCAGCAGCCCCTGTTTCGTCGCGGTGATGTGGAAGATGTGTTCTATGCTCAACAGGGTGAACAATTGTCGATGTTAGAAGAATCTTGAAAATCAAGCTAAGGCATTCTCTCGTAAACATTTAAACTAAATCTGTCTAATTCCATGGTGCCCACAAGTTCTTGGTTGCCTACGGGCTGATAGTCAATGCTCAAGAGTTGTTCAACATCTTGCCGAATCTTTGTGGTCTCTGCTGGGTCTTTTGGTGCTTGCCATACAGGTCTCGCCGCTTCTAGCCATACAACTCTTTCATAGGTCTCATTACCATCAGCGAGAACCGTCTCTAATGACTCAGGTAGCATCGCTGGGTGGGTCGCTAACAGTTTTACAGAGGTGCCCTTGGGCAGATAATACACCAGCCGTAACACATGGCCCCAGGCTTTAGAATTCATAGCTATTAGGGTAGAGTCTGAGGCTGTAGCTGTTGCAGCAATCTGCTGAAATACCTGACGGTTACGGCCAGCCATATCGCCGACATTGAGGCCAAGATACATAACTAAGATGGTTAGCAAAACTGGCTTTTTCCAGCTGGTGGGCAGATTTATGACCCAAGCAGTAACCATCAACAACAGACCTGGCAAAATGAAAATAGCACTACGCCCAAACCCCCAGGCTAAGGTGGACTTGCCTGATAAGATGTCGGACCCTAGCATCAGCAATAGGGGTAAGCACCCTAATATAAGAATTGTGATCAGTAATGCGGGAGACTCTTGCCTCAATAAACGCCATAGGTACCAGATAATCCCGGCTAACAAAAAGATTGCGATGATGCCCATGGCTAAAACAACAGCTATGGGTAAACTGGTTGCCCAGTCTCCCACTATTAGTTGAATGCCTAGAACTTCTAGTAAACCTTGAATATGCTGGGTGATGGTTTCTACTAAAGTACTTTTAGTGGAAAATCGATTGAGGTCTACATTTCTGAGCTGTTGTGGTAGACCCCAATAGGCCCAGGGGATTGCTAAACAAAGGGCACCGAGGCCGCACAGTCCATACTGCCACCAGCGTTTACGGTCTTGGATGAGAATCACGCAGCCCAGGGCCATAAACCATAGGGCTGAGAGATAATAGGTCAGAACTCCCGCTGTTACCGACAGTGTTAGTAATAGATACCATCCGCATCGTGCCGGGCGAGATAAACGCTGATTGCAGAGCTGTAGCGCTGCCCAACCGCCCAGGGTAACCCACAACACTGTTGGGCAATACATGCGCACATTTAAAGAATGAAACCAAAAAAATGGGTTTAAACCCAACAGTGCTGCTAGTATCAGACCTCCTCGATGGTTAAAGAGGGCTTTGCCCATGCCATAGGCTCCTAAAATTGCGCCCAGGCTCAACAACAGATTGAGGCTGCGTACACCGATTTCCTGTGTGCCTGTCAGGGGTAGCCACAGGTACTGAGATAAAAAGAAAAGCGGGGGATGGGGTTCGCGCCCGACTAACCCTTGTAATAGGGGTTTAATGGCTTTGATGAAATCACTGGCACCACTGAAAGGTGGCAGCTGTAGCAGATTGCCATAATCGGCCAGTGCAATGGGGATATCGGGCGGGTTGCTATAGCCGGTGCGCTGGGAGGTGGATAGCAGCAATGATAAGACTTCGTCGTACCAGAATTCTCGCGCACCCACGTACATAACTCGAATCAGACATGCGATCGCAATGGCCGCAATCAATATCCATTCAATCCGTATCTGTTGGATTAAACCCGTAAGTCTACCAAGAGAATTAGTTTGTGAAGATATAGGACTCTGTGACACAGGAAGTCTCCTTCAAGGGGTCCGATTCTGATTGTTGGTTGAGCTGTTAGCTGGGACGGTCGGCACTGCCTTGGGCAATGCCCGTCGCCTTCGATACCAGGTGGCTCCACCCACCAGCATGCCAATTAAGGTCAACGCTATCACTAGAGGCACCAAATCCCCAGTTTGGGAAAGTGTGAGGCCAGAGCTGCCCAACAGCACAAAGGGTAATACCCCTGGTAGTGTGCCCAAGGTTGTTCCGACCACATAGTCTTTCCAGCTAATGGATGTAAGACCTGCAGCAAAATTTACCAAACCATAGGGAATGACTGGCAGCAGTCTAATGGAGAATATGTAAACCATGCCACCATGGCGAATTTCGGCATCAAGGGTTTGCCAGTAACCAGCCAGTCGTTTTTCCACCAGCTCTCGCCCCACGGTGCGGGTAAAGCCGAAGGCGACCATGGCGGCTATCAACGCTCCAATGGTTGTCCATAGCGAGCCTAACCAGGGACCAAACAACGCTCCCCCCGCCAGGTTGAGCACAGTAGACGGCAATATCAATACCGTTGCCACCGTGTAGATCACGATGTAAAAAATAGGTCCCCACAGGCCTGCCCGGTCGAGGCTGGTTTGTAGCCACACAGGATCTATACCTCCTAGGGAGAATATGGCAACCCCAGTTGCGGCAATGCAGACTAGGGCCATGATTAAAACCAGGCGTTTGAAGTTAGCCATTGATCGCCCATCTATGGTTTTCTAACCCCGTGGCCAATTGTAGCGACGTTCCATGGAACGTCGCTACAATTGGCCACGGGAAATATTCAGGGTTTATTTTATTTGCTCTCCATAGAACTCCCGTACTAAATATAGGGGGCGCTGTTTAACTTCCTCATATACGCGACCTAGATACTCGCCAATAATGCCGAGGCTAACTAACTGAATGCCCCCCAGAAACAAAATTGCCACCATGAGCGATGCATAGCCCGGTACATCAATGCCTAGCACCAGGGTGCGGATGACTAAAAACGATGCATAGACAAAGGAGATAACAGAAATCATCACCCCCAGGTAGCCCCATATCCTCAGAGGTGTGGAGCTAAAGGACACAATGCCATCAATGGCAAAGTTCCAGAGTTTCCAATAGTTCCACTTACTGTTGCCGCTGTGGCGCGGGTCACGGTCGTAAGTAATATACGTTTGCTTGTAGCCCACCCAGGCAAATAACCCTTTCATAAATCGAGTACGCTCGGATAGCTGTTTGAGGGCATCTACAACCTTACGGTCCATGAGCCGAAAATCCCCGGTGTCTTGAGGGATGGGCACCTGGCTCATTTTGCCGATGACTCGATAAAACCCATTGGCTGAGAATTTCTTCAGCCAGGTTTCTCCCTGGCGATGGCGGCGTTTTGCATAGACAACGTCATATCCTTCTCGCCACTTTTCCATCAGGTCCTGAATGTACTCGGGAGGATCTTGCAAATCGGCATCGATGGGGACTACGGCCTTGCCTTTGCTATAGTCAATGCCCGCAGTGAGGGCGAGTTCTTTGCCAAAGTTACGGGCTAGGGCCACAACTTTAATGGCAGGGTTACGGTGATGGTGATCAATCAATCGCAGCAGGGTATTATCCTTGCTGCCATCATCAACACAGACAATTTCGTAATTTGTCCCTAAGCCATGGACGACATGCTCTAGCCGTGCAAACAAATGGTCGACGTTAGACTCTTCGCAGTAAAGCGGGACAATAATTGATAGCTCGGGGCATAGCTCGGGGCTTGGTAGCTCAGGCGGTAGCTTGGAAGATCGCTCCGACACTGTGACGGAATTCATGGAAACTACGCCAGACGCACTCTGAGTGTGGGGCATGGGCATTGCTGCAATGGCATAGAAGCTAGTATAGTCCTCGGCATGGCTTCTGCTATCAATGTGCCATGGCAGCAAGCAGGCACTAGCTACTGTTTACAGTGCCGCTGTTTAATCATCGCTAATCTTTGATATAAGCCTTGGGTGTCAGCCCAGCCGACAAACCCAGCAAAGCGACAACGCTGTTGAGCATCGGCTAGAAAAACATGGTGAATGCCCAGGGGATGACGCCAGATGCGCAGGGAGAACCCATGGGTTAAGGTAGCCCAGATAGTAGACCGATTAAAATTGCGGTGGTGGGCGTCAGTGATGCCAGGGATTGCTTGCATCTGGGCGATAATAGTGTCTTCTAACGGATCCTCTGGCACAGTTGAAGCCTTGGGCAGTATGCTCCAAAAATTTTGGATGGCTGTGGTGACGTCGGGATGGTCTTTGGTATTGTCGTGGCGAATTCCTTGGAGCTGGGTGTAGTGGGCATGGCGAAACTGAGAACACTGCAGGGGAACTGTGCCATCGCTGCCACCATCGTAATCGCTGGCAATGGTTTGCATTGGGATGTGACGGGCCAGATTTTCAGCCATTTGACGGCGGTCAGTGCCTAAATCTCTAGCGATGCCAATACCCCATCGGAATGGGTCAAAAATGCGCCCCAGGTCAGCACCTCCAACCGGTGAACTCACCAGGCTGACTGAACTGACGTGAGACCACCATTCGGGATGGCGCTCGAGCAACTCTAGCCAAATTAATCCGCCCATGGAGTGACCAACAATGCGCCAGGGACGGTTGGGGTGGTGCTGATGGGTTGCGATCGCAACTTGTTCTACTTGATCAATCAGTGGGTCAATGCGCCACCAGGTTTTAATTAACCCTAGATTAGGTGCGATTACCTCTGTGTTTGGATCGGCTAAGGAGATCCCCAATCGATGAATACGACGATGGGTATCGTGCCAACCGTGTTGGACAAAAAGAATAAACGGCAAAGATTGAGTATCCACCATGGCTCAACCCCATCTTGTAACGATTTTCAGTAAAACGATATCTCTGGTTTCAAACAGAGCAGAGTCCGCCTCAGCCACTGATCCCCAATCCCAATAAGGCTTGGAGGCCAGCAAACGCGCTGGAATTGTAATTAAGCCAACACTCAGATTCAATATCTATCCCTGAGGTATGCTAGTTGCGGAGCGCAAGTTAATATATACGTCACATTTTTAGCAAAGACTCCATTACGTTGTTGCCAATCTTACTGGATGGTTCTGTTATGACATTTGTCGATTGTGCCACTTAAGCCACATCCCAGCTGATACATAACATGTTCGCTGCTAGGAAACTCTGATTCTAGATGGACAGGTGTCCTACATCTTCAACACATACAGCGATTTAGCAACGCATTAACACCTTTGAGGACGTCTACGTGTTACAAACTTTTATTGCCGATTTTAAAGTGGTTTTTGAGCGGGACCCAGCTGCCCGTAATGCACTGGAAGTTCTGTTTTGCTATCCGGGCCTGCATGCTTTATTGCTTTATCGCCTATCCCATAATCTGTGGAAGTTGGGACTACCGTTTCTACCGAGGTTTGTATCCCATGTAGCGCGTCTGATCACGGGTATTGAGATTCATCCAGGAGCCACCATTGGCTGCGGCGTCTTTATTGACCATGGTATGGGTGTGGTCATTGGTGAAACAGCTATCGTGGGAGATTACTCTCTGATTTATCAAGGAGTCACCCTGGGAGGAACCGGTAAAGAAACCGGCAAGCGTCACCCCACCCTAGGTACCCAGGTCGTCGTGGGGGCAGGTGCTAAGGTGCTTGGCAATATTCAAATTGGTAATAATGTTCGGGTGGGTGCTGGTTCTGTAGTGCTCAGGAATGTTCCTTCTGGTTGCACGGTGGTGGGTGTGCCTGGGCGTGTTGTACACCGCTCTTCTAACCGTCCCGGCCCCTTGGAACATGGTCAGCTACCTGACTCTGAGGCTGCTGTTATTCGCACCTTAGTCGATCGGATTGAAACCCTAGAGCGTCAGATCGCTCAACTACAGCAGCCGCCCAAAGCTCCAGCGTTGCCGGTGACTATAGTAGCGAGTGCTGCTCAGCCGAACGACCAAGATGAGGGTGACTGTTGTCGGCTAAAGGATCGCGCCATCGAAGAGTTTTTAGACGGCTGCCCTAAGGGCTAGTGGGTCAGACCTTTCATTGTTCAAGGCTCACGCTGCCATTACTTAAGGATTAACTGCTTGGACTGTCCATTCTCCTGCCCCTCGTTCATAGATATGTCGATCTTGGGGATGGCCGCGTAGGGCTAAATGGTCAACATGTTCAGGGGTTAACAACAGTACAGAGAAACTATCGGTTGGGTGTTCCATGGATACAGTCGTTGGTTCAAATGCGTTTGCGTTTGATCTGCTTTGCCCTGGCTGGGGCCAATAAAACTGTTGGCGGGCCTGATCGGACATTGTCTGCCAGGCCTTTTGGCGTAAATCTCCTGGATCGTTGTCTGGGCCAATCAGTGTGAGTTGACCTGCCAAACGAAATTGTTCGCGAGTCACGGTGAAATACCAGCATGCTTCGGTCCAGGGATTCATTTGTATTTGCTGGACTTTCTCACTACGCCCATCGGTGACCATTTGTAGGGCTTCTTCAACAAATCCCCGAAAAACTACGGTACGATTAGAGGGTTTACCCTCTGTATTAATGGTTGCTAGCTGTAAATACCGACAATCTGCTCGCGCACGATTGCGATGAAGAGCTCGAGCTAAGGCGGGTCGCCATGGGGCTAGCGTCATGGTAGATGTGTGGATTCGTTGGCAAGATTTACAGCGATTATTCGTTTGTGCCATTGCTTAGTAGGCGGCACAATAATGATTGTTAGGTAATTATTCATACCTGTAGGTACATTGATTAGAACAAACTCTCGGCATAGTATCGAATAAAGCCGGTACACTCAAATCGATGGCCAGGGGGCCGGTTAGAAAGAATAAATTAACAGAAAGACGTATGAAAGGAGATAGCCTGTAGGGCCATGACTGCCACTGTATTTCTCATACTGGGGATAGTTTTCCTGGTGGTTGGAGCAGATTTTTTAGTTAGGGGAGCTTCCAACCTGGCGGCTATGGTGCGCATCTCTCCTCTGGTGATTGGTTTGACAGTTGTTGCCTTTGGCACCAGTGCGCCAGAGCTTGCTGTGAGCTTGCACGCTTCATTTAATGATCAGACGCAGCTGGCTGTAGGGAATGTGGTTGGCAGTAATATCTGCAATGTGTTGCTGATTTTAGGAGCCTCTGCCCTGGTTGCCCCTCTAGTCGTTGCCCAGCAGCTAATCCGCCTGGATGTACCGATTATGATCGGGGTATCCGGTCTGGTTTTTTTGTTTAGCCTGGATGGATTTATTGACACATCTGACGGTGTTGTCTTGGTGTTAGGTGGTCTCAGCTATACGTTTTTTCTGCTTTTTCAAAGTCGTCGTGAGCAGAACCCTGAGGTTCAGGATGAGTATGCCCAAGAGTACGGTCCTCGAGAATTTGCCTGGTCTAAGGTTGGTATAGAATTCCTGGCTTTTTTGGGAGGGATGGCTTGTTTGGTGGTGGGTTCACAGCTCTTAGTAAGGGGGGCTGTGACCATTGCCGAGGCCCTGGAGGTGAATCCCATCATCATTGGTTTAACGATTGTGGCCTTTGGGACGTCGTTGCCTGAGCTGGCTACATCGATTGTGGCGAGTTTGCGTGGAGAGCGAGATATTGCCGTGGGTAATGTTGTGGGCAGTAATATTTTTAATATTTTGGTGGTGTTGGGCGTTACAAGTGCCTTATCCCCCAACGGTATTGCCATTGAGCCATCGGTTTTAGCCTTTGATATTCCAGTCATGATCGGAGTCGCGATCATGTGTTTCCCAATTTGTTTTAACGACAATTTGGTGAGTCGTTGGGAAGGGGTATTGCTGTTGGCTTATTATTTGGCCTACACCTTATATCTGGTGATGAAATCAACCGAGCATGGCAGCACTGTGATGTTTGGCTCTGCCCTCAAATATGTAATTGTGCCGCTGACAATTCTTGGTTTAATGGCAATTACGTTGCGATCGCGCATGAACTCTTCCAAATCAAAGGGCCTGTAGGAGTGTTATCACCAGATGGTCAACAATTATTTGTTAGCTAAATAATTTGCCAGAGCGGGATCTAAAGACTGGGCTAGCTGTAGTGGATCCACCCCTAGAACCGTGCGTTGTTGCTCAGCATAAAGACCCGCTTGCGCATGCCACCAGACTGCGCCTATAGCAGCCTCTAAAACAGCATCGGTCGAGTTTGCCGGGGTACTTTTCTGGCGTTGCCCACGGTTGACATCAGCTATTTTCTGAGCCATTAGCCCCCCCATTAAGCCTGTTAAAACGTCCCCACTGCCTCCCCGTGCCAGGGCTGGGGTGCTGTGGGGGTTAACCCATAACCGATCGCCGCTGGCAATGGCCACCTTAGCGCCCTTAAGAACGACCATCGTTCCAGTCTGCTGGGCCGCCTGAAGCGCACCATCATGACCGCTAATAAGTTCTGGGAAGAGTCGTCTAAATTCGCCGGGGTGTGGGGTGATCACAGTTGGTCCCAGGCGTTTTGTTAGTTGCTCAGTCGTGGTGCTATTGAGCCCATCGGCATCCAAGAGCAGGGGGGGAGAACTGGCCAAAATGTCAGATAGCCAGTCAACCTGAGCCAATCCAGGTCCGCAGGCGATGGTGTCATAGCGGTCCAGGTCTAACGGCGGCAGCGTGGCTATTTCACCTGTTGCTGTTTCCTCCGCTCCAATTACCAAGGCTCCTGGCAACTGGGCCACCATTGAGGGACGGATAGTCTCTGGCACAACCAGGGTCACCATGCCCACACCACTGGCCATGGCTCCGTGACCCGTCAACAGTGCAGCCCCTGCATATTGTCTGGAGCCAGCGATGGCCAACAGTTGCCCCACAGTATACTTATGGGCCACAGGAGACCGTTGCAGGGGTAAGGTCCGCAGTGCCCGCCCAGGTGTTAAACGCTGTACCTTTGGTGTAACCCCCAGCACAGCTTCAATGTTTGCCAAAGGAATGTCGAAGTCAATCAACTCCGTATGTCCCAAATAAGGTTGAGCTATTTCCTGTAAGCAGGCACGTTTCCAGAGTCCCAGGCAGAGGGTAATGTCCGCTTTAACAGCTATTCCTAATGCTTCTCCACTGTCGGTGTGGATGCCAGACGGGAGATCAATGCTCACAACGGGCATATTACTGTGATTAATCCTGGTGATCGCTGTGGCGACCTCCTCGCTAATGGGGCGACTGAGGCCAAATCCAAACAGACCATCAAGCAGGCGACAGCGCTGGCCCAGGTTAGCCTCCAGTTCACTCCATGTTTGGTACCAGGGAATCCCTAAGCTACGACAGTAACGACCATGGTCCATGGTCAGCGATTTGCATCGCTCAAAAGGACCATAAATTTTTACCCCATAGCCTTGCAGGTGTAGCTCACGGGCCACCACCAAGGCATCGCCACCGTTGTGACCGGGGCCTACCAAAACCCCGACTTCATAAGAGCGGTCCCAGTGCTGTGCCCAATAGTCGGCAATGCGTCCCGCTACTTTTTCCATCAGGGCTGCCACGGGAAAGCCTGCATCAAAGAGCTGAGCCTCAATGGCCTGCATCTGTTTAGATGCAACGCAGAATGAATGGCGATGGGGGCTGCTGCCTTGTTTTTTCATTTCATCGGGATATGAAGGTTTCATGACTGTATGTCTTGAAGTGAATGTCTCAGTTTTTATTGTCTTGGTCATAGCCCCCGCCTGAGTTCAAACGCTAAAAGTGATGGCCAGTAATCACGTATTTGTGAATGGAGTGTTAGCCTAAGAATTGGCAATTTTGATGAGTGCGATCATCTATGGGTATCTATGGGTAAAGTTGTTGTAGGTCTGTCTGGGGGCGTAGATAGTTCGGTCGCTGCAGCCACATTGCACCAGCAAGGGCAAGATGTAATTGGCCTGACTCTATGGTTGATGAAAGGTAAAGGGCAATGCTGTTCTGAAGGGATGGTGGATGCCGCTCAGCTCTGTGAAGAGCTGGATATCCCTTATCACGTTGTCGATACCCGTGAGCTGTTCGAAGAAAAAATCATCAACTATGTGGTTGAAGGTTACAGCCGAGGGGTAACGCCCTTACCCTGCTCCCAGTGCAACCGCAGCGTTAAGTTTGGCCCTATGTTAGATTATGCTCGCCAAGAACTGGGGGCAGATACCATTGCCACGGGCCACTATGCTCGGATTGCTTATAATAGCGATACAGGGCGCTACGAGCTGCGCCGTGCGGTTGATCGCAAGAAAGATCAGTCCTATTTTCTTTATGATTTAACCCAAGCACAGCTCAGTGCTACCCAGTTTCCCCTCGGTGAACAAACTAAAGTTCAAACGCGGGAAATGGCGACAAAATTAGGTCTTCACACAGCGGAAAAGCCTGAGAGTCAAGACTTATGCTTAATTGAACAGCATGGCTCTATGCAGGCTTTCTTGGATAAGTATCTAGCGCCTAAGACGGGGGATATTGTTGACACTAACGGCAACGTACTGGGTCAGCATACAGGTATTCATCATTACACTATCGGTCAGCGTAAAGGTTTGGGCATCGCTGCTCCAGCTCCTCTTTACGTAATTTCTTTGGACGTTGCTCGCAACCAGGTGGTTGTGGGAGAACGAGATAGTGTTCATCAGCCTTACTGCACTGTCGATCGGGTTAACTGGGTTTCGGTTCAAGCCCCTGACTCTCCCATGGCAGTGACAGTCCAGATTCGTTATCGTTCACCTGCGGTAGCTGCCACCGTGTTTCCCTTAGCAGATGGTTCTGTGAAGCTAGTCTTCAAAGAGCCTCAGTTTAGCGTGTCTCCGGGACAGGCTGCGGTATGGTACGACGATGATGATCGGGTGCTAGGCGGCGGTCTTATTCGACCGTTCGTTCCAGAAGATGAACATTAACGCAGTTTCTATAGAAGAAAAGAGGACGTTTTGACATTAACTAAAGATGGTATCGCCCCCCACGGCGGCACGCTGATCGATCGTTTAGTATCTGATGAGCAGAAAGCAGAATTTTTAAGTAAAGCTGATTTTTTGCCCCAGGTTACTTTAGATGATCGGGCTCTGTCGGACTTAGTCATGATCGCCATTGGTGGCTTTAGCCCTTTAACTGGGTTCATGGGCAAAGCCGACTACGAACCTGTAGTAACTGATATGCGTTTGGCTAATGGGCTGCCCTGGTCAGTACCTGTGACCCTCTCTGTTTCAGAAGAAGTCGCTACTCCCCTCAATGAGGGCATGTTGATTCGTCTTAACGATAAGACGGGTCGCTATGTTGGTGTACTTGAGCTGACTGAAAAGTATACCTACGATAAGAAAAAAGAGGCGATTAATGTTTATCGTACTGATGAGGATAAGCATCCTGGCGTCAAAGTTATCTATGAACAGGGAGCTGTTAATTTAGCTGGTCCTGTCTGGCTACTAGAGCGTGATCCTCATCCTTTATTCCCTAAGTACCAGATTGATCCAGCGGCTTCTCGCGCTATGTTTCGTGAGCGTGGCTGGAAGACCGTGGTTGGTTTTCAGACCCGTAACCCTATTCACCGGGCCCATGAGTACATTCAAAAATGTGCTCTAGAAACTGTGGATGGTCTGTTTTTGCATCCCCTGGTCGGTGCGACTAAAAAGGATGACATTCCAGCAGATGTCAGGATGCGGTGCTATGAAATCATGATGGACCGCTATTTTCCGCAAGATCGGGTAATTTTGGCAATTAATCCATCGGCTATGCGTTACGCTGGTCCTCGCGAGGCAATTTTCCACGCTTTAATTCGTAAGAATTATGGTTGTACTCACTTTATTGTGGGGCGTGATCATGCTGGAGTGGGTGATTACTACGGCACTTACGATGCTCAGCACATCTTTGATCAGTTTGAACCGGGTGAAATGGGAATTACACCTATGAAGTTTGAACATGCCTTCTACTGCACCCGTACAGGTACTATGGCAACTAGTAAGACTAGCCCCAGTAGTAAGGAAGAACGTATCCATCTATCGGGTACAAAGGTGCGCGAAATGTTGCGTCGTGGCGAGCTTCCCCCCCCGGAATTTTCTCGCCCAGAAGTGGCTGCTGAGTTGGCTCGTGCCATGCATGCCTAAAGCTAAAGCTAATGGAGTAATCGGGTCGTGAAGCGACGGGAGTTTTTGTCAGCGACAGGTGTCATCTTGGGAGCCTTTGGGCTCAGTCAGTCCCAGCTTCTAGGCTGGCAGCAGGCACTGGCAGATCCTTCCCGTCGCAAACTAGCCTTGCTCATTGGTATTAACCAATATCCCAATGGGGTTCTAGGAAAAGATGTGGACCCTTTCAAGGGCTGTCTGACAGATGTTGAACTGCAAAGACAGCTGTTGCTTTATCGTTTTGGATTTGATCCGAACAACATTGTTACGTTGGTGGATGCCCAAGCAACCCAGATCGGTATTCTAGATGCCCTCTATCAGCTGACTCAAACGTCGAATACTAGTGATTTTGTGGTTGTTCACTTCAGTGGTTGTGGTAGTCAGCTAGCCCTGGGCGAAAAACGCATTAAAACTTGGGTGCCTGTGGATGGCTATTTACCTACAGCTGCTCAACCTCTGTCCAGGGATGTGCCAGTATCCTGGGTGAAGCAAATTTTGGCTAAGCTCAAAACTAAGCAAGTATTTACGGTGGTAGATGCTGGGTATAGTCAGCTTGATGAGATGTTGTCCAGTGGCTATCGTGTGCGTTCTCGCCGAATAATACCGACGGTTGAGGATGTGTACTGTCCTCCGTTATCTATGGATGGTACGTCGGAGGTGGAAAAGCTGCAAATTGCGGCAGAGCCCTCATTTTTCCCTGGTGATTTGCTCATGGCTGCCCGTGATGGCCAGCCGGTGATTGAACGTCAGTGGTCTGATTTTGGAGCGGGCTTATTTACCTACGGTCTTACCCGTTATCTGTGGGCCACCCAACTACCGGCTAAGCTTTCGGCTGTTATGCGGGGGGCTCAAGAGTCCATTTTGCCTCTGGTGCCTAATCAGACACCTTATTGGACTACGCAAACCGCCGATGAGCATGCTGTTTATGGTGATGCAGATCTACCGTGTTTGGATGCGGTGATTATGTCTGTTGAAGGGCGTTCGGCCACGTTGTGGTTAGGTGGCTTACCGGCAGATGTGGTTCAGTGCAGCGAACGGTTGGGATTTGCTAGGCAGTTAGATAGTGATGAGCAGGTGGTGATGGTGCGATCGCAGACTGGTTTGTCTAGTCGCATCAAATTACCCGATGGGGAACCCTGGCCAGTGGGTCAGCCCCTATACGAAACAATGCGGGTTTTACCTAAAGATCTGCCCCTGGTTGTTGCTCTAGATTCCAGCCTGGAGAGAATTGAGCGTGTTGATGCCACCAGTGCCCTAGCTGCACTGTCCTTTGTCGATTCTACAGATGATATCCATCCGGCGGACTGTATGTTGGGCCAGGTTCGCTCAGAAATCGCAGATAGAGGCGATTTACCCACTATGCCAGTCGTGAGGCAGGGGTATGGGTTGTTCACCCCCACCCGTACCCTGGTGGTGGGTACCTTAGCCAAGCAAGACGAAGCAGTCAAAATGGCGGTGGCTCGTCTTTCGCCTAAGCTCAAAACCATGCTAGCTATGAAGCTGCTGCGGTTGAGTGACAATCAAACATCGTCCCATTTGGCGGTTCGGCTGAATCTGTTATTAGCAGGGGAGACTGAAAAACTCTTACTCCAGCATGAGACTCGTCAAGCCTCGGGTAGGGCTTCGAAAAGTCGTTTAGCTGATGCTGTCAGCCGTCAAAATCGCCCGGTGGAGTTTTCTAAGGGGGCTCAGCTACGTTACCAAGCCCTGAATTTTGGTTCAACTCCTGTATATGCTATGTTGTTGGCTTTTGACGCTAAGGATCGGATGCAGGCGTTTTTCCCCCCCAGTGATGGTCAACCCTATGCCATAGAGTCATTACAGACTGCTTTGACCTTATTGCCTGGAACATCGACCAGCCTGCCCACTCAGAATGCCTGGGTCGTTGATGATTCAGAAGGTAGGGTTGAAACCTATCTGGTCTGTAGTACCAATCCCTTGACTAACTGTTGGAAAGTATTGCTGTCCATGGCCAATACGGCCAGTAATCAGCGGGTGACCCTTGGCGATAATGCCCTGCCGCTGGTACAGGCTTTACTGGATGATATCAGTGGTGGTGAAGACGTCGATGATGATAGCTATACCTTAAGCGCAGCGCGTTGGGCAACAGTTGGGTGTCACTACAGCATTATTTAGTCGATGGCGGGTTGGGCAACGGTTGGGTGTCACTACAGCATTATTTAGTCGATGGCGGGTTGGGCAACAGTTTTGAATTGTGAGTTTAACGCCTAATCATTACCATTACTTTAGCTGGTGACTTCCGCTTCAGTTGAAGCCGCCTCGTTATTGCTAACTTCTTGGTTGGAGAAGCTAAAGGCACGAAAATGTTTGGCTTGTTCTTCGATACGACTGGCGATGCGATCGCAAACCAAGCTGCACAGCTGAAAACTCAGATCGTCAGATACCCGATAAAAAGACGATGTGCCTTCGGTTCGCCTAGTGAGGATGCCTGCCTGCATCATTACTTTCAGGTGTTTAGACACATTAGCCTGACTGGTTTCGGTAACATCAACCAGGTCCTGCACGCATTTCTCACCACTTCCCAGCAGATTCAAAATTTTGAGCCGCATGGGCTCGCTCAAAACGCTGAAGTAATCGGCCACCTGCTGAATAACTTCAGCGGAGATAGGTTCCATTGCGGGACCTCCAAGACCCTAGGGAAACAGACATATCTGCATATCAAAACTTGATGGGTATTGTAACAATATATTCATCAATGGCAATAGAGTGATTTAGTTTTTCACTAAAAAAATAAAATTAGCTACGGCTACTGTTGAGCATATGAAACGGGGGCAGGAGCTGCTTAGATCTAGGGAGAGGGGGTAGCCCTTCAGTCGACTTTATATTTTTCTCGTCGCGTAAAAAAGATTTTATAGATCTATTTAATTCCCTTATGCGGGAGAGTTTTCTAATTCTAGGCAACCATTTGCCACGGTTGTATCAGCGTTTTGGAATTATGAAAGAAGTATAGGGTTTCCCTCAGAACTCAAAACGACAGCGTTAGGATGAGATTACTTGAAGTCGTTGGATCTACCGCTTTTCTCTCGGTAAGCATATTGAAAAATCAATGATTAAATAAACATTGAAAATAGTTGTCCCAGACAATCTTTATAATTTATTTGGTTAGGCTGTTGACCATTTATTTGCGTCTGTAGCCATGGTTTTTAATCCGTCACTATGCTTTTGGTTTCCAGCTAACGTTAGTGATATTTAAGCTTTAGGGATCAATACTGGTTTTATCGTTAAGGAGTTGAGGGACCTTAAAATGCTGGTGATATGTTTTCTAGGCTTGTCAGAAGCTAAAGGTTCTGGGGCAAGCCCTGCTTAAAGAAACATGGTTTTTAGAAAACTATGTTCACTGTTTTTCACAACAGTATCAGCTTGGTTAAATATGTTTTCTGATCCATGTTAGGAGGTGTTTACTCTTTTTAGAGAGTAGTTAATAACTGAGCGTATTACAGCATTATGACAATGATAATAGTCAGAACAGATTTGCTTATGGGAAACACCATTGTAGGAGATCCTGATGTGTGTGCTTTGCTTTGTGGCTATTTCAGTCGTTTCCAGGTTATCGCCCTTACAAATAGTCAATAACTATGTCTGGTTTCTCCTCAGCCTTAGAGTATCAAAGCATACCGCATCATGTTTTTGAACAGGTGCGAAGGAGTCTCTCTGGGCTGTTGACAGACGATGAATATTATCTCTCTGAGCAGGATTTAGACAATGGTCAATTGCCTGTGGAAGCTGATATCGCCAAGTTTTCGCTGTTTTCGGTAGGGCAAATTAATGGTTTGCTCATAGCTCAACCTGGTGAAGTAAATCATTATCTAGTTTGCCTTTGTACCGATCCGGTGGCGATTGATCGTTTTTTATCTCTGCCTTGGCTAGTCCAGGGATTGAGTGGTTCCAGTCAAGATACCATAGGGCAACTGCAGCAGCGGTTAAATCGGTCTGTCGCAGAGCCATTGTCTGAAACCTATACCTTTGAGAGTCAGTACCTTATTAACTTAATGAATCAGCTTGTGCTGGATGTGAGTGATCTAGCGCAACGTTATCCAGATCCGTCCCTATCATCGGCTACTATTCTGCAGCGTATTGTTACCCGTTTACAGCAGTCAGAACCACTGGCATCCTTGATTCAATTAACTCTAAATGAAGTCTGCGAATGGTTGTGTCTTGACCGGTTATTTGTTTATCAAGTTGCTAATCCCCCTCCCAAACCTGAACAGTCGTTGTTGCAGAATAAGGAGGGTAATGTCTCGTCTTGCATTACCTACGAGGCACGTGGGCATCCATCTACGGAGTCTGTTCTCTATCGTTCCGACGCCCATTGTGTGTCGGATGCGTCCTGTGCTGAGCGATATGCCCAAATGTCTCAGGCAGCAGGGTATATCGCGATTGAAAACATAGAAAAACACTATCAAAATCACCCATGTTTGCTCAAACAACTCAAACACGTTAATGTCGCATCTCAGTTGGTAGTGCCTATCTGGCTGGGCGATAGATTGTGGGGGTTATTGATCGCCCATCAGTGTACCAGTGAGTCAGAGAGGGCATCTCAAAAGCTGCGCCATTGGCAACCATGGGAAGGGCAGTTTCTGGTTAAGGTTGCAGAACATATCGCCATAGCGATTCGTCAAAACGATTTGCAACAACAACTCCAGTATCAAAAACTGATGCTTGAGGCGCAGGTTGAGGACCGAACCCAGAACCTTAATGATACATTGATGGCTGCTGAAGCTGCTATCAAAACTAAGAGTGAATTTTTGGCCACCATGAGCCATGAGCTCCGGACGCCATTGACCTATATTATTGGCATGTCGGCCACCTTATTGCGCTGGTCTTTTGGAGAGTTGAGTCCTCGTCAACGTGATTATCTCAACACCATTCACAGTAGTGGAGAACAGCTATTAGACATTATCAATGACATTCTGGAAGTCGCTAAAATTGAGGCGGGACGTACTGTCCTTGAGATTAACAATTTTTCCCTATCTAATTTAGCCCGCAGCAGTCTAGAGAGTTTTCGGCAACAGGCTCAGTCTAAAGAGGTAGATTTACGAATAAATTTAAGGCTGTCGGAAAGTGAGGACAATTTTTGCGCTGATCCACGTCGAATACGTCAAATTTTAGCCAATTTACTCAGTAATGCTGTTAAATTTACCGATGCCAATGGGCGAGTTAGTTTACGGGTTTGGCGTGATCCACAGAATGTCATGTTTCAGGTGGAAGATACTGGGATTGGTATTCCTGAGGCGCAGCAGGCGGTTTTGTTTGAAACATTTAAGCAGTTAGAAGCGGCCCGTCAGCGTCAGTATCCTGGTGCTGGTCTGGGGTTAGCGCTCACTAAACAACTTGTTGAACTGCATAATGGCTCAATTCAGGTGGTTTCCACACCGGGTAAGGGGTCCATGTTCACCGTGCGGATTCCGCTACAGCATCCAGACGTTCCATCTCACTCCTATCAAAGTGTTGAACCGATTACTGGTCGGATTATTCTGCTGGAAGATGATGAAAGTAGTGCCAGTTTAATTTGTGATTTATTGACCGCTGCCAACTATCAGGTAATTTGGGTGATCGAAGGGTCGCGAATTGTCCACCAGGTAGAGATTTTGCAGCCTGTAGCCATTATTCTCAACCACCATTTAGTCCGTGGGAATAGTCAATATATTGTGGATGATCTCAAGCACTACGTGGCTACATCCGGAATTAAAGTGATTTCGTTGATGCAGGCTGAGGATATGGCAGCCGAGGGTGAACTTTCTATGGATGGCTTTGATGATTACTTGGTGAAGCCTATCCATCCACCAACGCTGCTCAGTAAGATTCAGGCTTTACCTGGTTAGGTTGCATGGCTGTCCCAGGCATCGTTATTTGCCCTAGGTACAGTCAGTTGAACTGGTATGGTTATTAGGCTTTCGGGGAATATGCCAGGTAAACTGTCTATACTGTTGGCTCCATAATTCAGCCTGGGTACACTCTCCAAAATTGCTGGATAATGGGACGCGCAACTATCCGAATGCTGCGGAAGATTTACTCCAGCAAGCTGTTCAGGGGCTGCTAAAGCTGATGCTAGGCCAGGTTCTTAAGGAACGCTATCAATTAGTCAGAGTGCTGGGGGCAGGTGGCTTCGGGCAGACCTATGTGGCTAGGGATTTATTTCAGCCCCAAACACCTGAGTGTGTGGTTAAACAGTTAAAGCCAGCGAGCAATGATGCCACTTTCCTCAAGGTTGCGCGGCGGCTGTTTGATACGGAAGTGTCTACGCTCAGGCGTTTAGGTACCCACAGCTGTATTCCTAAACTACTAGATTCTTTTGAAGAGCAGCAGGAGTTTTATCTGGTTCAGGAGTTGATTGATGGTGAGTCTTTGGGAGATGAAATTCGTCGTGCGGGACGGCTAAGCGAAGACCAAATCATTACCTTACTACAGGAAACCTTAGGGATTCTTAAATTCGTCCATGATAATCGCGTTATTCATCGTGATTTGAAGCCTGATAATCTAATTCGACGTAAGAGTGATAATAAGCTGTGCCTGATTGACTTTGGAGCCGTCAAAGAAATCCGTACCCAGTTGGTCAATAGTGAATTGACGAGTCTAACGGTCGGTGTAGGCACACAAGGGTATACCCCCAGTGAGCAACTGGCCGGTAAGCCGCGTTTGAGTAGTGACATTTTTGCCTTGGGAATGACGGCAATCCATGCATTAACTGGGCGAGCCCCTACAGACTTACCGGATGATATGTCTTCCCTGGAGCTGCGTTGGGAAGAGTATGCCAATATCAGCCCGGGGCTCAAGTATTTATTGAAAAAGATGGTGCGTCATTATTTCTATCAGCGCTATCAATCTGTTGCGGAAGTACTCTACGATCTGGGCCATTTAGATGAATTGGCTGAAAAGGCCGATCAGCTGACAGTGGCAGAGACGTTTTTGCCCCAGGCAACGGTCTGGCAGCCATCCCGCAAGGAGAGTATTCGGGCCGTTGCGATCGCAACGGCTGTAACCAGTGTCCTAATTCTCGGTTTTCGTCAGCTTCAAGCTTTTGTACCTTTAGAACTACAGGTATATGACGGTTTGGTGGCCTATCAGCGGGATTTAGGCCCCGATCCCCGCATTCTGCTTGTTGGGATTAACGAACAGGATCTCAACAATCAGCAGCGTGATAGTCCGTCCGATCAGTCAATTGCCGATGCCCTTGAGATTATTCAAAGCCATCAGCCAGCCACCATTGGTTTGGACCTGCACCGTAATTTCCCCATCGGTGAGGGACGAGCGGCGTTGGCTCGTAGTCTGACCGCTGACAACATTATTGGTATTACCAAGTTAGGGGACTTTCAAGGCGAGAGGATTCCACCCCCTCCGGAGCTGAGACCTGAACAGGTGAGTTTCAATGACTTTCCTTTGGATCCGGACGGTAAAATTCGACGTAATCTTTTGTATGCCAGCCTCAGCACTGACGAAGACGCCGAGGTCCATATATCATTTGGCCTCCTGGTGGCCATGCATTATCTAGAAAAGCAGCATGGTTTGCAGCCCGCACCCGGGGACAGGGAAGATGAGTTTTTAAAGCTGGGTGACACGGGGTTCAAGCTAATGAATTCCACTTTCGGTGGCTATCAATCGGTGGATGCAGCCGGATATCAAATACCGATTACCTATCGTTCACCGACGCAGTTGGCCCAGCGAGTTTCATTGACTGACATTCTGACAGATGCGGTTGATCCTGAGTTGATTACTAACAAGGTGGTTTTGATTGGCACGACAGCCTACACCAGCACTGACAAATTTTTTACCCCCTATACCCTGCGTAGTGATATCAGCGATGAGAATTATTTAATGTCAGGGGTGGAGGTGCATCTTCACATGGTCAGTCAGTTTTTAAGTGCTGTTTTAGATGATTACCCACTGCCCTGGGCCTGGCCGGACGGTGCAGAAATTGCCTGGATTATTGTTTGGGCCAGCGGCGGCAGTTGGCTTACCTGGCAATTGCGTAAGCGACGTTATTTACTGCTCGCCTATGGCATTGGGGTAGTTGCGATCGCAGGAACAACGGTTCTGTTCTTTTTAACCAATGCCTGGGTGCCAGTTGTTGCGCCCTTAGCAGCTTTTACTGTCGCCAGTGGCAGCCTCTTAGCCTATCGTCGTTATCGCCAGCGATATCCCCGCTTAAGATAGACCGGAATCTGCGTTAGGATCAATGAGTAGCTGTAACCGACTTTCTGAGTAAAAACATGGTGGAGAAAATTCAAAAAACAGACGCAGAATGGCAAGCACAGCTCACCCCCGAGCAATATCAAGTGGCTCGCAAGCACGGTACAGAGCGAGCGTTTACCGGTAAGTATCACGACAACAAAGCAGCCGGTATCTACAACTGCGTCTGCTGCGGGGCCGAACTCTTCTCGTCTGAAACCAAGTACGATTCTGGTACAGGTTGGCCTAGTTTTTGGGCTGCCAGTAAGGCCGAAAATGTTGCCACAAAGCGTGACTTTAGTCTCTTTATGGTGCGCACCGAAGTGCTATGTGCTGTGTGTGACGCCCACCTGGGTCACGTTTTCT
Organism: Leptothoe sp. LEGE 181152; assembly: GCF_032906605.1. Taxonomy (NCBI): domain Bacteria; kingdom Bacillati; phylum Cyanobacteriota; class Cyanophyceae; order Nodosilineales; family Cymatolegaceae; genus Leptothoe; species Leptothoe sp. LEGE 181152. The sequence goes on from NZ_JASATU010000068.1 coordinate 48,414, forward strand.
CCGATGGACCTCAGCCCACTGGAGAGCGCTACTGTATGAACTCAGCCGCCCTTGATTTTGTGCCGAAGGAAAACGCCTAGTTTCCCTTTGTTTATGGAGTTAGCGGTTGACTATTGTGGTCGGGGCATGCCCATCGTGTGCCTCCATGGCCATCCCGGCACGGGGCGCTGTATGTCAGTGTTTGCGGACTATCTATCGCCTCATTTTCAGATTATTGCACCAGATTTGCGTGGTTATGGTCGCAGCCGTGCCACCCAACCCTTTACCATGGAGCAGCACCTGGATGATTTATCGGTGCTGCTAGACCGTCTGGATCAGCCCTGTTTGTTGTTGGGATGGTCCCTTGGCGGTATCTTGGCCATGGAGTTAGCCCTGAAACATCCTGCACAAATTGCCGGTTTAGTTTTAGTGAGTACTGCCGCCAGACCAGCGGGTCGTCATCCATCCATTAGCTGGCAAGATAACCTACTGACAGGGATTGCGGGGGTAATTAACTGGTTAATTCCAGGCTGGTCATGGAATATCTCCACCTTTGGTCAACGCTCACTGTTTCGCTATTTGATCTCCCAGCATAGTGCTCAGGCCTATCGATATCTCGCTAGGGAAGGCACACCCGCCTTTATCCAGACATCGACCTTGGCAAATCGAGCTTTAAACACCGCGCTGAGGCAAGGGTATAACCGTTTGGGAGAATTACACCGCATTTCTCAACCTTGCCTGATGCTAGCCGCGGCTAATGATGTGCACATCACGCCAGAGTCTAGCCAGGAAACAGCCGTTATCTTGCCGAATTGCGAATGTCGTTTGTACGATAATGTTGCCCATTTAATGCCTTGGGAAATAGGACCGCAGCTGTGTAACGACATTGGTCAATGGTTGCAAACCCATGAATTTTGGCAGGCTTAACGAACGCTATACCTGAATCGCGGATGGCGCTGTTATTTTGAACAAAAAGGCTCGTTCCCTCATATGTCAGAATATTTTGACTAACAACAAAAGGTGTTTGGTTACTGCGCCAAACACCTTTTGTCAAAACCTACTGAGCAAATTTCTTGTAGTTTTTTTAGCCTAACCCGCTAGTTGTTATAAACGGGAGTTACATTGCTAGGCTCCGTATATTCCACAGTCAAGTGTGCGGGTTCGGCACAGCACTTAATGGCAACGTCAATTTGTTGTGCCCCTTCCTGCTCTAGATCTTCAATGTAACCCCCTTGATATTGGGTTGCCTCACGTTCTGTATCAAATGGACCAAAATAATAAAGACAGCGAGGTTGGGATGTGGAAATTTCAACCCACCAAGGCTTTGAAAATGAGCTAAAAAGATTACTCAAAAAGCTTTTCATAAAATGAGTACCTGTTGTTATTAAAAATCCAGCTTACGAGCAGCCTAAAATTGCGCTTATAACATTTATACAGTGTGATTTTGATCCCCGCCAAGATTAATAGTCGGTAATTTTTCTAACCATCGCTGTCGATAAATCTCATACAGCACCATACCTGTTGCGACTGAAGCATTCAAACTGGGAGTTTTGCCAGCTAGAGGGACAGAGACTAAAACATCGCAAAGATTTTGAATCGATAGGCTGAGACCCGGACCCTCTGCACCGATGGCTAGCACTATCGGGCGATCAAACTGGGTTGTATGGACTGCTTGCCCTGCTTCAGCAGCTGTTCCATACACCCAAAACCCTGCATCTTTAAGTTGTTCTAAAGCACGTCCCAGGTTAATAACTCTGGCAACGGGTAATGTTTCCAAGGCCCCGGCGGCAACCTTTGCGACCGTTGGCGTGATCCCCACGGCGCGTCGTTGAGGAATGACCACACCCTGGGCACCTAATGCTTCAGCTGTGCGAATAATGGCTCCTAAATTATGGGGATCGGTAATGCTATCAGCCGCAACAATGACTGGTTGACGGCAGGCGGCTTTGGCTTTGGCCACCAGGTCATCCAGCTCAATGTAGCTGTGGGACGCAATTTGCGCCACAATGCCCTGATGATTTGCCCCCTGGGTGAGCTGGTTAAGCCGTTGGGTATTGACCTCATCGACGACGGCACCGTTGGCTTTGGCATCTAGGATTAGCGGGCGAAAGCGAGCATCAAATACGAGTCTGGCATTGACCCACAGCCGATTGATGGGACGCTCATTTGCGATCGCAGCTTCTACTGAATGACGTCCGTATACTAAATCTGGGCGTTCCTCTTGCAAGGTCTCTGCTGGGGGGGTGGAACGAGGCTTGGGTGGTCGCCCTGATGCATCCTTAGGACCGGGTCGTCGCTTTTTAAATGGCTTGCTGGATGTCTGCTTAAAGGATGGTTTAGCATGTCCCTTCCGCTGAGGACGAGATTTGCCTTTGGCCGGACGTGGCCGATCGGACGACGGTTTAACCATGGGTTAGGAGTAGAAGCGGAGTCACATCATACCGCTTAGTTGTTGTTTGGGGGAGTGGGGAATAGGGCGTGGGGCGTGGGGCTATAGAGGAACTGGCAAGGGATAGATGCTCCTAAGGCAATTGCCTTAGGAGCGTGAGCTTCGTAGCTTTTCACGTTAAGAGACTACTGGAGAGTAGAGGTAACGCTTAAGTTCTTGAGTAACTCACATAGCCGAGGTTGGTCAGTGATGTAGAGATAGCCAACCAGGGCTTCGAATGCAGTTGACTGTCGATATATTTTTGCTGACAAACGTCTTGGGGCTTTAGACGTAGCATTGCGTCCCCGTCGAACAATGTCAGCTTCCACATCGCGTAAGTGAGGCGTTAACTGTTCAAGATAGGCAGCCTGCTGTTCAGCCTTTACCTGGCTTACCACCTGCTGATGAAACATCTGTATCCGCTGGGGTGGCCATAAAAACTGCATACGAACATAGAGCTCGAACACAGCATCACCGATATAGGCCAAGGCTATCGGTGGGACAGACTGCACCTGCTGGAACTGGAGAGCACCCGGTGAGAATATCTCTGTCAGTTGACTTGAAGTAGGTAGCGGGACCTTGATGTCGTTAGCGCCATCATGACTGTCCATCAAAACCTCCCGCGCTTAAACACTCTAATGAGTAAGCACGCCATGGGTCTATGGCGTTCCAAATCGAGCCCACGGTTGCGATCAAGAATCCTTGAGATTCTCAAGGGCAGTGTCAACGTTGGGCTGTAACGAAAGAAACTGTTCCAGACGGACAAGCTTTACCGTCTGAGTAACGCGAGCATTCGTTACCACTTGAACACTACCGCTTTCACCCTTTGCTTTTTTCACCAGCTGCACTAGGGCACCTAGGCCCGAACTGTCGACAAAATCAATCGCCGATAGGTCGAGGATAATATGGGTGGGGCCTTCTTCAATGTACCGATTCAGAACCTTACGAAATGTGGGTTCTGAAAATGCATCTAATAGACCAGTGAGGCGAAATATTTGACATTTCCCCCTAACATCACGGGTGCCTCTCAAACTTACGGTTAGGGTCAGCGACTCAGCGATAATAACCTCCTAAAGGCAATAGATACGGCAAAATCAGACGTTTAATTTTAGGTCAGGATCTTTCCGACTGCAAGGAAATTAAGTGAAACGTAAATGCACTTATCCAGGGTTAACCGAGGGCTAATTTCGGACTCATCTGGGGCTTTTCTTTCACTTAATGGAAAATATAGATTACCCTACACCATTGCTGCGATGATCAAGCATAAGGGTAACGAATTTTTCAAATAAATAATCTGCGTCATGGGGTCCGGGACTGGCCTCTGGATGATACTGCACTGAAAAGATGGGCAAGGTTTTGTGTTGTAGACCAGCGACAGTCTGATCATTGAGATTCAAGTGGGTTACTTCAACCTCTGTGGCTGGAATTGTATCAGCATTGATGGCAAAACCATGATTCTGACTTGTAATTTCTACCTTTTGGGTGAGACCACAGGGTTGATTTAAACCTCGATGTCCAAATTTGAGTTTGAAGGTTTTTGCGCCAAGGGATAGCCCTAGGATCTGGTGTCCCATACAGATGCCAAAGGTGGGCAACTCGCTATCTAACAGTGCTTTGACTAGAGCTGGAGCAGATTCTACAGCTGCCGGATCGCCTGGTCCGTTAGACAGGAAAATACCGTCGGGTTTATGCTTAAGAATCTCTTCTGGCTCTGTATCAATAGGGACTACGATGACGCGACAGCCATGGCTGGCTAAGCGGCGCAGGATATTACGTTTGATGCCAAAATCAATGGCGACCACCGTCAGAGGTGTAGCCGTCCTATCATGGGCGGTAGATGTGGTAGATGTAAATTCCCAATGGGTATCTGTGGGCTCTGTCCATTCATAAACTTCGGTGGTGCTCACCTCCTTTACCAGATTTAACCCTTCCATACTGGGGATGAGTTCAAGTTGCTGTAGTAACCGTTCAGGGTCAAGAATTTCACTGGAGATTGCTCCATTCATGGCACCTACCGTTCGTAGTTTGCGGGTGAGGGCACGGGTATCGATGCCATAAATGCCTGGAATGTTGTGCTGTTTTAGGTGGTCAGGTAGAGATGTGGTGGAGCGCCAGTTGCTAGGACACTCACAAATATTTTTTGCGATCGCACCATTCACCTGAGGAGTCGCTGATTCATCGTCCTCATTATTAATTCCGGTATTGCCCAATTCCGGGTAAGTGAAGGTGACAATTTGTCCGCGATAGCTAGGGTCGGTCAATACTTCTTGATACCCTGTCATGCCTGTATTGAAGACAATTTCGCCCACTACTGTACCGGTGGCTCCAAAGGACCAGCCACGAAAAACTGACCCGTCAGCTAATACTAATAGGGCTGGTTGTGAGCTAGTGGAAAAAATAGACATGGGTTACAACAGGGAAATAAACGCGGTGCCTTCCCACCCAGAACACGTTGGAACATGATGGGGACCCGTACCATCCTAGAGGCCATGGGGAACTTTTGAACAATGCTTGAGAAAAAATGCATCAGAATTCTTCAAATTCTCTGTCTAGGGACCCTAGCGGCCTGTCAGATTAGTCCAGTATCAACCGACACTTTAGAGAGAACAGAGAGGGAAACAGCCTCCGTCCCGGTTCAAATGAGTGCTTCGGTGGAGTCCGATGAAACTAATAATAAGGCTGGTATTGAACCTGATGCCGCTAATGCTGCAACTGTTCCAGCGAGCACAGCGGAACTATCCACAGCCTATCAAGATGCCATTAACCTGGCATCTAGTGCTTTTAAATTAGGTCAGCAGGCCACATCTCCAGATGATTGGGATTTAATCGTTGGCCGTTGGGAGCAGGCAGTTCAAAAACTTCAGGACGTACCGGCAGGCGAGCAAAACTATGCAGTTGCCCAAACTAAACTGAAAGACTATGAGCGTAATTTAGCTCAGGCAAAGCAGCGTTTGGCCGATCTCAAGCAACCCCCAGCCGAAATAAGTTTAAACAGGCCCACACCCATTGCTAAGGATTCTACGGTGGCAGTGGCGACTGCTCCTGTAGCCGCCACTGCCACCGGGGTAGCACGTGTGCCGATTATCCAGCGTCGTGGGGGTACCCCCGTCATTGCGGTGAACTTCAATGGCAGACGATATCCTATGATTTTGGATACCGGAGCCAGCCATACGCACATTACCCGATCCATGGCCAATGATTTGGGTATTAATGTGGTTGGTCAGGCATCGGTGGCAACGGCCAGCAATAGTCGTGCCGTTGTTGATGTGGGCTATGTAGAGTCCATTAGTGTTGGCAACATTACCCATCGCAACCTGCCCGTGAGTATTGGTGATGCTGTGCCTATTGGGTTGTTAGGAAATGATGTCTACAAAAATTTTGATGTCATTTTGCAGGTGAACTCTGTAGAGTTTCGGCCCCGTTAATTCTGCAAAGGCAAAGGGGTCTTCCCCCTGAGGGTCGATTCCCATGTCATGAATGTTAGAGCTGATATAACCTGAGTGTAGGAATATAAGGACAATGATTAGATGCCTTCATATTCCATCACCCCACCCGATACATTGATTCTCCTTGTAGCTTTTCAAAAGCTAATTGTTTTACCAACGCGCTGCCATGTCTGAGCTTCGCATCGTTTCGCTAATTCCCAGCGCTACAGAAATTGTTATCCACCTAGGATTTGGAGAGTCACTGGTGGGTCGTTCCCATGCCTGTGACTTTCCGCCGGAGGTGCAGAAATTGCCAGTGTGTACGTCCCCGAGTTTTCATCCCACTGGCAAAAGCCAAGAAATTCATGACCGGGTCAGCGAACTGCTGCATCGAGGGCTGAGTGTCTATAACGTCAATGTGGAGAGGCTACAGGAGCTGCGTCCCACACACATTTTGACCCAAGACCAATGTGAGGTTTGTGCTGCCAGTCTGTCCGATGTGAAAAAGGCGGTTGCCCAGATCATTGATCCCCAGCCTGAAATTATTTCTTTAAAGCCTCAAATCTTAGCCGACCTGTGGGACGATCTCCGGCGGGTGGCAACATCATTAGATGCAAACAATGGAGATGCGATCGCAGATCTCACCATTGCGCAACTCCAGGGGCGACTCCAGGAGTGCTTGGCAAAGGTGCCAGCCAAGTTACCCCAACCCACCGTTGCCTGTCTAGAGTGGACCGATCCGTTGATGGGGGCAGGCAACTGGGTGCCAGAATTAGTGTCCATGGCGGGCGGTCATCCTTTATTTGGGAAAGTGGGGCGTCATTCTCCCTGGCTGCCTTGGGACGATCTCAATGCGGCTGAGCCAGATATATTAGTGGTGATGCCCTGCGGTTACGATCTGCAACAGGGCCGTCAATCGGTGGATCAGCTCACCCAAATGTCTTCCTGGCAAAATCTAAAAGCGGTTAAAGATGGCCGTATCTTTTTGGTGGATGGCAATCAATACTTCAATCGACCGGGACCCCGTTTAGTGGATTCTCTGGAGATTTTGGCGGAGATTCTGCACCCGGATGAGTGTTCCTTTGGGTATGCGATGAAGGCGTGGAAAATTTATTAGGGGTACAAGAGTTATTTGTTATTGGTCCTTGGTTATTCGTTAGTTGCTGTTTGTTAAGTATTAGCCTAATTGCGGCAATCAACTAATAACCAATAACTAGGAACTAGGAACTAAGTACTAAAGTGCTGATATCCCTGCCCTTGATCCAATCGAATATTAGGCCCATGGTTCACATCGTCAATGAGTCGAATTTCATTGGCCGCAGTGGTCTGACCAATAATCTGACTGCCAGGTAGTTTGTTGACAAAAGCCTTGGCAATATCTGGTGGTAGGCTCAGCAACAGCTCAAAATCTTCGCCGCCGTAGAGGGTCCAGTTTTCGGCGGTCGGTTGCCCGACTGCTTCGGTTAAACCGGGGGGAATCGGTAGCTGCGATCGCAAAACTTTTGCCCCCACCTGACTCTGATGGCAGATTTGAATGACAGCGTCTGCCAGACCGTCGCTGGTGTCCATGGCAGCGATATTGCCGAAATCTTGTAGCTGTAAGTGTAGGGCTGCGATCGCGTCAAACCTGGGCACAGGTCGTTGGTGAGCTTTAATCCATGACTGGGCTGCCGAGCCTGATCCCTTGAGTTCATCTAGTTCATCTAACAGTAGGGCTAAGCCTGCACGGGAGGCTCCATGAATACCGGTAGTCACAAGGGTTTGGTTGACTTGGGCGCGACTGCGATAAATAGCTTGATGCTGGGGGACGATACCTAAGGCGGTAATGGCTAAACTGCGCTGGTTGCCTCGGCAGAGGTCGCCACCGATAATGGCACCGCCGTATTTTTCTAAACAGTTATGCATCCCCTCATATAGCGCTTCGACCCAGCCCCAAGGTGTAGCTGGCGGTAGGGTGAGGCCGATAGTGATGCCCATGGACCTGGCACCCATGGCTGCCAGGTCCGACAGGTTAACGGCGACGGCTCGCCAGCCGAGGGCATTGGGGGATAGGGTGCGATCGCAAAAATGTACCCCCTCAATTAAGACATCTGAGGTAACCACTAGCTGTTCACCAGCCGGTAACGACTGCACAGCACCGTCATCACCAACGACGGCTGCGCAATACTGACGCAGCCGTTTGAGGATTTCGTGCTCACCTAATTGAGCAAGGGTGATGCCAGCGGTGCTCAAACCTTTGGTTCAACCAAATTATCTAAACCATTCACCACCTTAGCGGAGATGATTTTGCCGCCCTGGCGGCCCATGTGATCCAGGGCATCCTGTCCTTCAATGGTGTAGCCAAATACCGCATAGCGACCATCCAGCAGATTGAGCCCGGCGGGTGTTAACTCTGGCTCAAATAAGAAGAAAAAGAATTGGGACGATCCTCCATCTGGCTCAGACTCAGGACGGGCCATGGCCAGGGCACCAAACGAGTTAAACGGTAGTACAGGCTTTTCTAGAAAACGTCCTAGTTCTTCCAGTGTGGCTCCATAGGTGGGTTTTTCATCACCTTCCACCAAAATTTCTAGCGGAATAGCACGATATTTCTGGGTTTTTGGATCAATAAACCCAGCTTCAGGACCGTCTGGGTCACCCGTTTGTAACACATAGTTTTCTTCAGCTCGGTCAAAGGTCATGCCGTCATAAAAACCCCGCTTCACCAAGTCCACGAAGTTGCCCGCAGTAATGGGTGCACTGTAACCGTCAACAACTACGATTACGGGGCCTTCATTGGTCTTAAATTCGATGGTGGCGCGACCTTTCAATTGAGGAAGGTTGTCATACTCGGTCGGTACTTCGTAGGGAAAGCCCTTCACCATTAAGTATTCCAGGTCACCGATGGTATTGAGGGTGACTCGTCGACTTGCCCACAGGGTTTCTAAGTCCTTGGTTTTGACCGCCTTCTCCATTACTTCCAGTTGACTATCCATCTTTTCCAGCAACGGGTCAGCCATGGAGCGCCGCTCTTCAGGAATTGCTTCGACAATGGCCGCACGCTTACGATGAATTAGCTTTGACGATTGGTAAATATCCCGCTTTGCTCGGCCCCACTGTTTTGTACGTAATGCATAGTTCAAACCTTCTAACTTATCCTGAACCTTTCGAATCTCAGGACTATCAATGGGTAGGGCATAGCGTAATAGAGCATTAGGGTCAGTAATGGCATCACCAGGGGGTAGATAAGCAACTGGTAAGGCTACTGAAGGGATGGGACCAGCCTGGGCAGACGGCACTAAAAACCAACCCATGCTGAGGAAAAAACTAAAACCGACGCCTAAAAGACCCGCAAGAGCGGCCTGAAAGCTGTATTGAAAACGAGCCATAGTTGTAAATTAACGACAACGGCGTGACAAACCTTTACGATCTTGCCATAGTGTGGCTCGTCTCAGATAGTTCCTGTTAGGGAGCTAAACGTCTTGTACCCCCGACTGCATTGGCCATACTATTCAACCGTACGGGGAAATGACCACTGGGCTGTACAATAAGGGCCGACTATCAACCCCTGACTATCAACTAACCTACTGTCTGCCAGCACCATGATTTCTAGTAACGATTTTCGTACCGGCACTAGCATTGAACTTGATGGCTCCGTGTGGCGAGTGGTGGAGTTTCTCCACGTAAAACCTGGGAAAGGGGCAGCATTTGTACGCACTAAGCTGAAAAATGTGCAATCGGGTAGCGTTGTTGAGCGTACCTTTCGCGCTGGGGAGACCGTTCCTCAGGCTATTTTGGAAAAAAGCGTGATGCAGCACACCTATCGCGATGGTGAGCAGTACGTGTTTATGGATATGGAAACCTATGATGAAGCCCAGCTCTCGGCAGAGCAGATTGGGACTCAGGTGAAGTATCTCAAGGAAGAAATGGAGGTTACCGTTCTGCGCTGGAATGGCCAGGTTTTGGAGGTCGATTTGCCGAACTCGGTCGTTTTAGAAGTGACAGAAACGGATCCTGGTGTGAAAGGGGATACAGCGACTGGCGGTACCAAGCCTGCAAAAGTTGAAACCGGTGCCCAGGTGATGGTACCTCTGTTTATCTCAATTGGTGAACGCATCAAGATTGACACTCGTAATGATTCCTATCTCGGTCGAGAATAGGTTTGGGGGGTGCTCAGTGCCCTATGGTTAGGTTTTGCAATTTTTGTGTCTATTTCAATGCTAGATTGCCTTAGTTAGGTTCTGTGGGTTAGGCGTCTCTAATCGTTTATTTGGAGTGTACATAGTGGATTTGGATTTTAGTGAGCTTCGTCAGCTAGTTGCCGCTCTCGATCAAACGGATATTGCTGAGCTGACGCTTAAAAATCCTCAGTTTGAGCTCACCCTGCGTAAAGCGACTGCTCCCAGTCAATCGGTGGTACTGTCTTCGGATGCTACTGTATCTGCTGCTGCTATACCGTCCGTTGCACCAATGATGGCATCGCCACCTGCTACAGGTGCTGCTGCTACAGAGCCCGCTGCACCACCTGTGTCTAGTCCATCCGATTTGTATGAGATTACGTCTCCCATGGTGGGCACCTTTTATCGTTCTCCAGCTCCTGATGAGTCTCCGTTTGTCGACACAGGCGATCGCATCAAACCCGGTCAAACAGTCTGCATCATTGAAGCGATGAAGCTGATGAACGAACTGGAAGCTGAAGTATCTGGTGAGATTGTAGAAATCTTAGTTCAGAACGCTGAACCGGTTGAGTTTGGTCAGCCCCTGATGCGAGTAAAGCAGAGTTAATCGGCGGGGGATGGGACGCACAGCACCTGGATAGGGTTTTTAATAATCATGGGCGTTGCTGACCTCTGGGTTAGCTTTACCGGTGGTGTGCTTCTTAACAACCGACCCGTTTATAGAAATATTTTTGCACACAGTAACTTAATAATTTGTCTAAGGTGTATGGGGAAATCTCTTGATTTTCTGCCTACTTGTCTGGATTGCTATGATGTAGACTACCTAGAAAGGTTCTGCCTTTAGTAGACTTGGGCATTCTTTACACAGATGCCGGTCTATTGCAGGTACTTAGTTTATGCCTTAGGCAAGCCACTAAACTAGCTCTATTCAATTAGTTTTTCGTTCAAGAAGGAGGTGTGCCCTCGGTAGAGATATGCCAGATGTCCAGCTCTAAAGCCGCTTAGTTAAATGGGTTTAACAACCGTCGTTAAACAAACAGGTGGTACGTGTACGGCATTGTGTATTGATCAAAAGGAGAGAAGCATGCAAGATACCCCTCGACAGCTCATTCAACGTGAATCAGAGTCCCGCGCCTGCAAAGCTCCGAAACAAACACGGCTCTACAAACGCTTAGAAGAAGCTCTCCACAGTGGTAGTGAAGTCTGGTTTCGAATGCCAGGAACACGATTAGTCGGCATTCCTATTTATTTAGACAGTGACTACGTGGAAGTCGTAGATGTGGATGTCGCAGAAGGTTATGAGGATGATGAATTACCAGATGATCCTTATCAACGGACGGTGTGGCTGATTCGTTTAGCTGAGATTAGTGCTATTTCCTACGCGACAGATCGCTGGTCGAAGGATCGATTTGAGCGATTATTAGACCAAAGTGACTCTGAACAATAGCTTTAGGACCTTCTAAGGAGAGAAGTAAAGGTATTGCTGATCATCGGGATGACCTTTAGCAGCAATGGCTCTAGCTCGGTTCATCCCCTAAATCAGCAATTGTGAAGTGAATTGGTTTGAGCTTTGGTTTTTTTTAACTACCTCTAAAGACCTGAAGCTCAAACCTTGTTTATGCTTAATGGTTATTTGGAAAATGTTTTGTGCTAGGTTTCTTCTCAAGCTGATGGAGAAACTGACGTAGTGTGAGAGTTTTTTGAATTAGTCGGCTGATTGAGAGTGCGGAAATAGCGGCTACCGATGACTAGCCAGAACAATACATAGGCGAGTAACTGTAATAGGTAGATGCGATCGCGATAACCCAGCAGCACTTTCAAAACAACGCCTGGAAATTCTTTATCTGGCAAGATTTGGCTAGTGTTCCAGATTTGAGGCCCCAATACACAAGACTGTTGAAACCCAAGACAGAGGTCAACCGATAAGCTGTTGAATTGACTAATAGTGGCAAAGGTAATATCGATGTTGCGGAAAACTGAAACTACCAGGCCTGAGATAATTAACAACAGCAATACACCCATAACTTGAAAAAACAGCTTCAAGTTAATGCGAATGCCCCATTTAAATAATCCAAAGCCAATGAATGTTGCTCCCAACAGCCCCATAACAACTCCTAATAAGTTGTCAGTTAATGTTTGGGACTGGGTAAACAAGAATAAAACTGTTTCAAATCCTTCTCTTAATACCGCGATACAAACCAAACTAAAAATACTGAGACCTGCAGATTCATTGCCAAGGGCATTGGTGACAGTTTGATTAATCTCTGTTTTAAGGGTTCTGGCCTGGCGGGTCATCCACAGCAGCATCCAGCTCAGCATAATAATGGCGATACTGCCAAACAGAATGCCCAGGATCGGTTTCAATAGAGCTTCAGCATTAGGCATAACATACTGCACCTGCTGCAGTCCTAAGCCTAAAAATGAGCCTATTAAAATGCTGCCTATTATCCCAGCAGCCACGCCTCCAAAAACCCATTGATTTAGGTCCATTTTGCCAGCCTTATTCAGGCAGGCTAATACAATCCCGACCACTAGTGCGGCTTCTACGCCTTCACGTAGGGTGACGATAGCGACTGGTATAGCGGAGGCAATGTCCATGGGGTAGTGGAAAATGTTGAGCATAAAGCTTGGATGGTATCTATTATGCCGTGTTGCTGTAATCTGCCCATGCCTGATTGTACTGTCAGGCTAATCCTATTTCCTGAAGGCGTTGCTGTAGATATTGTCCGGCTGTTTGGGTGGGAAACTTAGGTGTGCCGCCTGTGCGTTTGATGCAATTGGGGAGCGGTGTGAGATCAAAGTCTGGTTGTGGATGCATAAAGAATGGCAGCGAAAATCGACGATCTCGACCATCCATATTGACCACTCGATGCGTTGTGCTTTTGAACACGCCATTACTCAAGGCCTGCAGCATATCTCCAGTATCCACAAGAATCTGACCTGGCAAGGACTCAATGGCAAGCCAGCTGCCGTCTGCTTGCAAGAGTTCCAAGCCAGGTCCGGTGGATTCACATAGCAGGGTGATCAGATTAATGTCCTCATGGGGAGCCGCCCTCAGACTTTTGGGAGGGATAGTCTCTGGTAACGGTGGGTAGTGCAGTATTCGTAAAATGCTTTTTCCTTGCCTAGCCTCTTTATCAAAGAAGTTTGCGGGCAAGTCTAGATAAAGGGCACAGGCTTTTAATAAGTCAGCTGCGCAGGCTTCTAGCTCTCGATATAGCGCTGACATTAACGGCTGAAATGTCGGTACTTCTTGGGGCCAGGGGTTGGCCAGTTCTGCTTCACGCCCCACATGCCAGAACTCTTTGAGATCAGGAGCATCGCTATCTTTTGCATGTTCTTGACCAAAGCGAGTAAAACCACGCTGTTGATTAATGTCTGGTCGTTCGTAGTTTTGTTTAGTCGCTTCTGGCAGTGTAAAAAACTTAGCTGCCGCATCATAGGCAGACTTAATTAAACTGCCCTCAATGCCATGGTTTTCTAGAGCAAAAAAGCCCACAGTTTCTAACGCTTGGCCCAAGGCGAGGACGAATTCCTGCTGTTGGCCAGGTGAACCATGGAGGAACGTTTGTCGGTCTAAGGCAGGCAGGATGGCGGTGGTCATAAAAACGGAGAAGGCAGAAGGGCACAGAGTAAAAGCATAGAGGGTGAGCACTGCCCACCCGGCTAGGACGCTTAACTATAAAGGTCAGAATAAATTCTAGGAAAAAGGCTCTTAGGTAATGAAGTCTAATGTGGGGAAATATAGCCTGGCGATAGATATTGCGCCAGAAACATAGAACATTTAGCTATGAAACAGCGACTCAACCTATTAGGTCTATTGAGCATTGGCGTGTTAGGGGTTAGTTTATTCGGCCTAACCTCATCAGTCAAAGCTCAGTCCACACTACGTTTGAATTACGATACGTCATCTTTTGAAAATCTACAGCTGACAGGGCGCGATATTGGAGTGCGAGTTAGCTACACCCACCATAGTGAAATGGATGAGCAGGATGAGAATAATTTGAGCTATCAGCTGCTTTATGAGGGTGAAGAGCAAGAGGCTGTGGATACCTTAGCTTGGACATTTGCTGAGTTTCAGTTGCAAGATTTAGATAGCGACGGCACCGAAGAAATTATTGTGCGTAACTATTCTGGGGGTGCCCATTGCTGTACGAATACAACAATTCACCGCTGGACAGGTGAAGCATTTGCCAGTGTAGAGACTGGTTATCTAGATGGGATAGGTCCTGATATTGCAGATGTTAACGGTGATGGCTATGTGGAAATGGCTGTGCCTCATCAGGCGTTTCTCTACAGGTTTGGCAGTTACGCTGAGTCATTCCCACCGGTGATGTTTTTCACCTATCGAGATGGGGAACTGGTAGATACTACACGACAATTTCCAGAGCGAATTCGAGAACAAATAGAGACTTTGCAAAGTGTCTTTGTGAGAGTTCGAGAAGAGGATGATTATGTGTCTAATAGTTTGTTGGCTAGCTATGTGGCTCAACATGCTGTTTTAAATGAAGACTTTGATGCTGCCTGGCAGTTTATGCTCGACAACTATGATCGTGAGGCTACCTGGGGGCTACAAATCTATGAAGATGGCGAACAGGTGGGTACACATCCGGATTTCCCGACGGCATTGCGGGCGTTTTTAATTGAAATCGGTTATTTGGGTGAGAATGGATTGCCGATTAGCGATCGCACATCTCGCTAGCGGTTTTTCATGGCAGACACTGGATATTTCGGGGTAAGCACAAGGCATTACCCCTACGATTTTGTCCATTGGGATTTGGGGTTCCTGACTACGGAAAATTTCCAGAATCTGGGCAAAGTTCATTGTATCGACCCAAATAGGTATGGCTTGGATTTTGGTGGGGTAGCTGACAGCCTTGACAGGCCCCAACCCCCCAATACTGGGGGCTTTTAAGTTTATTTAAGGTATTCTATTTCCTACAAGGATTAACGTCGTTACTTATTTGTTTGTGGTTCGGCGATGCCCAATCTGCGTGCTGTCATTCTTACTGCATTACGAGTTGAATTTGAAGCTGTACGGGCGTTTTTGACCAATAGCCATGAGGTGCAGCACCATGTTATTGGTTTTCGTATCGTATGCAGTGCACGTAGGTGCAAATTTCAATTTCCAAGCCAGGTCCAGCTCTGCTGCTATAGTCAGGGTTGCCCAGTTATAGACTGAACAATAGAATTTCAGCCTGTAACTGGATTTAGCTAGAATCAAGGCAAGTCAATCCTCCCGACTGCCAGTGATGAAGTTTATCGATCCTAAGACAGACTTTGCGTTTAAGAAAATCTTTGGCTCTGAGCAAAGCCATGACATTTTGATTAGTTTCCTCAATGGGATTCTTTATGATGGGGCGAGTACGATCTTAGATCTAGACATCCTTAACCCCTACCAGGCCCCAAAAATCGCTGGGGTAAAGCAATCCTATCTAGATGTCAAGGCAAGACTGGCCACGGGTGAAACGGTAATTATCGAAATGCAGGTACTCAACGTCGAAGGGTTTCAAAAGCGGATTTTATACAATGCAGCCAAGGCGTACTCCACACAATTGCAAACAGGTCAGGGATATCCATTGCTCAATCCAGTGATTGCCCTGACGATTACCGATTTTGAAATGTTCTCTGACATTGATGCAGTGATCTCTCGCTTCGTTTTGAAAGAAAAACAATATTTAGTTGACTATCCCATTGATGATCTAGAGCTGGTCTTTCTGGAGTTACCTAAGTTTCAGCAATCGTTAGACGTGTTGACCACCCTTACCGATAAATGGATCTACTTTTTACAACATGCGGATGACTTCAGTGTTATACCCACACCGATGGGGGATATACCTGCTATTCACCAAGCTTTTGAAATGGCCAATGAAGCCAACCTGAGCGCTGATGAACTTGATGAAATCGAGCATCAGTCTATCTTTATTCAAGATCAGCGGGGGGCGATTATGTTAGCGGCCAAGCAAGAAAAACAGAAAATTGCAGCGCGCTTGCTGAGCAGTATGACTGATAGTCAGATTGCTGACGTGACAGAGTTGTCTTTAGCAGACATTCAAGCATTGCGAGAGCAAAGCGAATAATAAGGAATATAGGCTCTATGGTTACTCAGCCAGCGTCAAATCCAGCAAACATTTTCTATGATCGACGCAGAGAAACCATCCAGTTTTTTTAGGATTGCAGCGGCTTCTTTAGCAATTGATAATGCCCACTGATGCCTGCACTTTAATTCATATTCTTTTTGCTCGGCACGCTTTTGAGCCGATTGTCGATACAGGCACATTTTTTGAGCATCAATCGAAGCCATACATTTGGTTGGTATTCTGACTTTTTCTAGAACTCATATGACAATCATTCTATGTGGGAAAGATTGTCATATGCCAGCTCCAACAAATAAGGGTGCTCAGCTGAGCACCCCTACAAAGCTTGCTATATCACAGAATTTCTGAATCAGAATCTACTTCCGTCGTACAACGACTACAGCAGGTTTTGCTGGATCATTAACGCCTTTCCCAGGTCAGTTGGAGTCAACCGGAACTGTCCGTTTTTGCATAAATTCTTCACCTGTGGTGGTCTTCATTGCAAAATCACGGACTTCGGATGCACCATCCTTGCGAACACCATTCTTCTCATCGGGATGTTGCACCGCTAAGAAGAGACCTTCTTCCTCGTTAAAAGGACACGTGCATTCACTTTCCATGGGACCGATGCCAAAGGGATAGGCATTCCCTGCATCAGGACCTGATGTGAGAATAAACCAGATCGAGTTGTTGTCAAAAACACCGCGCAAAGCACCTAGATCCACAGGCTTGCCATCCTTCATATGGCTGAATATGGCCTGATTGTGGCTGCTGGTGGACATATCTGTCACCCCAGACATTGCCGGATTTATCTAACTCGATGTTGTTGGGGTTAGAGAAGCCCATGTCATCATTAGCTGGTTAGCCACCCATGGCAAGTTTGGACCAATTGAAGGTCATTGATGCTGGATCATTGCCAGTTTCTTGGAGTTTGATAATCCAATCAAATCCATAGGGTGCTTCACCGTTGGGACCCACAAATATCTTGGCATCGGGGCCACTATCACCGCCAGGGGAGCCAGACAGCGTTAAATTTAGCCCCGTAGAGCATGCTATCAATCAGCAGGTTAGAGTTGTCTTTGGGATCGGTAATGGTGCCAGTGCTGATACCCGCCACCGCATGGAAGCTCACTGCCTCATGGCGATACCGCTCCAGCCAAGTATGCTTGGTACCGTAATCATTGGGATTAGCGGGATCCACCTCCACCATCCAGCCGTACTTATTACCGGCGAAGCCCATGACGCTGCCGCTGCCGTCCATATCTACGGCAATGGAAAAGACACGATTGGATGGGGCTAAGGAAGATCCATCAGCAATGAAAAATATACCTTAGCATCCCATTGTCTATCGGATACCTCCATGGGGGCATGGTTATTCTCGTTCGACGTATTCGAATAGATTGATATCCCGCCGTAGGGGCATTGCATGTAATGCCCCTATCGGTCGGTATGACATGCACGTCCGAGCACCAAACGCCCGTCTGCCAGGCGATAGGTACCCTGGGGTTCAGCGACTGCGGTTTCTGTCGCGGCAGGTATAGACTGCACAGTTTCCAGACTATAACTGCTTGAAGAATTGCCAGGTTGTTCTCTTAAGCTGTCGCTACCTGTGATCGTAAAGCTACTGTCTGTGTCGTTGGTGCGCACAACACAGCTGTTGGCTACCAAGGTTTCAGGATTAACTAAATTGTCGGGTAGTTCGCTGAGACTGTCTTCAATAAAGCTGACATCAGCAAGCGAAATAGTTCCAGAGGCGATTCCACCAGTGGCATTGATGTCGACGCGATCGTTGTTATCTAAGGTTCGCGGGTCAGTGCCAGGTGGTGAAAATTGAAAGTTTTGGCCAAAGAAAGCTGTTTCACTCAGGTCTACGTCACCACCACGCCCATCAGCGGCAAACGCAAGAATATCACTGTCATCCAGGCCAACTAAGGCGTTGGCCCTAATAGTAATATTACCGCCGTTGTTTTCACCAGAGTTCACAAAAGTCTGAATGTCGCTATCACCAAAGAGAAAAATACTACCCGCATCAATCTGGATTTGACCACCAGCATCTTGCTCAGCATTGGTTGCGATTGTCCCGCTACTTGCTATAAGACTATCATGAATCGTAAGTAAAATATTACCTGCTATACCTTGCCCTAGACTGCCAGAAAATAGAGCTGCACCATCATTAACTTCAACCTTCTTTGCCACTAGGCGAATATTGCCTCCAATTCCCTCACCACTAGGTGCAATACTGGTAAACACTCCACTGGGGCCATTATTCCTGGGATCAGTGCCTTCAAACTGTGCTGTTTCTTCAATTACAAGAATCAAACCACCTGCATTTCCTATGCCAGAAGTACTGGCACTAAGCTGTGCACCTTCAAGCACTTCAAGATTACGAGCGCGAATGCGCACATCGCCTCCAGTGCCCTTACTGTTAGGTTCAATGCCGCTGAATGCTCCGCTAGGGCTACCATCCCTTGGGTCACCACCTTCAAACCGTGCTGTTTCTTCAATGACTAGAATTACGCTGCCTGAATCACCTATGCCGCCAATAGTGCTTGCGCTAAGCTGTGCACCTTCAAGCACTTCAAGATTACGAGCATGAATACGTACATCGCCTCCAGCGCCCTCACCATTAGGTGAAATACTGCTAAATGCTCCACCAGCTGCACCATCTATAACGTTACTACCCTCAAATTGTGCAGTTTCTTCAATTGTGAGAATTATGTTACCTGCATCACCCATACCAAAAGAACTCGCACTGAGTACAGCGCCCTCTAACACTTCGAGATTACCAGTCCGAATATGTATATCCCCACCAGTTCCCTCAGCATTAGGCTGAATACTGCTAAATGCTCCACCAGAACTACCATTGGTAGGATTAATACCCTCAAATCGTGCTATTTCTTCAATGACTAAAATCACGCTACCTGCATCACCTATGCCGAAACTGCCTGATCCGAGTTGAGCACCCCCTACTACTTGGAGATTGCGAGCGCGAATGTACACATCTCCGCTACTACCTTGACCATCTCTTCTAACCGCACTTGAAACTTCGCTAGGGAAACCATTATTGGGATTAATACTCTCAAATCGCGCTGTTTCTTCAATGACTAAAATCACACTACCTGCATTACCTATGCCAGAAGTATTCGAATTCAGTTGAGCACCGTTCAGCACCTCAAGATTACGTGCATGAATACGCACATCTCCACCAACTCCCTGACCATTGGGCGCAATGCTACTAAACGATCCGCTAGCGCTACCATTCCCAGGGGCGACGCCCTTAAATCGCACTGTTTCTTCGATTACGAGCAGCACATTACCTGCACTACCAATGCCAAAGACACTAGAAATAATCTGAGCTCCCTCAAGTACATCAAGGTTGCGAGCATGAATGTGGACATCTCCACTTGAGCCTGCTCCGTCAGCCTGAATACTATTAAACACGCCGCTCATACTTCCTTCAAAGCGAGCTGTCTCATCAATCAAGAGAACAACGCTGCCTGCATTTCCGATACCAACGGTGCCTACCCTGAGCTGAGCACCATCTAGCACCTCGAGATTACGTGCCTCAATGTGAACATTGCCTCCTATCCCTTGGCCATCAGGCCCAATAATACTGGATGCTCCGCTGCCACGACCATTTCTAGGATTACTACCTGAAAATCGAGCTGTTTCCTGAATATTGAGAATGATATCTCCGCCCTGACCATTACCGAAAACAACACTATTGAGCTGTGCACCGTTCAATACATTTAGGCTATTCGCTGTAATTTCAACATTGCCAGAGTTGCCAGTTTCTCCTGGAATTAAATTAGCAGCTGCAGCAGTTGCACGAGTTCCGTCCAAGCCATCAAAAGTAACTATGCCATCGGCAATCAATACAATATCTTGTACATCAGCTGTAGAGGTTATAGAAATAGCGCTATTCAAAACATCGATATTGTTGCGGGCATCTAGATAAACGGCTCCACCTACTCCAGAAAAGTTCTGAGCATTGATACCAAAGCCTCTCTCTCCTTCACCAGTAATCAGAATATTACCGTCAGACAAATTCTCATTCGGCTCGTATTGATTTGTAAGTAGAACAAGACCATTTGCGCTCTCTAGAGCCACATCTCCTAATGAGATATTGGCATTCATAGGTGTTTGATCAGCAACGGAATCATCAGAAAAAGAATCTGTATTGCCATTAAAACCAGTTAAGAGAGTCAACGGAGGTGTACCAATTGCCTCTGGCCTCACACCTGCTCTGACATCCAACGTTGGCTGTGCGCTACCATCAACTTCAACAACCGTTCCATCTGACAACATAATCGTCTCTCGTAAAAAATCAACATCTAAATTGGTACCTTCCGTTGCAGTAATCTCTGCAGTTCCGATTGTCACCGAGCCACCAGCCAAAATATGCAACGACGAACCGCGATAGGTGCCAATTCTCACATCTCCCAAAGTTCTTACAATCGGATCAATTGGGCTATAAAGCTTTCCGTCCGATCCATCCAGTCGTTCTACTCGAAAATCACCACCGCTCAAATAGTGGGCATCACCGCTAACTCTCTCCGCTGAGCGCAGCACCATATCGCCATAGGAAAACAACCCACTATCCGGATGACTCAACGCCACAATATCCACCTGCTGATTTCCCTGCACCAGCAACTCATCGCCTGCCAGGGCGATAAACGGCACTTCTGCCGTATCACGAATTCTGATGCCGTCTGTTGCCAACAGCGACACATCTCCCAATGCAGTTACCTGATTCTGTAAATCTAAACTCTTTCCTACCAGCACCAAATCCCCACCAGTTGCCAGTGCCCCACGATTGACGATATCTCCTGCTGTCAAATAATTCCAAAATGCCACACTGGGATTAACACTCAGTAACCCACGCTGATCGGGAGCAACGGCACTAAACACCTCACCGCCCACATCCACACCATCAGCCGTTGTGCCATAAAACGACCCCTCAATATCCAGCTGAGCATTCTCACCAAATACTAATCCGTTGGGATTAATCAAAAACAGACTGGCAGGTCCATCCACTCCCAGTGTGCCAAAAATCTCCGACGGATTCTCTCCCGTTACCCGACTCAAAATCGACTCCACATCCGCAGGATTCACAAAATAAACCCGCTGACCATCGGCTACATTAAACTCACCAAAGCTGTGAAACAAATTGCTACCCCGCAGCGCACCCCCATCGATTAAATCAGCGAGTTCTCCTTCCATCAGCTGCTCGGGAATTAAGCTAGAAGACTCTGTTCCCAATGTAGTATCAGGCACAATCTGCGCTTGAGTCCGAGAGGGAAGCAGAAACGAAGTAATCACCAACAAAAGCCATAGCTTCCCACGGTTGAGAGACATCTAGGTACACCCAAAACAGCCGAAATTAGCAAAAGTATATGGGTATAACCGTGGTTAAAATCAATAATTTTTCTGAGTAAAGAGTGATCCCAAATCCGAATTCATTAAACCCGATTAAAAATGGATGATCCTGTAGGGGCACTCCCTTGTGGATGCCCTTCGATGCCGGGTGCTATCAGTCAAGATTTAGTATGACAAGTTCTGAAGCGTTGTGGTCCCAAGTGACAACGACATCGAATATGCACCTAACTCAAAACGTCCTCTCCAAGTTCGGATGTTTCACCTTTTCCGACTTGGACCCCGTGCTTAAACTAGAAAAAATGACTTGGTAAAAGACGATGGTACAGCTCAAACGATGGCAGTGGATTGTGCTGGCGCTGCCGCTGGTGATGGTTGTCGCCTTTGTGTTGATTGCGGCTGGATTGCAGCTACGTACCTGGGGCATCACCTGGATTTGGGCTGTCATTCTATTCGTGTTTGTGGGCTGGCGTTGGTTGCTGGTGCACTGGACCAAGCCCCGCGAGATTGATCGCATTGTTACGGCTGTCCGCTCAGAGCTGAAATCTGTGACGGTTGATAACGCAGCTAATCAGGTGCTGGAATCTGCACTACAGCCAATTTTGACCGGAGCCCGTGAAGATCCACCTGTATGGGACGATTGGCCTGCTTTTTGGCAACGATGTCAGACCATCGTGGCAACGGTGGCCCATCACTATCACCCGGAAGTGAAGTACCCGCTGCTTAATATCTATGTGCCCCAGGCCTATGGCTTAATTCGTGGGACGGTGGATGATATGGACCGGGCCATGACCCAGCTGGCTCCTGTGTTGAATCAGGTGACCGTTGGCCAGGCCTATGAAGCTTACGAAATTTATCGCAAATTGGAACCCTCCATGGGGAAGCTTTGGCGGGTCTGGAATTGGGCGCAGTGGTTAATTAACCCAGCGGCAGCAGCGGCTAAAGTGGCCAGCCAAAAAAGTTCTAACGAGGCAAATCAGCAGCTATTGGTAAACCTGAGCCAGCTGCTGCGGGAAACGGCATTGCGCAATCTGGCTCAGCAAACGGCTAACTTGTACAGTGGCGATACGCTACCGGCAATTTTTGCAGTAGAGCCGTCCAAGACTTTGGGTACTGAGGCAAAAACGGCCACACTGCGGTCAATTTTAGAAACGGCCAGCCCAGCTGAAACCATTGAAAAGAAACCGGTTTCTCTGATATTAGTAGGCCGTACCGGGGCAGGTAAAAGTAGCTTGATCAATACCCTGTTCAAAACTGAACTGGCGGAGGTGGATGTACTGCCCAGTACCGATAAAATTCGCCAATATAGCTGGCAGCTAGATACGGGAGAAGTCTTGACTCTGATTGATTCCCCTGGCTATGAACAAATTGAGCGTGGCGATTTTCGCGATTTAGTTCTGGATCAGGCGGCAGAAGCAGACTTACTGGTGCTGGCGACACCGGCTTTGGATCCGGCGTTACAGAGCGACAAAACTTTTTTGCATGACCTTAAAGCAGCGGAGCAGCACCCGCCAACGGTGGTGGTGGTAACCCAGGTTGATCGACTGCGGCCTATACGAGAATGGCAGCCCCCCTACGATTGGCAAATGGGACAGCGACCTAAGGAAGCGTCTATCCGTGATGCGGTTGCTTATCGGGTGGATACCCTGGGGCAGTCGGCTGAAACTGTGCTGCCGTTGGTGACCTATGACAATAACAGAGCCGCCTGGAATGATGACGCTCTGGCCCTCAAGCTAGTGGAGACGTTGGGGAATGCTAAGCAGTATCGCCTGGCGCGGTTTCTGACTAATCAGACGGCTTTAGCCAAAGCGGCGGCCAAGCTGATTGACCAGTACACGTTTCAGATGACTACCACCCAGGGGGTAACCGAACTGCTGAAAAGTCCGATTCTGCGTTACCTCTCACGCATGATGACGGGCTCAGATCTGCTGGCTACGGCTCTGATGGAAAAGATTCCAGTTGAGCAGGCCCCAGTGGTGATTGGTAAGCTGCAGCTGGCCTATGAGCTGTTTAACCTGCTGGCTAAAGAAGGTAGTACCTTTGACTTGCTTACCCTGTGGCCAATGCTGTTAGACAATGATACGCCACCAGAACAGAATGCCTGGGCGTTTGGCCATGGGCTGACGGCCTACTGGTTGGGGGAGACAAATCGATTAGATAAAGCGTTTGAGCGATACTTGCAAGACTATGAAGCAGTAAGGAAATAAGCGGGGTAACGTAGAATCAGGATATTTATTGCTATTTTTAAGTTTATTTAGTAACACCTATGGCAGCAGCAGTAAGCCAGTGGCGACAGCGAATTCGTGAGTATAAGAATGACTTGGTGCAGAATTATTTTAACTATCGCATTGAGTCGGCAAATCAGCCCTATGGCGTAGCGTTTCGGGCCAAACCCTATCGGTTTTTGCTATTACTCAGCCATATGCGGTCTGGGTCTTCGCTATTGACCCATTTGTTGACAACGAATCCTGAGGTGATTGGCTACGGTGAAACCCACACTAATTATGCTGATGCCAATGACTTTAAGGGGTTGCTCAAGAAGGTCTATTGGCAAGCCCAAGACTTTCGTAAGTTGGGAGATGTGCAGAACCTACGCATGAACCATCAGTATGTGATGGACAAAGTCTTGCACAACAAAAAGTTTTTGAACCATGACTGGTTACAGTCTGAACAGGTATATGCCATTTTTTTGTTGCGAGAGCCAGAGCGCAGCTTAGCCAGTATTGCCGACCTCAAGCCCCATTGGAATCAGCAGGATACGATTGAGTACTATGCTGAGCGTATGGCTATGCTGGTGGACTATGCGCGGCTGATCAACAACCCAGAGCGGATGCTGGTGGTTACCTATGAGCAATTGCTGGATAACACTCCAAATGTGTTGGCAACACTACAGCAGTTTTTGCATACACAGGCACCGTTTACGGAAGAATATAAGGTGCTGAAAACCACTGGCATGAAAGGGGTGGGCGATCCAAAGGGAAAAATTAAGGCGGGAAAAATTGTGCGATCGCAACGCCAACTCACCCAATCTTTCCCCACAGAACTAGTAGAGCGTGCAAAACAGATACACCATGACTGCCAGGCAGCGTTAATTGAGTTGTGTCAGTCAATATAAGGGCTAATTCATAGCAAATAACTGTACCGATTTGATAGACTTGCCTCTTTGGTTGCTTTGTTGCCAGATCTCTCGATACTGTTGTTCCTCGATCTGAAGTTCAGTTTCCAAGGGCGCATCCTGGTTCCGTGAAACGGTTTTCATCACTAAACAGGGTTCAAACTGACCATAGCGACGGGATGTCTCTAATGGTGCAGACTCATTATCTACACCAACATGTTGCAGCCTGAGGCTGCGCCGGGGGGCGTCTAGCAATAGCCAGTAGGGATATTCAAAGGAGATATTTTCAAAGACCATGCCAATGTTTGCACAGCTTTGGTTGTTAATCTCGTTAGCAGCGTTAGTGTAAATTTCTTCTAACACTGGCTGACTTGTAAAATACTGGCTCGGGCGTGATGCAGTAAAAATATTGTTTTCACCCGTTAGTGCTCGAATGTCGTTGCTCAACACCCACTGAAATGAAAGCAGTACCAGGAATATGCCTAAAATATTAGCAACCCTACGATTGAGGGCATTGCCAATGACGGTGCCTACTAGGGCTGCAAAGAGAACAAAAATGGGTAAATGTAGGCGACAGCGTGACGTGGACCAGGTCAGTAGCTGACAAAACAGTAGAAAGGTCGCTGTTGTGGTGAGCCAGTATAAAAATAACTGCCGTCGCTGTTGTAGGCGGCCATTGATTAGCAATAGCCCAGAAGAGGCCAGAATAATCAGCAAGTGTAAGGGATTTCCTGCTTTGTCTTCATTAAACGAGATGCTAGGCACGTAGAAGCGCGTTTCCTTTGCACTTGTAATCAAGGGCTCGCTAACATCTATGCCGATAATGTTGTGAAAGATGGTAATTGCTTTTTCTGTGAGTCCCGTGGTTGGTGTAATAACGCTGTCTAAATGCAGATTTCTAACAATGTCGGCATGGAGAGCCAGGTTGCGTACTACGTTAGAAATCAGATATGTTAACCCAAAAGCGGCTCCGGTTTCGTCTCCAGGGGACCCCAATGGAGTGCCAAATAGACCAAAGTTACGTAGATAATGCCCGGCATTGATGGCAATGGCAATGGCAAGCAAGCCGACCATGGGTTTTACCATGCGTAAACCTAGATTTTTGATGCCCCACAGCAATAGCCAGATGCAAAAGGGAAAGGCATAGATATAGGCTGTACCCTTGGTGAGAATTGCCAGGCCCAGGCTGGTGCCTAAACACACCAGCAGCAGCGGTTTTAATCCTTGCCGCATGGTCACCAGGGCAAAGTAGACAAAACAGACTATCCACAGGGTTACTACATGATCATTGTTGGTGCTTGAGCCCTGTAGTATTGCCATGGGCATGGTGCCAGCAAAAATTGCGGCCAAAATTTGACCGTTGCGTTTTGCCCCCAGTTCCTTAGCGATTAGGGAGACCCCCAGCATGGAGCCGATCATGCTGATCCATTGCACAGTGTTACTGAGACGGTCGCTGTGGCTGAGGATTTGGAGATGTGCGATCGCAAACTCAGACCAAGGATTTTGATAAAGCTGAAAAATATTGTGGCTAGGATAGTGGGCTACACTGCCATTCTGCATCCAGTGCATAATGCGACTGAGATGGTACTCCATGGAGTCAGAATGGTTTGGGGCCGCTAAAACAGCCGTAGCACCGATTGCTAGCAATGCCAGGGCCATCCCGATGGTCGATAGCTTGAGTGTTACCGGTAAATCGATAAAAGGATAGGGACTCAACCATTGTTTAGGTGCGGTTTTGAGCAGCCTTGGCCCATATGCTTTCCATAGGAAAAAGGTTATGCCTGCTGTTACTATCAGCCAGGACAGCGTTAAAAAGATAACGTTAAATCCTCGAACCAGGCTCAGAACTTCGGTTAAAACGGTGACAATAATTCCCCAGCACATCAGCGCACCTAGCAGTGCTTCTCGTTTGAGCTGAAAAATCTTTGAGTTGATCAGTATTAACAAGATAAGACTTGCTATGGGAAGAATAGCTAGCATTTTGAGTAGATCAGGTGGGTTAGAGCTTAACTAATGCGCTGAGGAAGCTTTAGGGACTATTCCATTCCACTATCCTACCCATAAGTAGCAGCGCGTGAGCTTCCTTGCCGATGAGCTTACTGTAGGTTACTTGACAGAGGATTAAAACATTAGAACGCTATTTTTTGTTACGGAATTGTGTTGCAAGAAATATTGTCGCACTTGAGCAACCGTTGAAGATTCCATAGAAAGATAGACTCTCTACTCAGGTGGGGAGTTGGATGCTTTTGCACTTCAACCGAAATATTGACTGTCACTGATGAAGGAAACCTTCGTAAGCAGATACTAATGTAGTACCCCCACTATGACTGTCCCTTGCAAACGGTTACTTAATGTTGGTTTTTTAACGTTACTTGCGCCAGTCGGTCTAACAGTGGCCTTGGTTGTATTACATTTACTAGGTGCTGTTAACGCCTGGGTTTTTCCCCTGGTTCAGGTAGGGGCGTTTTGTCTATTTGGTGGCACTGGCTGCATTGTGGCTGCTCAGGTTCTGAGTAGAAGGCCGGTGCCGGTTTCTAGACCGATCAACCATCAACGACGGCGGCAGCTGTGCTGGGGGTTAGCAATTTTGCTTTTTAGCCTTAACTTTCCAGCCTATCTGCTGGCCCACCACATGACCCATGTGCGTTCACCGGGACAGATTGGCCTCGGTGTACCGAAGCCCAGTCATTCCCAGATTCCCTCAGATCGGGGGGTATTCTATGGCACGCGCACTCTTCCCATTGGTCAATCCAGGTGGCTAGAAACTTGGGAAATTCCTACTCAAACTGCGGTGCCCAGGGGAACGGTGATTCTATTCCCAGGTAATTTGGGCACTAAAAGCAGTCAACTGATTCCGCCTGCCCAGAGCTTTGCTTCCCTGGGGTTTAATACGGTTTTAGTGGATTTTCAAGGGGTGGGCGGTTCCAGTGGCAATACTGTGACCCTGGGCATTGCAGAAGCTCAGGATGTTGTCACTGTTTTTAACGATGTAAAGCATCGAAATGTTGTTCAAGGGCATGGGGATTCGCCCATTATTCTCTATGGTGTTTCCATGGGCACGGCGGCGATTTTAAGGGCGATCGCAACCCAAAACATTACTCCCGATGCCATCGTCCTAGAATTACCCTTCATCCGTCTGATTGACGCTGTTAAAAGTCGTTTACGCTACCACAAAATTCCAACAGACCCGACGGCGACCTTACTTATTTTCTGGGCTAGTATCCAGCACGGTATCAATGGCTTTAGCCATAATCCCATCAACTATGCCAAAGCCGTTGAATGCCCCACCCTAGTTATCCATGGGGCGCAGGATAAATGGACTCCGGTTAGCGATATTGAAGCATTGGTGCAAACTATTCCAGCGACAAAACAATTAGTTGTGTCAGCGGATGCTGGGCATCATCAGTTGATCGGTGTGGATCGTCCGCTGTGGGATGCCAGTGTTAGTAATTTTTTGAAGGCTATTTAAGACGATATACCCAATAGCTGCCAGGTTTCAAAGATTTCTTCGAGGTTAATTTAAGTTAATTTAAATTTCTAGGGCTGTGATGTCGCCAAGGGCCATTCCCTTGTGGGTGCCCTGGGATAACCTAATGCTTACTAAGTGCGAGAGTTGAAGGCGGCATAGGGAGATAAGGGCGGTACTTCCCATTGGGCATACCAGTTACTTAAATAGGGGATGAGCTCTGTTGCTAGTGTGCGATAGTTGTCTCGATTGGGGGCGGCTGCAAGTTGTTCGGCAATGGTTTGTCCAACTGCTTGTAGGTCAAAACCGGTGGGTGTGCCTGATTTTAAGACAACTTTGCCATTGACTAACACAGTGTCCACATCGGTGGCTTTGGCCCGCATCAGCATGACATGGAGGGGATTGGCCCCAGGAGACACCCAGGGCCAGGTGATGCGATCGCAATTTACCAACACCACATCGGCCCGATAGCCAGGGGCAAGTTTGCCAAGCTGTTGCTCTTTGCCCATGAGCTTAGCACTGCCTGTTGTTGCCAGCTGAAAGATATCGCCATAGCCAGGGGCCGGGCTATTAATTTGAGGAGACCGCTGCAGCCGCGCCGCTAATCGCATTTCAGCAAACATGTCCTCATCATCGCCAAGGGTAGTGCCATCCATGCCTAACCCGACGGTGGCCCCACCAGAGAGCATGGCTGTCAGCGGAGCCATGCCCGCCCGCAGTCGCAGATTAGAGCTGGGGTTGTGGCTGACCGCAGCTCCAGTTGTCGCCAAAATTTCAATGTCAGCTGGTGTGAGCCAGACGCCGTGGGCAATGGAGAACCGAGGGCTCAGTACCCCCAGTTGGTTTAAGTGAGCAATCACAGATTGACCATAGAGACGCGGCCCCATCAGTTTTTCATAGAATGACTCCAGGGCATGGGTTTGAACATGGGTATCTAAGCGCTCAGCGGCATCCACCATTTGCACCAGTAACTCATCGCCAACCCATTGAGGGCCTGGTGGACCAAACCAGATATCAATGTGGGGGTGAGTCTGATACTGTTGAACAAAGTCGGTAATCAGCTCTATGTGTGCTGTTCTGGATAAGGGCTGTGCCATGGGCACCAGGGTTTGCAGCCGCTGTCTTAAGTCTTCTGGCAGACTGGTTAAAAAGGCGTCATCTTCACCATGGACAAACATATTTTCATAGCGAATGCCCGGCGTTAGGGCGACGCGCATGCCAGCTTGCCCATAGGCGGCCAGTCGTCCCTCAAGATTGTCCCGACAGTCCTGGGCGGTGCCACCAAGGCTGGCCACATCGACAACGCTGGTTACCCCGCTCTGCAATAGCTGGGCAATACTCAGTAAAGTTTTAAGTTTAGGATCTTGCGATCGCAAGCCAATATTGGCAAACAGCCACAATTCTAGAAAATCATCGTCCACACCCTGGAGAGAATTGGGCACCCCATTACTGTGGTGGTGGGCATTGATTAACCCCGGCATCACAGCAAACTTATCAGAGCCAATCACCGCTGCCTGGGGATAGGTCGCCTGTAACGTCGCCCAGGAATCGACCGCCACAATAGTATCGTCCTGGATTGCGATCGCGCCATCAGTTAGCGTAGTCTCACCCGTAAAAACCCAGCGACCTCGAATTAACCGAATATCTGTCATCGTTGCCGTCCACTTAGAAAACCACGTAAAGCAACAATTTATTTTGAAGCTTTTTTGATGTTTGTCAATTAGTTCAGACTAGGGTGCTGAAAATCTTTCTGTTGCTTAAAATTCTGTGAATTAATTAAATTTTTGCTATGGCAAGTGATACAAGGGAATTAATGCTGAGAAATGCTGCTTTTTTACCATGACGACCCAGTTTGATCCAAATATTCATGCTCAACGGGTCGATACCGAAGTCGGCGCAATCGGGTCTATCCTGCAGCGTCTGGGGCAGACCATACAGCGTGATCAGCTAGTGCAAAAGACGACTGAGGACCTGCGCACCTTTCTACAAGTTAATCGAGTCGTTATCTATTATTTTTACAATCAATGGGAAGGCCAGGTCACCTTTGAAGCCCTCAGTGCCGGGGAATTCTCTATTTACGGTTCGACCGGGCCAGACCAATGTTTTAACGATGAGTATGCTGAGCTTTATCTGGCTGGTCGCATCAGAGCCATTGAGGATATTGAAACAGCCCCCATTGAGCCTTGTCACCGTGACTTTTTGCGACACTTGCATGTTCGAGCCAATTTGGTAGTGCCCATTTTGACTAACCAGGGGCTATGGGGTTTGCTCGTAGCCCATCACTGTCAAGGTCCCAAGACCTGGTCAGAGATGGATGTTAAACGTATGCAGGCAGGCGCTTTAACCCTGGCCTCGGCTCCTTCTATTAAGGATTATTGAGGGGGCTGTGGCCAGGAGCAACAGCTGGTTTCCTACAGCAGATCAAGGATGACTACTGATCGAGCCCTGAATGCTACCTTTAAAGCACCCTCTGAGCGGTGGCCCCCATGGAAGTTCTATACCGAGCAGGCCAAAAGGCAGATAGCAAGATCCTGGCTGAACTAGAGTATATCGCCTCGGACGGAGCCATCGAGTTTCTTTTCCACGATTTGGTGCCAGGGGTTTCCGCATTGCAGTTTGTCGCATCTAGCCTGGAACAGGATGTGTATCCTCACTCTTATCGCAGTGCCATTGTGGCCGAATTGAATCACCATGTCATTGGCATGGCCCTCTCATTTCCGGCCACCTATCATCAAATTACCCCGGAAATGCGTGACTTTTTCCCGACAGACCGGCTTGAGCACTTTCAAGATTTTTTCTCGGCCCGAGTGGACGGCAGTTTCTTTCTTGATGCCCTCTGTGTGTTAACAGACTATCAGCACAAAGGGATCGGCTCCCGGCTGATTGAGCTCACAAAATCCAAAGCCCAGACAGAAGGCTATAACAGTTTAAGCCTGATCGTATTGGCAGATAATGTCGGGGCCCAGCGGTTATATCAGCGCCATGGATTTGAGAGCGTCAGGCCCATCGACCTCCAACCCCATCCTCTGATGCCACACCAGGGAGGGTGTCTATTGATGAGGGCTAACCTGTAGAACCCAGGTCGGATCAGTAATGCCCAACAAATTATCTGATAGTGTTGTGCTTTTCCCTCTTGATGTTTGTGAACGGTCGAGCATAGAGTAATGCAATCTTCCAAACGACTATGTATCCATCTGCTAGGTCATTTTCGATTAACGTTTGAGCACCAACCGGTCGAAGGATTACAGACAGATAGATATCAGTCGTTGATCGCCTATTTGGTGCTAAATGCGCAAACACCCCAGCCGAGGGCGCAGCTGGCCAGTGTATTTTGGCCAGATACCACCGATAGCAAAGCAAAAACGAGTCTGAGGCGAGAACTGCATCGGCTGAGACAGATTTTGCCAGATGCGGATCAGCTATTGGCGGTCACACCCCAAACGATTCAATGGCGACCTCAATATTCATTCTGGTTGGATGTGGCGGCATTTGAAACCAAAATTGCCCAGGCGGCTGAGGCGGTGACGACTCCAGCCAAGGCCGAGAGTCTCAAGCAAGCTATTGAGCTGTATCAAGGTGAACTACTCCCCACCTGCTATGACGATTGGATTGAACCGGAGCGCCATCGTTTGCATCAGCTTTTGATCAATGGGTTGGCTGACTTGAGTTCGGTGTTAGCTGAATTGGGAGAGTATCGGGATGCGATCGCAACTACCCAACGCTTACTCCAGCTAGAACCCCTGAATGAGTCGGGCTATCTAACCTTGATGCAGTGCCATGCCCAGCAGGGAGAACGAGCCAATGCCCTACAGGTGTACCACCAGTGCATGACGCTGCTACGGGATGAAATGGGCATTGACCCCAGTCTAGAAACACGCCAGTTTTATGAACAGCTGCTTTTAGATGAAACACCATCACCCGCCTCTAGACAGCCTGAGCCATGGTCGGGTCAATTGACTACTGAGTCTGTGGCCATCGGTGCCCCAAAAACAAAACCACAAATCGACTGGGGAGAAGCTCCAGATATTAGTTTTTTCTATGGCCGCTCAGAGGAGTCAGGCCAGCTATGTCAATGGATTGGCCAAGACCAGTGTCGCCTGGTGACTGTGGTGGGGATGGGCGGCATTGGCAAAACGTCCCTGGCGGCCAAGGTGATTCATGAGCTGCAGACAAAATTTGACTTCATCATCTGGCGTTCGCTGCGTAATGCACCGCCGCTCAATACTTTGCTAGAAGATTTAGTGCCGTTTATATCTAACCAGCAAGAAGCGACCTGTTCCCTGACTCGATGGGTGCATTGGCTACGGCAAGCGCGATGTTTACTGATTTTGGACAATGTGGAAACCCTGTTTAAGGGGGGAGAACGGGCGGGTCAATATCGTGAGGGTTATGAGAACTACAGTGAGCTGGTGTCAGTTGCCGGTCAGACTAACCATCAAAGCTGTCTGTTGCTAACCAGTCGAGAAAAACCGGCTGAGGTGGCCACGATGTCAGAGGCAAATCCTGCGGTGCAGGTGCTGCAGTTAGAAGGTTCGCCGGAGGCGGCACTGGCTCTGATTGAAGCGAAGCAACTGGTGGGTAGCCAAGATGATAAAAAACGGCTTTGCGATCGCTACGGCCACAGTCCCCTATCGCTGCAGATCATCAGCAGTTCTATCCGCGATGTGTTTGATGGCGATATCTCCCTATTTCTAGAAGAAGACACCTTGCTCTTTAATGGTGCACGAAAATTGTTAGATGTTCAGTTTGACCGTCTCTCTCCCCTGGAACAAACGGTCATGACCTGGCTGGCGATTAATCGAGATTGGACCACAATTACTGAACTCAAGGCGGATATTTATCCGTCCTGCCATAAGACAAAATTAATTGAGGCCATCGAATCACTCTGTTGGCGTTCTCTAATTGAACGACGGGGTAATACCTATACCCAGCAGCCGGTGATTATGGAGTATGTCATCGATCGGCTGATTGAACAGATCGGTGAGGAATTAATTGATCCTGAGTGTTTTAGCAGCCAGCCCCTAAAATCTCTGGCAACAGTTACCTATGCCTTAATTAAAACAACTGTTAAAGATTTTGTACGAGAGAGTCAAGAAAGGCTGATCTTACAGGTTGTTGCTGAGCAGTTGAAGCAATGGTTATCGCATCCAGAACAGACTATTTTGGACCATCTCAAAATATTGCAATCACTTCAGAAGCAAGCCACTGGCTATAGCGCTGGCAATCTGATTAATCTTGCGTGGTCCCTGGATATAGACTTTACGGAGTTGGATTTATCGAGATTAACAATTTATCATGCCTATCTACAGCATGTGCCTCTGCAACAGGTTGACTTTTCCCATACTGTATTTAAAGAAGCGGTCTTTAATCAACCCTTAGATCCCGTTGCCAGTGTTGCCTATAGTCCTGATGGCTCACTTCTGGCCACCGGTGAAGGGGATGGGCGAGTTGTTGTCTGGCGAACAATTGACCAGAGACCTATCTTGATCATAAAAGAAGCGTCAACCAGCTGGGTTATTGCTGTGGATTTTATCCATAATGGCAAACACTTAGTAACTGAAGGCAAGGCTGGAGAAATAAATATTTGGGATGTCGCTACAGGCCAATTGGTTCAGGTGCTAAAAGAGCATACAGGGATTGTTTGGACCATAAATACGAGCCCCACCGATAATTTGCTAGTGAGTGGTAGCCTTGACACTCATTTGATCCTGTGGGATTTAACCACCTACAAACCTCGACATCGATTAACCGGACATACTCAACAGATTAATGCAGCTGTCTTTAGCCCAGACGGCCAACAAATTGCCAGTGTTAGCGTTGATAAAACCCTGCGTATTTGGGACACCCAAACGGGAGACGTGATCACTGTCTGGCATTGTGAAACTGAGCCTAAATGTGTCAGTTTTAGTCCAGATGGGCAGTATTTGGCTATTGGTGAAAATGATGGTGGTATTCGCATCTGGAATTGGCAAACCCGACAAATTGAACTAACATTCCAAGCACACAAATATTGGATCTCATCCGTGGCGTTTAGCCCCTGTGGTCATTATCTTGCTAGCGGTAGTGCTGATGCTACAACCAAGTTATGGAACCCGAAAACCGGCCAGCTACTGCGCATTGCAACCGTTTATACTAGCCTCGTATGGGCCCTGGCATTTAGCCCCGATGGTCAACAGTTGGCCGTTGGCAGCAATGATCACACCATTAGACTATGGGAAATACCCCAGAAACGTCTTTTCAAGGCATTGCAGGGCTTCTCCAGTTGGGTGAACTCAGTGCGTTTTCATCCTCATAAACCTCTCTTAGTGAGTGGCAGTAGCGATCACAAGGTGAGACTTTGGCATGTAGAGACGGGTGAGCTGATCAGCACATTCGAAGGGCAGAGTGACGCCGTCTTAGGGGTGGCGGTCAGTCCCGATGGCAAGATGGTAGCCGGTAGTGGTGTTGAGAACACTATTAGTCTATGGGATGTGGCAACAGGTCGGCTTTTGAGGATGCTACATGGGCATGATTTTGCCGTATATTTCGTAGAATTTAGCGCCGATGGTCAACTGCTGTTGAGTAGTGGATTCGACCAAACAGTGCGCCTATGGGATGTGCCCTCTGGGCAGGTGATTAAAACCATTGAGGCCCATGACGGTTGGGTGTTTGCAGCTCGCTTTAGCCCAGATGGTCAATACTTTGCCAGCACGGGTATGGATGGTGCCATTAAACTGTGGGATACGGCAACGGGAGAATTGCTCACTGTTTTGCAAAGTCAAAAAACTGCCACCTGGACGTTAGGGTTCCATTGTGATGGTCAACTGTTAGTGATCGGCGGTGATGATGGCACAGTACAACTGTGGAATCCTAAGACGGGTAAGCTGCTAAAAACTCTGCAAGGGCACCAGTCAACTGTTTGGGCGGCTGATTTTAGCCCGGATGGCAGCACCATCGCCACGGGTGGCGACGATCAGACGGTTAAGCTTTGGGATGCTAACACAGGCAAATTGTTACGGATTCTAGATTTACATCATGGACGTGTCAATTCACTATCCTTTACCGCCGATGGTCAAATACTGGCCAGTGGCAGTTCGGATCAAACGATTCGACTTTGGACTGTTGCTACGGGTGAATGTTTGAAGACGCTGATGGTGCCCAGACCTTACGAGAATATGAATATTACCGATGTGCAAGGGTTAACCGCTGCTCAAAAAGAGTCTTTGAAGGCACTGGGAGCAGTTGAGAAGTAAGCCGTTG
This sequence comes from Leptothoe sp. LEGE 181152, assembly GCF_032906605.1. Lineage (NCBI taxonomy): Bacteria > Bacillati > Cyanobacteriota > Cyanophyceae > Nodosilineales > Cymatolegaceae > Leptothoe > Leptothoe sp. LEGE 181152. Next base: position 83,676 of record NZ_JASATU010000068.1, read on the forward strand.
CTGATTTAGAGGCTACTGTGTACATAAGTCCTGAAAACTAGCGTCTGCGGTTGCTTCACCCCCTCTAACTCCCCCTTACCAAGGGCAGGGTCGTTTCGTGTTCAGCAGAGAAAATCTGTAAGGCTTATCCCTCCGTTCATACTGAGTCGAGATATGATCGGAAGGAGCCAAAACCGGTTGCTTGGGGTCCCTCCGAGTTCCCCAAACCCCCATGGCTAGGGCCGGGAGGCCGCCCTAGAACCCAGCCTACTGGATTGTCCTCAATTGCATTAAATAGGGGTTACGGCGGGGGCGATTAATCAGGTTATCGCGTTGTTGTTTGGCATAGCCTATCTCCACGTAAAGCATGCCTTTTGTCGAATGAGTTTTCAGTGCCTTCAGATTTTCTGTCCAGACAATGAAACAGCCCTGCTTGGTAAGGGGGAGGACCAGATTTCCCCCCTTGGTAAGGGGGGATTAAGGGGGGTAATGCAGGATTAAGAGCTCCCTGTCGAGATGTGTGTACACCGTAGGATTTAGAGGATGAATCGATCTGGCAGGATTACCTGACAGCAGTATTTTTCAGATTAGAGCCTGGTCGAGGATCGGCAACGCCTTAATCTAATAACGGCCTAAGGGCTGAGAAGAGAATAGGGTTTCTAAGATTGCGATCGCATTTCCCACACCCTCCTCAGTCCGAATTTTCTCACCCAATATCTCAACATTGTGTCGCATGGTTTGATTAGAAACCAGATCATGCATGGCGTCAGCCAGCTTGCTTGTCGTTAGCTGTTTTTGCGGGATTGGCTTTGGCCCCACCCCTAGGGTGTGAATCTGTTTGCCCCAAAATGGCTGATCGCCAAAGAAAGGACAAATCAGTGTGGGACGTCCGGCTCGCAACCCTGCGGCAGTTGTACCCGCACCACCATGGTGGATGACAGCTGACACTTTTGGAAACAACCAGTCGTGGGGGGCTTGATCTAGCTGAAAAACTGTTTTAGGTAAGTCGCCCGTTTGCAGGCCACCCCAGCCCGTGGCCAGAATACCCCGTTGATGGGTGGTCTGTAATGCGTCAATAACAACTTTAGCCAGTCGCTGGGGCTGACTGCCAGAGATACTGCCAAAGCCAATATAGATGGGTGGTGCCCCCGCCTCCAGAAATGCTTTTAAGTCATCTGGTGGCTGCCAGCTATCGTGTTGATCCAAGAACCAATAGCCATTAACATGGACAGAATCTGGCCAGTCGGTTGGTCGGGGAACAACATATTGGCTATAGCCATGGAGCACGGGAATCGGACTGCCATCCGCTCGGTGCAACAGGTCCATACCTTTAGGTTTGGGCGGTAGCTGCAACACCTTGCGGCGAAATTCATTGGGAATCCCTCCATACAAACCAATGGCTGTGTGCACAATCCAATAGGTGAGGCGGTTATACCAGCGGCCCAGGGGCCAATCTGGGAAACCCATGGCAGGGGATTGAGCCGTAGGCACAAACTGGGGAAACGGTAGGGCAATCACTAAGGGAATTTTCTGTTTGTCGGCAATGGCTTCAGCCATAAATGCGGCTTTAGATGCCAAAATCAACAGATCCGGTGCAACCGATTGGGTGGTTTGCCAGACATCCTGTAGGGTCTGGCGGTACATTGACTTCACCTGGGAAAACAGTTTGATGTTGGTGCGAATAGTCCCCCACAGATTGTTGGTATTTTCCATGGCATCTCGACCCGCATCTGAGTCCATCAGCTGCATCAGCTGATTGTTCATATGGCCGTAATGCAGACCCTGTTCAGTGATAAAGGCTTGAAACAGAGTACTGGTGCAAACAGTGACCTCATGGCCAGCGGTCTTTAATCCTTGGCCCAGCGCAACGTAGGGTTGCACATCACCGCGAGAGCCCAGGGTAACGATTAAGACTTTCATGATGTATTGACTCCCCTAGGAGATTCTAATGTGCCTGCACTGTTCTATTTCCAATAGTAGGCCATGGGCTTAGATATGTGTGTCACGGCGATCCCTATGGGCTTGGTTGTGGGGACGGAGACGCATTAGAGACGAGTTAGAGACGCCTGTTTGGTTACCTTTGGGGTAGTTGAAACATATAGAACGTTTTCAACCGCCACAGTTTAACTCCACAACCACACATTAGGGAGGCCTCGAAAAATGTTGCAAGTATTACGCCCCTATCATCTTGCTTTTGAACGGCTTGCGATCGCATTTCTCTTAACCTTTATCGTGGCCGATTTATACCCCCATCCATCCCTGGCACCGGGGTTAATTATGTCAGCTGTGTCATATCTGCAATCCGATGCGACTGAGTTAGTGGAGCATGACACCACGACTTTGAATCAATAACCTAGCAGCTGATTGCTGCTAAAACGATGACAGCACAAGGGTTAGACGCTCTGGAGACGGTCTAGAGACGCCGACTTAATTAAGGTAAAACCATGGTAATAGGACAAAATAACCATGGGTAAAGCACAGGCTAACCTCTCTCTAGTTGGAAAAATACCGGCCCTACTACCGGATAGATTAGACGAAATAAAAGAGTTGTTTGCCGATGATTTTGTCTGGCACTACATCAATGCTCAGCTGCCACAGCTTCACGGTGACTATCAACGTTTTGACGGCTTGCAAGGGTTTTTTAGAAAACTAGGTAAGCTGACTGACAACACCTTTAGTGTGCGGATTCACCAAGCCTATGCTGTGGGTGACGAGTTTGTCGTGGCCCATGCCTGCCCGAGTATGACCCTCGACGGTAGCTCTTTTGAGATAGATGCTGTTGTGGTTTGGAGAATAGTTGATCAACGCCTCAAGGAGGCTTGGGATATTCCTAGCCTGCATTCGCTGCGATCACAATCATCATAATAATCTCCTTAAAAGCAAAATACCACCTAATTTTATTTGGATAAATCACCATGAAGCAGGTTCTATATCGCAACTTTGGCAATCCTGCAGACGTGCTGGAAGTAAAAGAAAGTGATGCCTCTTTGCTGACCGCAGGGCAGGCACGGATTAAGGTACTCAGAGCTCCTATAAATCCATCCGATGTCGCTCAAATCGCAGGGCAGTATGGGGTGAAGCCCGATCTCCCAGCAGTCGCCGGTCTTGAAGGTCTAGGCAGAGTGGTTGAAGTCAATGGCAACGGCGTTGATGAAGGGCAGCTGGTACTGTTGCCTTCGGTAGGTACCTGGACTACAGAGATGGTCGGTGCCATCGATCAGCTTGTGCCTTTACCAGAGGCCGATCTAGATCAGCTGTCTATGCTCCGGGTGAACCCAGCCACCGCATATTTGTTGCTGACCGAGTTTGTGGAACTCAAACCAGGGGACTGGGTGATACTATCTGCCGCCAATTCAGCGGTGGGTAGCTATATTTTGCAGTTAGCCAAGGCGCGAGGGATTAATCTCGTATGTGTTGTGCGCCGCGAGAGTGCGGTGGCAGCCCTGAAGCAAGCAGGCGCAGATATCGTTTTAGTCGATGGAGTAGATCTGGCCAAACAGGTCCGTAAAGCAACGGGTACCGAGATGACGTTAGCCCTGGACGCTGTGGCGGGCGACACGTTTGGTCGACTGGCAGAAACACTTAAGGAAGCTGGAACCATCGTTCTCTACGGTGGTATGTCCAATCAACCAGCCTCGGTCGAGGTTGCCCCAATTCTTTTCCGCGATGTGCGCGTGCGAGGATTCTGGTTATTGCCCTGGTTACTGAAAACCAGTAAAAAAGAACAAACCAGAGTTTATGGTGAATTGACCATGGCTGTAGCTGCAGGCATGCTACATGCACCAGTTGAAAAACATTTCTTGCTAGATGAGATTACAGAGGCCATCACCTACACCATGGCCGGAGAACGCAAGGGTAAAGTTCTGTTGGCTCCCAATGGCCTGTAAATTAATACCCTTGTCCAAGGTTAGAACACCTGATTTTATCTGGCCTTAAATTCATCCCCGACCACCAGAAACTCACATCGATCCAGAACACCATAATCGATCCTGCCGTATCCCCTTTTAACTCCCAATCAACACCATTCTACGCTTCCTAAACAGCCTCTATCGATGGAACTTCAACGTTTGACTCGCTTGAGCGATCTCATTTTTGCTGTAGCCATGACCTTGATGGCACTTACATTTGATCCGCCCCCTGTCAGCGGCATGACATCGCAAGAAATTACTGCATTTTTACAGGCCCATCTGCCATCATTTGGGGCCTATGTCCTAACGTTCTTGGTGATCGCATTTTACTGGACGTCCCATCTCCATCAGTTTAAGTATTATCAGAAAACAGATCCGATTCATATGTCGCTGGTTCTGTTATCCTTGCTGTTTGTTGTTTTCTTGCCCTATGCCAATGACCTGCTGACGTTTTATGACGATGTTTTTGCTGTTCAAGTTTTTTACAGTCTTGCAGCTGGAGGTGTAGGTATCTTTAGCACGGTTACCTGGATCTACGCTACGTACAACCGACGGCTAGTCGCTCCCAACTTGTCCGATAAAATAATTCGAGAAATTCGACAGGGCAGCTATGCTGAACCCACAATTTTACTGTTAGCGATTGGGGGAGCATGGCTACATCCTCTCGGTTGGACCGTGACATTGGTGGTTGGTTTTCCATTGATTTTCCTGAGTCAGTCATTGTTACAGGAGCCAGAGCATAAACTACAGTCAGACGGAGAAAATACATGATGCAGGATGTATTAGTGATTGGTTCAGGGCCTGCCGGATTAGCGATCGCAGCCGCCTTAGGCACTCAAAATCTCAAGGTGCATGGCCTAGCGCCGACAGGCCCATCTATCCCCTGGTCCACTACCTTTCCCAGCCAGCGCCCCCTGAGCGGAGTCGAAGGGGACGCTTACAAATCTGGCAAGTAGATGTCTCAATAGGAATCATTGATGGTCTGGCATACGGGCGACAGCGCGACGACAGATGCGGAGATGAACATCTTCTTGCAGGTTGCTGGGATAAACGATATAGTAAAAATTCGTGGTCGTTGTTGCCGTTTTACGAAAACAACGGTGCTTAAAAGGAGCGTTCTTACCACAATCGCTCATCTGGAATCACAATGATGGGGTTATCAAAATCATGGCTGCCGATATTCATCGACATGATAATGCTACTTCAATAGTCTCTTCAAACCCAGTACGCATTGTCTCTCGACACTGGGAAAGAACGATCAAGCAAAAAAAGCTGCTGTCACTACGCTAAAGTAGCCTTTGCTGTCCCTTATTTGCAGGGATGTGAAGTTTTCTCCTGGCCTTAACTAGAGGTTTTAATCTCTAGTGAGTATCTATAGCCATGTCCCTTATTTGCAGGGATGTGGACTTTTCTCCTAGCCTTAGCTAGAGATTCTTGTCTCTAGTTAGTACCTATAGCCATGGGCACGTCCACTTCAAGCTGAAGTGGACGGTATTTGTTCAGGTTTCAAATTCATTGGTGCTAGGCAACCCTATGCCAAAGTCAGCCCTTCGATGATCGTGATTATGGAATCCGCATCTGAATCGATCAGGCAGGCGTTTTAATACTCTTCAACAACTCTCTATTAGTCCGTCATGTCATTGATTATCTCGATGTCCGTCTTTGGTATAGCTACCTATATCGCCAACACTGCCAAAGAAGAAATGATTGGAGTTTTTGCAGCTATCTTGGCATTGCTCAGCCTTCTCTTGAGCATTGTTTTAGCTCCCTGGTTTATACAGGTGATCATCTTACTTTCTGTCTGGTCTTGGCAGTTTTCTCTTCGCGATCGCAGTAACTATTCCGAAAATTAAATTGCAACAAGATATTTGAACGCCATCATGCCTCAGCACTCTTTTCTGGTCATGACCTCACCATACGATTTTCAGGTACTTATTTCTGGTTGCGCTGTTGTTGAGCTGATTTTTCCGCCCTAGCGCAGCGTCAAACTTAAAAACAATAGCGTCTGAAACTTTTGAAGTGTAAAGCTTCAAAAGCTCGTGCATGCCAATTTTTAGGCTTGACGAACCACTGTCTTATCTGTTTTTTGATTGCCGTATCTGTCATTAAGCGACCACAAGAGGAAAATTTCATGACTGCTCGATTTCGTAAAAAGAAACGAATTAAGCCTATTCTGCAGCTGGCACCCGGTGAAGCAAAGCGTGAGCTAGAAAAGCAGCTTGTCATTGATGTGCAAAACCCAAAATTCGCAACCCACATGATTCCAGATGCGAAAAGATTAAATTTAGATATCTCAATTAGAGACATTCCCAAAGACCAGCCGATTCTAATCACCTGCCTCAACGGCCAGCGAAGTAGTATGGCAGCCCGGCAGTTGATTAACCGTGGCTACCTCAACATTTGCGTTTTGAAAGGTGGACTTGCGGCATGGCAAAGTGCAGGCCATACCCTATGGCGAACTAAGGCCCCCATCTAATTTCTCCATCGTTTATTGCCTACGCTCTATCGCGAGATAACTCGAACTTATGCTCGACCAAGTTTTCAATTCTCCCTTTAACATCGGCATCGAAACGCTGCTTCAGTTAATTGTTCTAGTTGCTATGGAAGCGGTGCTCACTGCCGACAATGCGATCGCTCTAGCCGGACTGGCCCAAACACTCCAGCAACCAGAGCTTGAACGACGCGCCTTGAATATTGGATTGGGGCTGGCCTATGTCTTCCGAATGTTGTTGGTTGTGGGTACTGCCTGGGTGCTACAGTTCTGGCAATTTGAACTGGCCGGGGCCCTTTACCTGCTGTGGTTAGCTGGGCGCTATTTTACAACGAAACCACCAGACAGCAGCCAGTTGGTGCAAGCGAGCTCCCATTGGCAAATTATTCCACTGATGGTGTTAACCGATCTGGCCTTTTCCTTAGATAGTGTGACGACTGCGCTCGCGATCTCTCAAGAACTTTGGTTGATTATGCTAGGCGGCACGATTGGGGTTGTTTTGCTGCGTTTTCTCGCTGGGTTGTTCATTCAGTGGCTGCAGGAGTTTGTTTATCTGGAAGATGCAGGCTATTGGGCGGTTGCCTTAGTGGGAATGCGTCTGCTGCTGCGGGTGGTCAATCCTGAATGGGTGCCGCCTGAGTGGGCGATGATCAGTTTAATTGCGGTATTGTTTATCTGGGGATTCTCGCGACGTACCTCAGAGATTCCTGTGGAATCGCAATCATCGAGCGTGGATAAAATGAGCTATGAATTGGTTGAATAAACTACCGTGCTGGAGATGATTTGGGCCGTAGGCTTTTTGCAACTAGTCGTTGATGGTTAGTTGGCGCTGAGAGTATTCGATTTCTTTCATCCTCAGCTCATATTTTTTTGACGGCCATACTACTGTCGTTGGACAAACAACCGTAACACTGGGACTGGTCACCGCGATGACAACCGTGTTTTTGCCCATGAAAGTCTCATTGGGTTTGTTGCTTGATCTGGCAGTGGGCGTCATGACGCTGTTCTCTTTTAGTGAATTTGTAAGCATTGCAATTACCGAGGTGTTGGCAGTGCTGAAAAGTATTTGGCTGGGCGTACGAGTGCTTTGCTGGACTTATTGTTGAACAAATTTTAGCCAATGCGATCGCTCATTGGGGACATTTCTGGACTAAATCCAGGATGGATTTAGTCTCTTTGTTGTTTTGTTCTAAAATTTCAGGTGTTTTGGGTCGAATTCTGGCGTCACCTGTCGCTAGCTCTGTCACGAAGCTAGTGGTTTTGTCTTTTATGGTCGACAACTTGTGTTTATTGATTGTTGTAAGGGGGGGAGTGTTTGCGAACTTTCCTCTTTCGACAGAATTTATTCAAAAATACTTCGAAGAGGATTGTTGAATTCTGTTGCATAGGTTATAGTAATTATGTCAGTCGAAAAACAACAACTTCTTGCAAAGGAATGCAAAGCTTTCTTTTAGAAGTTTTTAGTTTCCTGGGATTTTGTTGTTTTGGCTGTCTTTTTACTTAATTACCCAAGATTAATAATGACTACTACTTTGCAAAAGCGCCAGAGTGTGTCGCTTTGGGAACGGTTTTGTCAGTGGGTTACTAGCACCGAAAATCGCCTCTACGTAGGTTGGTTCGGCGTGTTGATGATTCCGACGCTGCTCACTGCTACTGCTTGTTTCATCCTTGCCTTCATTGCGGCTCCCCCTGTAGATATGGACGGCATCCGCGAGCCGGTTGCTGGTTCATTGTTGTATGGCAACAACATGATCTCTGCGAGTGTTGTTCCGTCTTCCAACGCGATTGGCCTCCACTTTTACCCTATTTGGGAAGCTGCCTCTCTTGATGAATGGCTTTACAATGGCGGCCCTTACCAACTGATTATCTTCCACTTTCTTATCGGTGTATATTCTTACATGGGTCGCGAGTGGGAACTCTCCTACCGACTAGGGATGCGTCCTTGGATCTGTGTTGCTTACTCTGCGCCTGTCGCCGCCGCAACTGCAATCTTTTTAATCTATGCAATTGGCCAAGGTTCATTCTCTGACGCAATGCCTTTGGGTATCTCCGGTACGTTCAACTTCATGTTGGTGTTCCAGGCAGAGCACAACATCTTGATGCACCCCTTCCATATGTTGGGTGTGGCGGGTGTCTTCGGGGGGTCTTTGTTCTCCGCAATGCACGGTTCTCTGGTAACGTCCTCCTTGGTTCGTGAGACCACTGAGACTGAGTCCCAGAACTATGGATACAAGTTTGGTCAAGAGGAAGAGACTTACAATATCGTTGCCGCCCACGGTTACTTCGGTCGTTTGATCTTCCAGTATGCTTCTTTCAACAACAGTCGTTCCTTGCACTTCTTCTTGGGTGCATGGCCTGTGATCGGTATTTGGTTTACCGCTCTGGGTATCTCTACGATGGCGTTCAACCTCAACGGTTTCAACTTCAACCAGTCCATCCTTGACTCTCAGGGACACGTGATTAGTTCTTGGGCAGACGTCTTGACCCGCGCCAACTTGGGTATAGAAGTGATGCACGAGCGTAACGCTCACAACTTCCCGCTTGACTTGGCCTCTGGTGAAGAAGTTCCTATTGCACTTAGCGCACCTTTAATTGCTTCGTAATCGGCATTTGATAATGACATCGCCATGAGCTTTAGCTAGCTCGCAAAAGCCCCCCGTACGCCGTCTTTTGATGGCAGTGCGGGGGGCTTGCTTTATATGAAAGTCTAGACGCATATTATCTTATTCTGAAATGCCTGAATAACAAGGATTAGACGTTCTATAGACGGCCTGAGACGCTTTGGAGACGCCCATCTAACTATTGTGGAACTAGCCAAACAGATGACGCCCCATCATCTGTAGCTTATCGTTGACATCACACCAGTTCCATGAATGATGAAAACCCTAAGTCTCAATCTCCATCGTCTTCTCAGAGTCTGGAACGCGTTCAAGAAGTTCAGCCGCCTGACGTAGAACAGCCGCAGGATGAAAACGTTCCACCTGCTAAACCTTCTGCATGGACACTAAAAAAGCCCCTGTGGCCAGTGATTACTTTGGCCATGTTGGTGTTAGCTGGCTTTACAGGTTGGAAAGTGTATCAAGGGTGGCAACAACCATCGTCCATTGAAACGGTTGAAACCAGCCCAGCTCGGTTGCCGGTGCGAGTCACCCGTGCCCAACAAGGTCTTGCCCAAGCTTGGGTCTTTGATGAAGGTATTTCTCTGCCGGTTCAGCTCAGGGTCTTGAACTTCTATGCCAACGGCGACATTACCTATGTGGCAAAAAATAATGGCATTGCCCTTAAGGAAGGGGACTTTGTTTCCCGTGGTCAGCTGTTAGCCACGATAGATGACCGCCGACAGACGTCCAGTATGGTGACATCGGAGGCTGATATTCAGGTAGCCATTAACCAGCGCGATCAGTCACAAGCTTCGGTCTTGCAAGCTCAAGCCGAGCTGGCTAAGGCTGAATCTGACTTAGCGTTGGCCCAAACTGAATACCAGCGTTATCAATCGTTATTTGCACAAGGGGCAGTATCGGCCAGCTCACGGGATGTGTATCGAAATCGTGTGGATCAGGCCCAGGCTGCCTTCAAAATTGCTCAGCAAACGATTGCATCTGCTGAAGATAATGTGCGTGTGGCCGAGTCCTCTATTCAATCCGCCCAGGCTCGCCGTAATCAAACTGCAGTGGATCTCGAAGATACTCAGCTAGTTTCTCCCATTGATGGTGTGATTGCCTATATCAATATTCAAGAAGGAGAGTATTGGAACTCTCAATACCTCAATGTGAGTGGTGCTCAAGAGTTAATTGAAACGGCTCCCATTGTTGTTGTCGATCCATCTACTTACGAAGTGGAACTAGAACTTCAGGCTGATGATGCCAATGCTGTGCGCTCTGGTCAGCGAGCCTATGTAGTTTTAGAAGAAGATGTGAGTGCTGCCCAAGCCAGTGGAGTCAGTCAGCAAGACTTGTTGACAATTGCTAAACAACGGGGCAGTGAAGGGCGTGTCTTTGCCATTAGCCCATCCCAGACGCCAGGCAGTCGCGGTACTAAGATTGTTATTCGAGATTTCCAGCAGGTGCGTAATCTCAAAGTGGGTGCTCGGGCCTACGTTTGGATTGAAACAGAGGCCAATTCAGATGCAACCGTTCTGCCCTTAGGGTCTGTGCTTGCTCGGGGACAAGACTTTTTTGCATTTGTTGTTAGCGAGGACGGCACTGTGCAGAGACGACGGGTCACCGTAGGTGTGGAGGGTCTAGCTGGGACAGAAGTGTTGTCTGGTGTGGAGCCTGGCGAACTGGTGGTGACTGACGGCCAAAACCGTTTGGTGAATGGCACCCCGGTTGAAATTATTAATCAGGAGGACATACAGTGAATCCTCAAGAGTTGTCGAACATCCCATCAGATAGCGTGACCAGTGTTGCATCCGATCATAGAGGTGAGCAGCCATCAGTCCCTGCCTGGATGACGTTCTTTTTTACCCGCCAGATTTTTGCCATTCTGCTCTGCTTTATGTTGATGATGGGCGGTTTGATGGGGTATTTCTCCATGGTAAAGGAGGGAGACCCTGATATTAAGATTGCCCGTGCGCTGATCACCACAGTTTGGCCGGGTACCGATGCAGAAACTATCGAAAATCAGGTTACCGATAAAATTGAAGAAGAGATTAAAAGTCTCCAGGGGTTGGATGATTTCACCAGTGCCACCTTTAATTCCTTCTCGATTATTAATGTTGCCTTTAAGGCCGAATCCCCTGTGGCTGAGTCGATTCAGCAACTACGCGGTAAGCTGGATGATTCTGAGCCTGAACTGCCGTTAGAGGCTACTGGGCGAGAAAAGCCAGAATTTGAACAGCTTTCACAGCAAGATGCACCCGTTCTCTCTCTAGCCTTAACCGGAGAGAATCTGGATATTACCATTCTCAGCCAGGTTGCTGAAGACTTACAAGAACGGCTGGAGTCGGTTAAAAATGTGCGCGAGGTCGATCTGTCAGGGCGACGTGAAGATGTTATCCATGTGCAGATGCTACCCAGTCGTTTAACAACTTTAGGGATTTCTGCCACCCAGGTGGGCAGTGCCATTGAAGGGAGCAATATTGACACCTCCTGGGACTTAGTACGGGATGACAAAATTGGGGCTCAAGTCAGGCTATATGGTCGCTTTCGCACGTTGGAGGATTTGAGCAGTCTGCCGGTTGCTCGGCTGAATGATAATCGTGTGGTGCGCTTAGCTGAGGTGGCTGACGTTTATCAGGGTCTAGAGCGAGAGACCAATCGAGCCGATGTGAGCTGGCAAGGGGCTGAATTTTCACCCACTATCGTGCTGGATGTGGTAAAAGTGGCCGGTAGTGATACGACCCAAGTGGTTAATGGTGCCCTAGCGGCCATGGAATCTGCCCGTGAAGACCCTGAGCTATGGCCCCATGGCATGGACTATCGCGTTCTCAATAGCGATGCGGACAAAATTCAAACTGAACTTAACGACCTCGGTAGCAACGTTTTTCAGGCGTCACTCTGTGTCTTTGCCATTCTCTTTGTGGCCCTCACCTGGCGCGAGGCGCTGATTGCTGGATTAGCCATTCCCCTGACGTTTGCAGGGGCGATTTTCTTTCTGTGGATGATGGGGTATACCCTCAACACCATGGTGATGATTGGCATGATCCTGGCGTTGGGGCTGCTGGTGGATGTGTTTATCCTGATGCTGGAGGGCATGCACAATGGTCTATATATTGAGGGGCTAACCTTTTCCCAAGCGGCGATTAAAACCGTGAAGACCTATGCGGCTCCTGCGTTTTCAGGCCAGCTGACGACCATTTTAGCCATGGCTCCGTTGATGGCGATCGCAGGTACCATGGGTAAGTTTGTGCGCCTGATTCCCATTAGTGCCATTACCTGTTTGGTGCTGAGCTATGTAATTGCTTTACTAGTTGTTGTGCCCCTCTCTAAATTCTTGCTAGATAATGTGCAGGGTAAGGGCGATGCTAAAACCTTTGTGGACCGCCTGACTGAAGAAGTCTCTAAAAAGTTTACCCAATGGAGCTTAAAGGTCACGGTGCCCAATCGGCGGGTGGCCCGTCTATGGACAGCTAGCACAATTGCTTTGTTTGTGCTAGCTATGGTGTTGTTCACGGGGCTACCATCTGCCCTATTTCCAGATGCGGAGGCCCGCAAGCTCAGCATTAATGTGGAATTACCCCCAGCTACCACGCTGACCCGCTCCCAAGAGGTGGCTGATCGCATGGGTGAATTTGTTCGTAACTATAGTGACCCTAACGGAGAAAAAGTCTTTGAAAGTGTGGTGAAACTGGTGGGTCAGCGCAGTAATTTAGTCGCGTCTAGTGAAATCAAACCCACCAATGCCGACTACTTTGTTGGTTTATCGACAATGTTCGTCGAGCGGCCTCAGCGAGACCGTGACTCCTTTGAGTATGCTCGCGATCTCAGGCGAGAGATCAACAACACCATCCTACGGGATTATCCAGGAGCCATCTTAGCGGTTCAATATGAGCGTACCGGGGGCGGTGAAGACCCTATCCAAGTAGAACTCTATGGTAAAGATCTGCAAACCCTGCGGGAGATTTCTGGTCAGGTGCAGCAGGCCTTGCGAGAGATTCCCGGCACGATGGATGTGCGGGATGACCTTGGTAACTTACGGGAAGATTACAAGTTTGTGCCTAAACGAGAGGCCTTAGATTTCTATGGCATTAGTCAAGAAGATTTGGGGATCCAGGGGCGCTATCTGATGATTGACAATGAGGTGGGTGACTTTTCTGTGGGCAGTGGCGAAGAAGATCTGGAAATTCGTTTGAGTACTCGATGGCCCTCTCAAAATGGCGAAGTGGGTGGACCGGCTCGGCTAGATGAATTTGCCACCATGCGGTTTATCACCCCTGAAGGTGAGGCGTTGCCCGCCAATGCTTTATTGGAACCGGTCCAGGGGGCTGTTCCCCTTTCCATCACCCATCGCGATACCCAGCGCAGCGTCACGGTGTTGGCTAAAGTGATTCCTGGCCAGGGCTACTATGACAGTCAGATCTTGGCTGAACTTGTACCCTATCTGGAGGCCATGCAGTACGATTCCACCGATCCCAAGAATCCTGACCGCTGGCCTCGGGGCTACACCTATAAGTTTGGTGGTGACGCCGATACCAGTAGTGAAACCTTTGGTTCGGCAGGGCAGATGTTAGTGGTGGCCATCTTTCTGGTGTTTGCGGTGCTGGTGCTCCAGTTTGGTTCCTACACCCAGCCAGTGATTATTATCCTCACCATTCCCTTTGCCTTGATTGGGACAATCTTTGGCTATGTTGTGCTGAATCTACCGTTTTCGTTCCCAACGGCCATTGGTATTATTTCTCTCACAGGCATTGTGGTAAATAATGCAATTGTCATGGTGGACACCATGAATGAGCGCCGCAGAGAAGGCTGGGATGTACGCCATGCGGCTGCTCTGGGGGCTAGCGATCGATTACGCCCCATTGTGACAACGTCGATCACAACTGTGATTGGTTTGATTCCGCTGGCGCTGAGTGATGCGAAATGGTTCCCGTTGTGTATGGCGATCATTTTTGGATTAATGTCGGCGACGTTGATTGCTCTGTTGGTTGTGCCGGGGCTTTACTTGCAGTTGACTCCCAGGACCCCGACAGAGTCTGGTGCGTAAGACATTCTATGGGTGACATTGTGCCTTAGAATTTCCTCTCCTTGAGAAGATCGTGCCGGTGAACTCAGTGTTTAGAAATATTGGTAATGATGTGAATGTTGTCCAGGTTCTCAAATTCCCCAAGATTCTTTTTTGAACTATGATTCTTTCTTCATTTTCTGTTGTCACGAGTTCTGTGTTTACTCCGCTGCTGGCTTCAGCTGTCGGAGTTGAAAGCGAGCTCTATGCTAAAGCGTTAGCCGCAGCAGTTGCATTGGTGACCGTTGTCGTTTTTCTGTTTGCTCAGCTTTTTGGCGAACTTGCTATTCGCTTGAGTTTGCCTGCAGTTCTAGGTGAACTGATTGCTGGTTTTATTCTGGGTGTTTCAGGTATTCATTGTATTGTTTTGGGTAATGGGGGGGAAGTTGCTGATTGGACCGTGGCCGCTGTTCAGCTAATTTCTGGTAGTGACACGACGACAATTCAAGAAGTCTTTGCGGGTCCGATAAGGATTTTACTGAATCAATATGCCGAGCTTGGTGTGGGGGTTTTGCTCTTTAAGATTGGTCTGGAAGCTGATCTCGAAGAGTTAATCAAGGTGGGTCCCCAGGCGGCATCAGTCGCTGTGGCAGGGGTGATTCTCCCGTTTGTAGCCGGGTTTGTGGGTCTGACTTCGATCTTTCATCTATCTGCGATCGCATCAATTTTTGCGGCGGCAGCACTAACGGCCACAAGTATCGGCATTACCTCTCGAATCATGCAAGATATGGGAGTATTGAACACCAAGGAAGGGCAAATTATTCTCGGTGCTGCCGTTTTAGACGATATTCTTGGCATTGCTATTTTAGCCGTGGCCATCGGTATTGCTGAGCATGGAACAGTGGAGATTTCTAGCGTCATTGGCACAATTGTCAGCGCTACACTTTTTGTAATATCAGCCATTGTCTTGAATAAGGTTTTTGGTCCCCGCTACATCAACTTTCTGAGCAGATTCAGTAATCCGTATAGTGTGCTGATCGGTTCCATTATCTTTCTATCGTTGATGGGCACGATTGCGAATGTGATTGGCTTGGAAGAAATCCTTGGCTGTTTTGCAGCCGGTATAATTCTTGGCAATACAAAAGCAACGGCAGCTTTAGAGAAGGCCTGTGAGCCTTTAGTTGCTCTATTTGCAACGGTATTCTTTGTGTCCATTGGTGCCAAAACTGACTTGAGTGTCCTGAACTTGGCGAATCCTGAGAGTCGAACTGGTTTAGTGATAGCAGCATTCCTAATTGTGATTGCCATTTTGGGCAAACTAGCCGCTGGATATTTTGTCTCTTCTAAAGAGAATGTGAATCGACTGGCCATTGGTACTGGCATGGTGCCACGGGGAGAAGTGGGTTTAGTATTTGCAGGTCTGGGGGCCACCACAGGGACATTAACCGGTTCCTTGAATGTTGCCATTGTGTTGATGGTGATTGCCACCACCTTTGTGGCTCCTCCGATGCTGCGATGGGTATTTGCTAGTAACCAGACTGTAACTAATCAGGAGCAACAGCCTGTTGCGAAATAAATCTGAAATTCGGCTTGGTGACATCTGTGATCCCAAGACAGGTGCAAGCCCCTACTATCCAATAAACTGATCCAATAAACTGAGACAACTATCATGGGTTTTACAACAGGTTATCTCAAGGTGATTCGACGGTTAGTGCAAGCTACGGCTTTAGGTATCCTTTCTGGGATAATGAGCCCCTTACCCGTTCGCTCAGCGGATGAACTTTACTTTGACTACGGTGTTTTAGGGCGACAGATTTCGATCTCATCCCTAGAAGCATTTGCCACAGAAGGCACCATAGACGATGAACTAGCCCCTTATTTGGATAGGGTTTCACCGGAAAATCGTCAGGCGTTTCAGCGGACTTTGAGTACTCCCTTAGTGGCTTTAAATGACGGTATTCCTGAACAAATAGCCGATCCGTTTGTGCTGTCTCAGTGGCTGTATTCTCCCATCGGAGAACTTGTTTTAGCGAACGCTGGGCAGCTGATTAAAACTGAGGGACGTCACAATGGTCAGCGGGCGATTCGAGCGGCGATGGTGTTGGCGGCGGCTGATCCGGCGGGTCTATCGCTGATTAATATCCTCCGGTTCTACCCGACGAATGGTATCAGGCTGGATTTGCCACAAATTTTGGCGCTATCTGAGGCTATTGAGACCAATATTGAAACTACTGACAGCTTAGTGCAGGCGACCATTCAACAGTCTGTTGCTGTTGCTGCCACTGAGCCGATGTTGGACTATCAGGCGCTACCCATGCTGGCAGATGTGCCTCGGTTTGATGTGGTGAAACAATCGCTGATGTTGGAAGATCGCGATCGCAACCGCACTTATCCTACCGATCTCTATCTCCCCACTGACCTCAGTGCCGTTCTCGGACCCATCCCAGTGATGGTGTTGTCCCATGGCTACGGAGAGACCCGCACCAATCCAGATGCGGTAGCCGCTGCTCGCAGCTTAGCCGCCAATGGCTTTGTGGTCGCTGTGCCCGAGCACATTGGCAGCAACGCAGTCTATCAGGATGATTTGGCCCTGGGACTAAACCGTGAATCTTTTGATGTCATGGAGTTTATCAATCGCCCTTTGGATATTCGGTTTCTCCTTGACACTCTAGAAGAGAAAAACAAAACTGATTTTCAGGGACGGCTACAGCTCGAACGTGTAGGTCTGGTCGGGTATTCGTTTGGAGGGTACACCGTATTAGCAGCCGCTGGGGCAACCGTTGATGTGGACCTCCTGGAGCAACAGTGTGATCTAGACGCCGATTTTGTGCCTGACAATGTCAATATTGCCCTGCTAATTCAATGTCGATTACTAGAGCTGCAATCTGCTCCCCAGGTGTTGCAACACCTGCTTGATGGTAGCCTGGCCGATGAGCGCATTGGCTCGGTGTTTGCCCTGTCTCCCTTAAGCAATCTGTTTGGAGACAAGGGCATGAGAAATATTCAGATTCCGGTAGTCATTGTGGGTGGAGCCTATGATATTGCCACTCCCATTGTGCAAGAGCAGCTAGCTGCTTTCCAGGGGCTTACCACCTCTGAAAAATATTTTTACCTGGCTGAAAATCTATCCCACACCTCTGCCCTGACGCGGGCGATCCTGGACCTGGCGTATCCCAGAAGTGGCATTGTAGAACGCTTTAACGCCAGTGAACAATGGCTGTTTAATCTGATGGTGACGCTGTTGATTGCCCATGGTCAGGTCTCTTTAATGGGGGATGAAACCTATAATCCCTACCTCACTGCCGCCTATGTGGAGACCGTGAGCGTAGACCCCACCAGGCTGCATCTGCTCAGGTCGTTACCCCCCTGTTTGTCTGGGCGTCGGTGTGCTGAAAATTAACGTTAGCGCATTAAATCCATGACTGGCAGGGGTTCGACGCTTTAGGGACGCTTTAGGGACACTGGTTTGATTACAGTTAAACCAGTGAAAAACGACAAATTCTAACGTTCATTTCGAACCGTAACTAAGGAACCTGAATCATGAAAACGTCTGGTGTTGTACAACCGCAGCCATCATCTGATGTTATCCAACTACAGCAATCACAAGTTTTAGATGCTGGTATGGTGGCCGCTAAGGCATTTGCAGACGATCCAGTCTTTATGTATATAATCTCTGACGATCGAGAATTTCGGCTGCAGTCTTTGACGTGGTTGATGCGCAAACTGGTTGTGTATTCTACTCAGTACAATCATGTTTATACAACCCAGGATTTAGAAGGAATTGCCGCCGGGCTACCACCGGGAGAACTCTCTAGTAATCCGCTTGAGTTATTGAAAATGATCTGGGAGCTCCAGCTGTATGCCTTACCCACAAAATTTCGCTGGAATCGCTTGGGAAGATGTCTAACGTTGTTATCGGCTGTTGAGCAGGCCCATCAACAAGATATGGGCGATTGCCCCCATTGGTATTTGGGCTTGATGGTAGTGAATCCCGCCTGCCAGGGACAAGGCGTGGGCCGTCGGTTACTACAGCCGATTTTGCAACAGGCAAGCCATGAAGGGGTAGCCTGCTATTTGGTGACGTTTACGGAACAAGCCGTACGCTTTTATCAGAAACATGGATTTGAAATTATACAGGTCCAGAAAATAGCCCCCGATGCGCCACCCTTCTGGACACTCAAGCGCAACCCATAGCGTACAAAAGTTAAGACGATACTAGAAGTGGGCGGAGCCTCATTTCTAACTGTGTATAGTTGGCAATGGGTCCGCCTTGGCAGCATCTACAACTCAATCCTTTAATTGTCTGCTGTGCCATGTCTTTTGCCAAGCTACTACGAACTATCATTCTTGGGCTAATTAGTTTGTTGGGGTTGCTGATCGTGATCGGTGTGGCAGCCTGGTGGCAGGATTGGTGGTACGGAACACTCAATCCAGATCAGGTAAGGCCAATTGAGAACTGGGTATTGGGATTAGTCATGGGCATGGTTTATATCCAGATAGCTCTAGCGGTAGAAACCTTGCTCATCAGTCTTGTAACCCGGTTTCGCTGGATAAAATTTCAGCGAGGCAGACTCTTAGTCGGACTATTTAGCCTGATTATGCTGTCATTCGCGTTACCCCTATTGAAAGAAATCATTTTAGTTAGACCTGGTGATAGTGTGTCATTTTTACAGTATTTGTTATACCTGATGCTGCCTGTGATACCTGCTTGGTGTTTATTGTGGTTTCGACGTGCCTAGGGATTGGTTGTTGCGACCTTAAAAGAGCCTATCCTACCTCTAGTCCCAAATGTGTTAGAAGACCTGGGATTGGTGACTGATTAAGGCTGTATAGCTGTATAACAGCACCTGATTATCTTGATTTTTCTGACACCGCTGATATCTATAAATACGGCATAGAGAAGTTAAGATACCCTGATATTTAAAAGATGCATCTTTATTCCTGAAATCTCTGAAATCACCTCCGTTATTGATGATTGTGACGCCAGCCACAGACATACAGCCTTGTTATTGTATATCTCTTCTTTCGAAAGGTGAGGGTAATGAAAGAAAATATTCTGCTTTGATGAGAAAGATGAGAGAAAAGTGATTGAATCTATTTAGAAAACCTTAAATTCTGTTGGAGATAAGGCAATGTTATTGCATGGGTTCATTGAGATTAGTTTATTTGCTTGATTGAGTGCAGTCGTTTTGCTGATCCGTGTTTACACTTGGTGTGTTGCTATGGTTCAGAGTGAGTAAAATGATATCTTGTTGGTCGTTGTTCATTAATCTCAGACAAGTTTGAATCTTTGCTAACGATTTGTTTTGTTTTCAGTAAGTAGACCAGAGCTGATGTACTTACTTGTTATTTGGCTGGTGTATGGCTTAATGAACTGAAATTATGGTTTCAAGATCTCCTTAGATGCTCTGTTCAAGATTTTGCTCCAGCTAGACTTGAATATTACTAAGTTTTTTAAGTTTTCTGTTTCGCTTCAAGTAATAAAAAATACCATTTTTGTTAAGATATTTAGTCCTTAGGGTGTCCATCTTTTAGCCCAGAGTGTTTCTTATGCCACAAACTCTCGTTCGTTATTCTAAAGTAGTTGAGATCGTTGGCGACATCATGCGGGTGCAAGTGCCTGAGAGTGCTTACCTGAAAGATACTGGGCCGCGCTATGGCGACTTAGCTGTGGTGGAAGGCGATGATGAGGATAGCCTATCTCTGGCTCAGGTTATTAACATTAAGCATGATACGGTTGCTCTTCAAGTGTTTGGTGGCACGAAAGGTGTGGCGACAAATTCGTCTGTTCGCTTTTTAGGGCATCCCATGGAGGTTACCTATTCTGACAACATTCTAGGGCGGGTATTTCGCGGTACCGGGGAGTCCATTGATGGCAGACCCGATCTATCACAGGATTCTAAAGTCCCCATTGGTGGACCGTCCGTTAATCCCATGCGGCGGGTGTTGGCATCTAAGATGATCCGCACCGATGTGCCGATGATTGATGTGTTTAATTGCCTGGTCGAGAGTCAGAAGATACCCATTTTCTCTGTCGCTGGCGAGCCGTTTAACCCTTTCCTAGCTCGCATTGGCATTCAGGCTGATGCAGACATTGTGGTCTTTGGCGGACTCGGTCTCATTTTTGATGATTACCACTTTTTTCGCACCACCTTTGAAGATGCCGGTGTTTTCTCTCGCACTGTGATGTTTGTTAACCTGGCATCTGATCCCATTGTGGAACGTACCCTGATTCCCGACATGGCCCTGGCGGTAGCGGAACGTTTTGCTGTGGAACAAGGGAAGCGGGTGTTGGTATTGCTGACAGACATGACCGCCTATGCCGATGCCCTTAAAGAGATCGGTATTGCCATGGATCAGGTACCGTCAAATCGGGGCTATATGGGTGATCTATACTCCCAGCTGGCTCGTCGCTATGAGAAAGCCTGTGATTATGCCCAGGGGGGATCAGTGACTATTCTTAGCGTGACCACAATGCCTGGGGATGATGTCACCCATCCAGTGCCAGACAATACGGGGTACATCACCGAGGGGCAATTCTATCTCCATGATGGGGTGATTGATCCTTTTGGTTCGTTGTCACGACTTAAGCAGCATGTTATTGGTAAGGCGACTCGCGAAGACCATAGTCAGATTATGAATACGATGGTTCGCTTTTACTCCAATGCCAAAGATGCTGAACAGAAGCAGGCGATGGCATTTGAACTGTCTGATTTTGATCATAAGCTCTTGAAATTTGGTGAGCTATTCAAACAGCGCTTCATGGACATTAATGTCTCTATTTCCCTTGAGCAGGCGCTTGACCTGGGGTGGAAAACGTTAGCCGAGTGCTTTGAACCTCAAGAATTGTTGATGAAACAGGCGCTGATTGACAAGTACTTTCCAAAAGAGATGCAGTAATAGGAGGCGACCATGGCAAGGTTGGCATTAAATAAGGCGTCTCTTACCAAACTTCAACGACAACTCAAAACCTATAAAGACGTCTTGCCATCTCTCGACCTGAAACGCCGTCAGTTACTGGCTGAGCAGGCCAGAGCTAGACGCAGGCTCATGGATGTTCGCCAGCAGCTGGGAGAGTTAGATCCTCTGATTGCCAGCGAGCTGTTGATGCTATCAACTCAGGAGGTAGATCTGACCGATATTGTTAAGGTCGTTGGGGTGCAGATAGTGGAAGAAAATGTTGTGGGAACCCGTCTGCCTAAGTTGGAGAAGGTTGATATAGAAGTGCGCCAGTATGCTTTCTTGGGCAGACCTCACTGGGTCGAGCGTGTGGTGGACGCCCTCACAACAGCGGTGGAATTACGCCTGCAATTACAGGTGGCTGAGCAACGGCAAGTGTTGCTAAATCAGGCTGCTCGCAAGATTACCCAGCGAGTCAACCTGTTTGATAAGGTGCTGATCCCAAGAGCCCAGGCAAATATTAAAAAAATCCAGATTTATTTGTCGGATGCCGCACGGGCCGCTGTGGTGAACTCAAAGATTGCCAAGCGGAAGAAGGGAGTGGCTGCATGAGTATTGTTCCCTTAAACAAAGTCACCCTTTGCGGGGTAAGTTACGATCAAGAGAAGGTACTTGAGGGCCTACAGCGTTTGGGATGCCTCCACTTGATCCCACTCCAGCCCCCTGCTCAAGAATCAGAGGCAGAGCTATTTGTGCGGGATGAAGATGCCCATGAAGCGCTGCTATATCTGATGGATGTACGGCGTAGGCGACATCAGGTGTTGAAGCATGTGGATTTTGACTTTGATCACGTGTTAGCAGCGGCTTTGGCCAATAAACAAAACCGTCGGGAGGCCGAGGACAGGCGATATTTTTTGGTGAATCGCATCCGAGATTTAGAGCCCTGGGGTGATTTTACCTTACCCGATCTCGGCCAGCTGGGTGGTTACCGACTCTGGTTTTATCGGGTGCCCTACGCGAAGATGAAATCTCTCCAGGATTTGGAATGGCCCTGGCAACAGGTCTCTGCGGATCATCGATTTACCTATGTTGTAGTCATTTCTAAACAGGAGCCTCCCGCTAACGCCCTGCCCGTTGCTCGCACCTACACCGGGGCAGTGCCGCTAACGGATTTAAAGCATGAGTTACAACGGGTTGAGATCCAGTTAGAAGACTTGGATGCTGAACATGAGGCCCTAAGTCGCTGGATACATTTATTCTCTAAGAATCTGGCGCGGGCTGACGATCGGGCAGCGATTCAGTATGCGAGTACCCAAACCCGTAAGGAAGTTGGCATCTTTATGGTCCAGGGTTGGATGCCCGCCCGAGAGTTAGAACAATTGGAAGCGTTTGCTGAACAACAGGAACTGGCACTCCTGGTTGAACCGGCCCGTCCTGACGATGCCCCACCCACCCTGATGGATAATCCGCCGGAGCTGAGTAGTGGGCAAGATTTGGTCAGCTTTTACCAGACCCCCGGCTACCGTACCTGGGACCCGTCGATTGCGGTTTTCTTCTCGTTTGCCGTCTTTTTTGCGATGATTCTCTCGGATGCTGGCTATGCCCTGGTGCTGGCAGTCATTGTGGCTTGTTACTGGCCATCCATGGGGAGCAGTGCAGGCGGCCGACATTTCCGGATCCTATCGGTAATGGGATTGATAGCGGCCATCATCTATGGTGTTTTGGTCGGTAGCTACTTTGGTGCCGGGCCTGAGCAGATTCCGCGCATTGGATCATGGCTCACCCGTTTTCAGGTGCTAAATATCAACAATTACGATGCCATGATGCAGCTTGCGATCGCAATTGGCTGTTTGCATATTACGTTCGCGAACATCATCGCCGCCCTTGGTGCCGGTGGATTTGCCGGAAAGGCGAAACCACTGGGTTGGATTGTTGTTATTGCTGGCGGATTAACCTTGTCACTGGGGTTGGGGGAAGCCGTCGGGCACCATCTAGGCATTGGCTTACTAGTGGGCGGTTTCTTAGTGATTTTCTTAGGCGGATTTCTCGGCAGTCGCCAAAAAAATCTGCCCTTACGGTTGGTGGCTGGCCTGGGTTCGTTATCCCAGATCTCCAAACTGTTTGGGGATATTATGAGCTATCTACGATTATTCGCGCTAGGATTGGCCAGTGCCTCATTGGCCTTAACCTTCAACCAGCTAGCCCACCAGGTGTATCAGTCAGTGCCAGGATTAGGGTTGTTGCTCAGCATTTTGATTCTGTTACTGGGCCATGGCATTAATTTAGCCTTGGGGATCATTAGCGGGTTTGTCCATGGTTTGCGGTTGAATTTTATTGAGTTTTTTAATTGGGGTATCACTGATGAAGGATATCCCTTTCAGGCATTTGCAAAAAAGGAGAGTAATCCGTGAATGAATTTATCATTCTCCTGGGGTGGATAGGCATATACGCTCCTGTGTCATTGGGGGCAATTGGCAGCGCCCTTGGCTGTAAGATCGCTGGACAAGCGGCCATTGGGGCAATGCTTGAGGTTAAAGGTGGATATGGTCGCTTTGTTGGTTTATCAGCTTTGCCCTCTTCCATGTCGATTTATGGCATTGTGGTTCTGTTTTCCCTAAACCGTCTTGTGACCGTGGATAATGCTGCCGGGTTATTTAGTATTGGTGTGGGATCCGGGCTGGCGTTTCTGCTATCGGCGATCTATCAAGGTCAAGCCTGTGCCTCTGCGATCGCAGGGGCAAAAGCCAAACCTGAAATCTTTGGGCTTTCCCTGGCACCTGCCGCCATTATTGAAGGTTTCGCCGTGTTTGCCTTTGTCTTCGCTCTGGTAGCGGCAGGTGGTCTGCCATAGGTAAAAAAGGGGGAAAATATAACCGTGCGAAACAATAAATCTCACCGATCAGATATACCCGCTGCCCATGGGGTTGATGCCCTAGTTGCACGACTGCGAGATGAAGGCGTTGCCAGTGGTCGGGCTCAAGGGGAACAGATTGTAAAAGATGCCCAATTACGAGCCGAGTTAATTATTGAGCAAGCCCATGAAAAAGCGAGTGAGGTTCTGACTAAGGCCAGACAAGAGGCAGACAGTTTAGAAAAAGCGGGTCATCAAGCGCTAGAAGTTGCCGCCCGTGATGCCATGCTCTCTCTCAAAATGGAGTTGAGCCAGCGATTTGCCGGGGAGGTGCGTCGCTTAGTCGGTGTCGAAGCTCAGAAACCAGAACTCTTACAGCGACTTATTCTAGAAATAGCAGGCCGAGCTCAAGACGAGATTGACGATGCGCAATCAGTGGAGATCTTGTTGCCTCGTAATGTGGCAGGGTTTGAGGAACTCAGTCGTAACCCTGAGGAATTGGAACAGGGGATATTAACCCATTTTATCCGTCTGATTAGTCAAGAAGCACTGCAAGAAGGCATCACCTTTGGTGTGGCTAACGATAATCATGGGGGTCTGAGGATCCGACTGGTGGATCAGGAAGTTGTGCTAGATGTTAGCGATCGCGCCATTGCCGATGTACTTCTTCAGTATCTTCAACCCCGTTTCCGCGCACTTCTAGAAGGCATTGTCAAATAGGTATAACAATGTTTAAGGCCAACCAGTACGTCACCCTGATGGCAAGCCTGCCCTATCTTGGCGAACTTTTTGAAGCCCAGCAGACGCCGTTGTCGCGATTTAAACTGGAAGCTCGTCTGAAGATGCTGAGTGAGGAAGATGCTGTACGCCTGCAGCAAATACAGTCCTTAATTCGTTGGCACCATGTGCCCATATCGCGAACAGATGCGGAAATTGTAGCAGCAGCAGAGCAATTCTTTCAGCAGGTCAAAAATCCGCTCCTGCGAGAAGTCGTCGCGTTTCGCTTAGAGCTACACACGATTGTCGCCGCCCTACGCCGTCGTCAGCGAGGCGAGAAAACCGCACCGGTGGGAGAACCCTGGGGGTATGGGCGCTGGGTTAAACACATTGAACGTCATTGGACAGAACCCGCCTTTCGACTACAGGGGAATTTCCCCTGGCTGTTAGAAGCCCAACAGTTGTTGCATGCCGATGAATCAGTGGCGTTAGAACGTGTGTTATTTAGCTACGTTTGGCAGCGATTAGGTCAGTTAGGAGCAGAGCACTACTTCGATTTTGAAGCAGTGGTAATTTATGTAATGCGTTGGGACTTGATTGATCGATGGGTTCGATACGATGGCCCGTTGGCCGTAGAGCGGTTCAAGAACCTGGTGGACGCTGGGGTGGGCGAATTTGATCAGCTGTTTGTATGAGGAGAGTCCGATGTCTGAAATGTACAAGCCAGCTAGGGTTGTTGCTGTTCAAGAAGATATTGTCACCATTAAAATGGCCCCGACGGACGGGCGTCCCTTGACCAAGAATGAAGTGGTCTACATTTCTCCCCAGCGGCAGAATGACGGTCGGACTGAGAGACTCAAGGCTGAAGTGCTGCGGGTACGGGGATATGAAGCCGATGCCCAGGTCTTTGAAAGTACGCGGGGGGTGGGAATTGGCGATCCTGTGGAGCAAACGGGCCAGTTACTCTCTGTCAGCTTGGGGCCGGGGTTACTCGGTCAAGTGTATGACGGTCTACAAAATCCGCTAGATCTGTTGGCAGTATCCTACGGTACGTTTCTACCTCGGGGTGTCGATGTCAAGGCCCTGGATGAACGGAAGAAATGGTCATTTGTGCCGACAGTACATTTGGGTGCTCAACTCAAGGCTGGAGATACTCTCGGTACGGTTCAGGAAGGTCGATTTCGCCATAAAATTATGGTCCCTTTCGATCAACCGGGTGAGGTGGAGCTGATCTGGATCCAACAGGGGAGTTTCACCGTGAACACGCCGATCGCTCGCATCCGGGAGGCCAGTGGTCGAGAGCATACCCTGGATATGACTCAACAATGGCCTGTACGGCGATCGGTGCCACAACGGCTGCTGACACAGCGATTCTCAGAACGGCTTTACCCTGATGAGCCGCTGATGACAACCCAGCGGATTATTGATACCTTTTTCCCGATTGCCCGTGGGGGCACTGCCTGTATCCCAGGGCCTTTTGGGGCTGGCAAAACCGTATTGCAGCACACCCTGTCTCGATATGCCGCCGTTGATATTGTTCTGGTTGTTGCTTGTGGTGAGCGAGCGGGTGAAGTGGTAGAAACCATTACTGAATTTCCGGAACTGAAAGATCCAAAGACAGGGGCCTCACTGATGGAGCGTACCATCATTATTTGCAATACGTCTTCCATGCCAGTGGCCTCCCGCGAGGCGTCCATCTATACCGGTATCACCTTAGGTGAGTACTATCGTCAAATGGGCTATGACGTTCTCCTCCTGGCGGATTCCACCTCTCGCTGGGCTCAGGCCATGCGAGAAACCTCAGGGCGGATGGAGGAAATTCCTGGGGAGGAAGCGTTTCCAGCTTATTTAGACTCTTCAATTAAAGGAGTATACGAGCGCTCTGGAGTGATTCGCACCAATGATGGCAGTGTGGGCAGTCTCACCATGGTAGGCACTGTTTCTCCGGCCGGAGGAAACTTTGAAGAACCGGTCACCCAATCCACCATGAGCACCGTTAAAACCTTCTTAGGTCTGAGCTATGATCGGGCATACAAGCGTTTTTATCCAGCTATCGATCCGTTAATTTCGTGGTCGCGCTACCTGACCCAACTCACACCATGGTTAAAAAAGGAGATTGCCTCTGACTGGGTTGACCAGGTCCAGGCCATGAACAGTCTCTTGAAACAAGGGGATAGTATTTATCAGATGATGCAAGTCACGGGTGAGGATGGGGTGACCCTGGATGACTATGTGACGTATCAAAAATCCCTATTTGTGGACATGGTCTATCTACAACAGGATGCCTTTGATGCCGTTGATTCCAGCACACCCCTAGCCCGTCAGAAAGAGAGCTTTAACCTGGTCAATGACCTGGTGACTAGATGTTATAAGTTTGACAATAAATCGTCAGCCCGAGATTATTTTACTCACCTGATCGGTCTGTATAAGAACCTCAACTATTCTCGAAAAAAATCTTCTGAGTATACGGACTACTTGAAGCAAATTTATGGTCTAGCGGATGCCGTTACCCTCAGTGAGCTATCACAATTAGAGTGATCTACTAAGGTGGGTCTCTGGCCCCGTATTGCAGGCTACCCTGACCATCCAGTTCAACTGGGTTAGCCTGTCCTCATTCGAGGGCAGGCTAAGGACGCCTTCTTTCTCACTAACCCGGCGAAACGACGACATCCCTTAGGGGGCTAAGTACGTTTCTGAGCCAGCAGAGTAGCAAAGATAGATTCAATAGGGTTGCCGTTGCTATCTTTGCGATGAAATTTTCCCACTTGTTCTTGATACTCACAAATATGCCAGTGCTTGTAATAGTCACGCAGTTCCTGGGGCACCAAGGTAGTCGGAAATTTGAGAGGACAGGGAAACTCCGACGATGAAACTGGGGCAATAATAAAGTTATAGCCCTGGGGCTTCGTTTGAGCCTGCATGTTCTCAATCACATGGGATAGAGTTTTGTACCTCAAAAACTGAAAAACAACCGTGGAAATAATCAAATCGTAGTAGTCATCAAGCGCCGCTGATTCAATGTTGTGCACCCGGGCTTGAAATCTATCCCCAACCTTTTCCGTTTGAATAATCTCCCGAAGATGCTGAATAGCACTGGTATTTTTATCCAATGCTGTCACCTGATGCCCCTTAGCGTATAAATAGGTAGAATTGCGACCTTTCCCGCAACCTAAATCTAAGACGTTCATCGCCTGACAGTCTGCCAAAGGTCCTTGAATGAGCGCCTGGATATCTCGGTGAGGCGCTGCAAAATGATATTTCTTTTGAAAGTAGTCTTCGGAGCGACAGTAAAACTCAACAAAACACTGTAGGGGTCCTAGAGGCTTGACCCGATGCCAGGCTCCTGGTGATACAAAGAAGTCTGTGTGCTGTGGGGTGATGATGTCGGTAGACAGGATCTCTCCAGCCTCATTTAGGGCCTCATACTGCAATTGGCCTGCTAATACTGTGATTTTTCCCCAGGTGCCTGGCTTTGTATTGTGCTGAGTTTGAAACGATTCTGGTAACGTTGTTTCTGCCCAGATAGGTAGGGTTTTGTATTTAACCAGTGGGTCTATAGTTGCTGTTGTCATAGGTTATGTCTGCGGTTATATCTGCAGTCCTTCACTGCTCTCTATACTCACCATTTAACTAAGGCTTCGACGGTGATGTTTCAAACCCAGCTTCAGCCGAACCATTTACGTCAAAACCTACTTATTTTCATCGTGTTAATTCGGTGGAAATTTCCCAAGGGGGCAACACCCTAGCCTTTTTTCATATTCTCTGGAGTCCCTGCTTGCACCATCTTCATCTGCTCTCCACAACAGATTTCTGAGTGGGGCATACTGTCCGAAGGACAGGGGCATGGCTTTTCATAAACCAACTGGGCTCCACACTTATCACAGGCATAACGATCACCGACTTGGCGTGACATATTCTAGTCTCCTTAGATACACGTATTTAGCCTGACTAAGAACAACATTAAAAGAAAAATCTTTTTGTGCCTTTAGACAGTTGCCTCTGTACCTGATATAGCTTATGTTCCGATGATAGGTCGATAGACCTAGATATGCAAGTCGTTCTGCGGCTGATTGGGGCCTATAAATTAGGGGTATGAACTGGGGGGATCATCGGTAGATAGAGGCACAGGCGTTGTTCCAAGTCACCCAATGTAGCTATGGATGCAAATCTTTAAATTTAGTTATAACTACCTAAATTTAGGTAGCACTGTTGTCTTGTATAAAAGTCTGATCATGCAGGCTGTAGCTAAACTGTGTTACTCGGTAACTGCTTAAAAGAGAGTTGTCAAAAGACAACCTGTCAGACAACAAATAATTACTACATAAATCTAAATTAAATCTCCACTTGTGAGAAATGACTTGTTTTAAGCGCTTACACTGAGCAGAATTCGTGGGTAGGGGCATTCCGGCTGCTGCAATTTACAGACGATTGCATTTTTTACCAATAGAAATTCTCATTGAGTCGTTCACTGTTGAGCTTGGCAATCTTCGTATCGTGTTTCAGTTTTAGTCAGCCCATGTTATCTAATCAACCTGATGTCAATGCGTTGACTCGGCTGCGGTCGATACTATTGGGCCTGGGGACACTGATACTGGTGTTGGGGGGCTGGCAATGGGGCTCGCAGCAGTACAGTCGCGTGATCTTGCCTGCCCCGATTGAGGTGGCCGTTGTTTTGCGATCGCTTCTCTTAGAAAGGCGGCTGTGGGCTGCGATCGCAGCCACTAGCCTGCATGTCCTGGTCGGATTTATCCTGGCCTTGGGCATTGGCGGTCTGTTGGGACTGGCCGCGGGTCGTCAGTCCTGGGTTCGTCCAGCACTCACCCCTGTCGCCATTGCCCTGCTAGGTACACCCCCCATCGCCTGGTTAATGTTGACAATGGTGTGGTTTGGTCTGGGCCACGCCAACTCAATTTTTACCGTGGCAATTACGGTGGGACCCATGGTGTTTGCTGGAGTAGTCAATGCAGTGATGACCCTTGACCCCAACCTAGTAGACGTCGCCCAGGTGTATCAGCTGTCCGGTACATCGCGATTTCAGTCACTCTATTGGCCCCATTTGGTGTCGCGGCTATTACCGTTACTCGTGACCGGATTAGGCCTCGCCTGGCGCGTGTCGATCATGTCTGAGGTGTTGGCCACGCCCACCGGCATTGGCGCTGAACTCAATACCGCCCGCGCCAATCTAGATACAGCGGAAGTGATGGCCTGGATCGTGATTACCATTGGCTTGGTTCTGGCCTCCGACACACTGCTGAGACGACTGCAACAACAGCTTCTACCCTGGCAACAACCGGCTAAACCCCTGGGATGGTGACAATGATGCAACTGCTGGACAACATCTATCGCTCTTATAGATCCCGGCTAATCTTGGAGGCTATTCATCTGAGCGCTGGGCCTGGGGAAATTGTGGGGATTATGGGGCCTTCTGGCTGTGGTAAAACCACACTCCTTAATGTGTTAGCAGGCTTGCTGTTGCCAACAACAGGGACCGTTGGCAGCATATCCATGGCGACCGCCTATGTCTTTCAAGAACCCCGGCTTTTTCCCTGGTATACAGTCATCGAGAATATTGCCCTGGGGTTAAAAGCTAAAGGCATCAGTCGACAACAGCAGCTGCAACAGGCCCAACAGTTGGCAAAAACTGTCGGGTTGTCGGAGGCTATGTTCCTGTACCCACCTCAGCTCAGTGGCGGCATGAAACAGCGGGTAAATTTGGCCAGGGCATTTGCCATCAACCCCCAACTGCTCCTGCTAGATGAGCCATTTAGTTCCCTCGATATTGGCACACGTCAGCAGCTACAACAACTGGTGGTGACTTGGGTACAACGACATCGGGCAATGGCTATTTTAGTGACCCACGACCTGGCGGAAGCGGTGACAATGGGCGATCGTCTCCTGGTGCTTTCCCGATGTCCGGCCCACATTGTCTATAACTGGCACAATGAGCGCCCACCCCATCAGCGGGATCCGGCTTACATCTACCAAACCCTTTCAGCGCTACAAACTCTGCCTGAAATTGCCGCTAGTTTTAATCTCAAAACCGTCAATCTTTCAACCATCAGGAATGTTATCCTATGACTTACAACCGCCGTCAGTTTTTCCAGTTAATGACAGCTAGCCTTGGGCTGTCAATTGCCGCTGGCTGTGGACGACCCACCACCAACGGCGGACTGTCATCCCTAGGCATCGGTGGATCGCCAATTTTGTTAACAATTCCCCTGGCCTACTTAGTTGAGCATAGTCGCTTGCGGAATGCGATCGCAGACATTGATTTTTTTGCTATACGCAACCATGACCAAATGAAGGCATTACTAGCTTCGGGGCAGGGACAGATCACTGCCAATCCCACCTTGCTCGCAGCAGGCCTCTATCAACAAGACATACCGATTAAACTACTGAACGTAATGGTATGGGGTAACATTTATGTGCTATCGGCTGATGGAGGACTTAGCCAGTGGGAAGACCTGCGCGGTAAATCAGTGCTGATTCCATTTAAGGGGGGAATGCCAGAAATGATCTTCCGCTTTCTCTCTATCCAATCAGGATTAGAACCGGACCAGGACCTCACCATTCAGTCCACCCAGGACTTTCAGAGTACTGCTCAGCTGTTATTGACAGGTGCAGCCGATGTGGGAGTATTCTCTGAGCCCCATGCCAGTAATGTTGTTGCCAAGGCCCAACAGCAAGATTTAGAACTCTTCTACAATTTAGACTTTAAAGAAACCTGGAGTCAGGTAACAGGACAATCGGCCCGTTTTCCTCAAGCAGGAATATCTGCCCTCAGCAACTTTGTGGATAACAATCCTGATGTGGTAACATTGATACAAACAGAATTGCGTGATTCCCTTGATTGGATTCAACAAAATCCCACTGATGCTGCAGAGCTGGGAGCTAAATACATGGACACCCCTGCTTCTGTAATCGCACAATCCCTCAAAACCAATCAGTTTGAATATGTACCTGCGATGGAAGCCCGCCCCGAGCTAGAGGTATTTTATCAGGCACTCATGCAGGTCAATCCTAAGTTGCTCAAAGGTCAGCTTCCGGATGTAGAGTTTTATGCAGAGAGCTAACTTCAATGATAAAGATTCAGACAGATGTTGATTGTAAAATGTACCTCACTTCATAGTGTTTCACATAAAAATCATTTTAATTGTGCCATTAACATTTACTTGACATGTATCAATAAAAAGGGTGACAGCTTATTGATACGGATCATGCATTGATTTTGAGCAAAAGTCGGATAGAGAGACTATTTTTTATACCTATTACTACTTAATAAACATCTTTTCAAACTTTATTTTTTTTATAAAGGTTCTATAAAGCCTCCGGGATACTATATATTTAGCTGTCAAAAGCTTTAAAGTGATAGCGTAATCCTTGCCTTATTGTTTTTTAGGGCATCATTGTCGTCTGCTGAGTACGTGTATCCTCCCGAAAACCTGGAGGCTTTATACATTGGAACCGCTCAAAGCGGCAATGGAGATGAGAGACAACTATCTCGATCTCTTTGTATCTTAGGGCTTATATTCTGTGAGTTTTGAGATGTTTTAACTTTAAGACTGATTGAACTATTAAACTGGATAACTCTCCTGGCTCTGCTGGGGGGATATGTTAATTAAATTAGAGACTACTTTGAAGCAAGGAGAAATCTGGATATCAAAGCCTACCTTATAGTAATAAATGCATCTAAAGTGACCATAAACTCGTTTGATTTTAAGCGGATGAGATAATTAAACAAGGCTTCAAGGACTTTTAAAGCAGCCTCTTACATAGCTTTTCTGAAGGATAAAGCGTCTACAAAGTCATTTTGATAGTTTACAGAGCGTGCTTTAGGATGATATTTGATTTTCAAGACTTTCCATCGGGAAGCAACATTGATTGTGACATTTGCATTGTAGGGGCAGGAGCAGCTGGTATTGCACTGGCCTTAGAGTTGGCTAAAACTTCATTAGATATTGTCCTTTTAGAAAGCGGTGGACGCTTTTCTGAATCAGACACTCAGGCCCTATATGACAGTGAAATTATTGGCCTAACCCACCTGGGTATTCATCAGGGACGCCACCGTATTCTAGGCGGTTCAACCGTACGTTGGAGTGGGCAAAGTTTACCGCTAGAACCAATTGATTTTGAGAGAAGAGACTGGGTGCCCTTTAGCGGTTGGCCCCTCAGTCGTCAAGAGCTTGATCCATTTTACCGGCAAGCAGAAGCGGTCATGCACCTTGGTAACTACGAATATGGTCAAGATGCCTGGCAACGATTAGGACTCAACCCTCCTAAATTTGAACCTGACAAAATTGGGACCCTGGTTTCTAAATATACGTACAAGAGTAATTTTTTTGAGACTTATCGCCAAAAGTTACAACAGTCACCTGGCCTTCGGGTGTTACAGCATGCCAATGCGGTGCAACTGGTGACTAATCCCATCGGTACAAAAATAGAAGAAGTACAGATTCGGACATTGACAGGTAAGACTGGAACTGTCCGGGCGGCAACAACCATTGTTTGTTGTGGAGGGATTGAGAGTGCACGGTTACTCTTAGTTTCTAATCAGGTTTGTCCGACAGGGTTGGGCAACCAACATGATCTAGTTGGACGCTTTTTCCAGGACCATGTGGACTGTTATTCAGCAGAGATTGTCACTAAAAAGCCGCGTCAGTTACAGAGATTATATAGTTGGCATCGTCGACGAGATGCTTATTACTATCCTAAAATCCCCTTAGCAGAAGCTGTTCAAAGAGAAAAACAAGTTTTAAATGTAATAGGTGATTTATTTTTTCAACCTTCACAGGATGATGGCTTGCGTGTTCTGCTGGGTCTATTAGGTAAGGAACCCAGCCTGGAGACTGCTCGAAGGAGTCAGCTAAAATCACTGCTACGAGATTTGCCGTACCTTGCTTTCAATGCATATCAATACGGTGTTTTACGACACAATCCAGTTTATACCCGGAGTCGTATTTTATTGCGGTGCCATAGCGAACAATCACCTGACCCAACCAGTCGTATTACGCTCAGTGCTGAGAAAGATGCCTTAGGCATTCCTAAGGCACAATTAGATTGGCAGTTGACAGATAATTGTCGAGAGAGCATTTATGAGTTTACAAAAACTGTGGCTGGTGAGTTTCTCCGTTTGGGTTTAGGAGAAGTCAAGGTTTTTGATTGGGTAAGTAAGGCAGAGGAGCAATGGACTGAGAATATTTGGGACACATATCACCATATGGGAACAACGCGGATGGCTGATAATCCGACGATGGGGGTGGTTGATCGAAACTGTCAGGTGCACGGAGTTGAAGGGCTGTATGTCGTGAGCAGTTCGGTATTTCCCACATCTGGATCATCGAATCCGACTCTGACGATCTTGGCATTGGCTATACGATTGGCAGATCGGTTGAAGAGCTTACAATCCAGATGATAGAGTCCCACTGAGTTGTAATTATCTGAGCCTCTTGAGCCTCTTGAGACTTATATTTTTGGTCATATACTTTGCTTAAACCTTTGGCTACCCCACGATAAAGCTTGAATAAATCCTGATACCAACCTGCATCAAATCCACCCATATATACTTAGATGAAAATACTTAGATGAAAATACTTAGATGACAATTAACTAGGGTGGTTCATTTATGAGATTGATTTGAAATGTTTCAGCCCCAAAAATTAAACCAAACTTCTATTTTTTCAAAATTAAAAAACAGCCCAAAGAACCTTCACAGTATCCTGACAATTATCGGTCTCTTGATTGGACTCTGGTATCTCCCTGCATGGTTCTTGGGTTTCCTGGATAAAGGTCTGCAAAGCACCTATGGCTTCACCCTTGCTGCTTTCTTTGTGTGTTTTGGACTTTACCATCTATGGAGACAAAGGAAACAGATTACTCAGCTTAAAGCCACTCATACAGAACGTCGTCTCGGGCATTTTTTAATTCTGGGTGGTGTTCTTTTATTTCCAATTTGTCGATTTGCCCTATGGTCCCAAGCTATCCTTTGGGCCTCCATCCTCATTGGAATTGCCCTTTCTAACTGGGGCTGGCAGTTCTATCGGCAGCAGCCAATTATCGTATTATCCTTTCTGGTCACGGTTTACCCCCGACCGGCAGCAGCGGCTCGTAGCCTCTGGGAAGCCTTCACCCCTTACGAATATTTAGAGCGAGTCATGGCTCATGCAGGAGCTTGGGCTTTGCGATTGTTTAATTGGCCTGCGACCGCCTCAGAATCGTTTGTCAACGTTCCCCAAGGCTCAGTGGATGTGTATTGGGATTGCAACGGCTTTGACATGGCCCTGACCGTCATCGCCGCTAGCCTAGTTATCGGTCTGCTTAGGAAACAAAGCCGCTTACAAATTCTCAGCTTCATGGGGGTTGGCATCGTGACTGCCCTGCTATTCAATATCCCTAGGGTTATGCTCATGACCATCGCCCTGGTTCATTGGGGAGACCGGTGGCTCAACTTCTGGCAAGGTCCCTTGGGCAGTCAACTCTTTTCTGGTTGCGTCCTTGCAGCCTATTATTTGATCGTCACTAACATCACCCCTAAAACTGTCTAAGTCTTCACTAACCGAAACGCTGTGCCTAATCCATCTCCTGAAGAAAACCTACGAGGAGAGTTTTACCTTAACTTCTTAGGCAAGACTACGACACATATTCGCTGTACTGTTCAGTAGCTTCATCATCAAGCATAGCAAGGTTATTGCCAAGCGATATCTCCCATGCCCAACCTCAGAACAACAGATTGCGAGACATTGTTGATCTTCGGTAAATTTAATCTGAAAAATACAGATGCAGTGTAATCCTGCCAGATCTATTTATCCCCTAAATCAGTGGTGACTGACGATTGAGAAAAATCAATATCCATCGCCCCAGGAAGCAGCAGGCGTTGAAGCTGCTGCTTCGTTAATGCTAGGTGCAGCTTCTCTTGCCTCAACAAATCTGTTGGTAGAAATGGATTCTACATTTGCCGGTAAGACGACATCAGATTTATAGAAACAAGCAAATTGCCCATTAACTAGATTAGAAAGCCTGCTAAAGTCAGCATTTGCTACTTCTATTCTCCGCTCTCCATCAGCAAAGATCGCACCGTGAAAACAACCTAAATAGGCAAATTTTTCACCACCCAAGCAATAGAACCGCGCACCCACTAAGTAGGCATGGCTAAAGTCCGTTGCCTCAGACGTCACTGTAGAACTAAAATCGACACCAGATAAATTGGCTCCTGTAAGGATAGCGTTTGACAAGTCAGCACCGTTGAAACTGGACTTGGTTAAATTCGCGCCAGTAAATTTACAGTCCTTTAAATTCGCTGCTGTAAAGTTAGCACCTTCTAAATTGCAACCGGTAAAGTCAGTCCCTGTTAAGTCGGCTTGCTTAAAGTTGGCTCGACTCAAATTTGCCCCTTTACCAACAGCGGTTGGTTGATATTCCGTTATCGGTTGCTTAATGGGGATAACAGTCTGAAATTTATATCCTCGTCCTTCTACTAGAACAAAACGGCTGTTATTGATGACCGTTGGGTGGTTATCATCCAGGGCATCAGCGTTTAGGCCAGGATAGTGGCCAATAAATGTGGATGCACTTACCTGGGCTCCAGACAGTAAAACACCCATATGCTCACTATCGGTCGCAAACGATGTATTCATTGGATCTCTATCCAGATGACCACCAACGATCAGGTTTTGAGTTAATGAAGCGCTTATCAGGCTGATATTCTCAGTTCCTTCGATAACAATAACCTTTTTGGTTCCATAGTTGGCCTGTGGCTGCGAATGAACTGCATTGACAGGATTTAGCTTGAGAGTTTCAGGGTTTTCCATTTGATTTGCTGGCGGTAGCTACAGCTATGTAGAGGCTAACGCGTAGGTCAGCCCGCTAAGCGGATTCCGTATCCCCGGATTTTAGCTAGCAAATTTGCGTAGTAACACCCATATTCACAGAACTTATATCTGATACGGATATGGTTTGAATTGAAATAGTCGAAACTATAGGCGTAGAGCGATATCTATTCATCAAGTGTCACATTGAAATCAGGTCGTACCCTTGTAAGCTGCCAGTAAAGTCCCAGGGGCTCGATATTTCTGCCATCGGGTACTAGTCATTCAACGCTGAACAGCTAGTTATATAGTGAGCGTATTTTCAAAAGGAAACGGCAATGTCACTTTTTGGAGCAATCGAGGCGGGCGGTACCAAGTTTGTCTGTGCAGTGGGAACGAGTCCTGACGATCTGCGAGCAGAGATGCGGATTCCAACGACAACTCCAGCAGAGACTATTGCTCAAGTGATCGATTTTTTTCGTCAACAAATATCACAACTTGGACCGTTAACAGCAATTGGAATTGGCGCGTTTGGTCCGGTTGATATCCATACTGATTCACCTACATTTGGCTGGTTTCTCGATACCCCCAAGCTAGGCTGGCAACAGATCGAGTTGGCCGGGGTTCTAACGCGTGAGTTGGCAACCCCGATTGGGTTTGACACAGATGTTAATGCGGCGGCGTTAGGTGAGTACCATTGGGGCAATGGTCAAGGATTTGAGACTTTTTTGTATTTAACCGTAGGGACAGGCATTGGCGGTGGCGCAGTCGTCAATGGTCAACTGGTGCACGGGTTGCTGCATCCTGAAATGGGTCATATTCAGATTCCCCACGATCTATCTGCCGATCCGTTTCCGGGAGCTTGCCCGTTTCACCAAGATTGTTTAGAAGGATTGGCCTCTGGACTTGCCATTGAAAAACGTTGGCAACAGAAGGCGGCATCGCTTCCGATTGACCACCCAGCCTGGGCACTAGAAGCCCACTATTTGGCGGTGGGCTTGGTTAACTTTATGCTCATGTTCTCACCGGAACGGATCATCCTGGGTGGAGGTGTGATGGAGCAAATGCAGCTGTTTCCGCTGATCCGTTTGCAAGTGCGTCAACAGATGAGTGCCTATCTCAAAGTGCCAAGGATTATGAATGACATTGATGCCTACATCGTTCCGCCAAAGCTTGGTGGCAAAGCGGGTATCGTGGGTGCATTTGTCCTTGCCCAGCAGGCGGCCAAAGTATCCAGCTAGCGTGTCGATGATACTCTGCCAGCAGGCAAATCTTTCTTATGAGCACTAATGATTAGATGTGAGGGGTGTCCTTCTAGGCTACTGTGTATACACATCTAGAAGATAATGTCCCAAAAGGTAGACATAGCCTTGAATTGGCCCTCATCCTAAATCCTTCTCCCTGGGGGCGAAGGACTTTGAGACTAGACCCCCCTTCTCCCTCAGGGAGTAAGGGGTTGGGGTATGAGGGCTCGAAATCTAGAGCCAGCTCTCCGACTTATGTATACACGGTAGGTCCTTTCAGGAGACCCTGTCCCAAACAACAAAGTGGTTACAATTTTGTAAAATCCCAAAGAAGCTAGTTTTCTTGTTCTCTTTGAAGCAGACCATCTTGCACATGAATAAT
The DNA here is from genome assembly GCF_032906605.1 of Leptothoe sp. LEGE 181152. Classification (NCBI taxonomy): domain Bacteria; kingdom Bacillati; phylum Cyanobacteriota; class Cyanophyceae; order Nodosilineales; family Cymatolegaceae; genus Leptothoe; species Leptothoe sp. LEGE 181152. The sequence goes on from NZ_JASATU010000068.1 coordinate 121,551, forward strand.
ACGATGGGTTTGTGCGGCGATATCGGGCTCATGGGTCACAATGATGACGGTAATTCCCTGGCTGTTGAGTTCGCTGAGGAGCGTCATTACTTCGTAAGACGTTTGGGTATCGAGTGCACCCGTGGGTTCGTCAGCCAGGACTAATGCTGGTCGATTGACAAGGGCGCGTGCGATCGCAACCCGCTGCTGTTGTCCCCCAGAGAGTTGGCTGGGTCGATTACCCATGCGATCGCCCAATCCCACTCGAGTCAATGCTGATTCTGCTTGTTTTCGCCGCTGGCGACGACTCACCCCTGCATAAAACATCGGCAGCATGACATTTTCTAATGCGGTTGAGCGAGACAGCAGATTAAACTGCTGGAATACAAAGCCAATGCGCTGATTGCGAATATAGGCCAGACCTTCGTTGCTTAGCGTGGTCAAGTTTTGTCCTTCTAGAACATAGTGGCCAGCAGACGGACGATCCAGACAGCCGATAATATTCATCAGGGTAGATTTCCCGGAACCTGAGGCTCCCATAATCGAGACATAATCACCTTCTTCAATGGTCAGATCAATCCCCTTGAGTACGGGGACATCCACTTCACCCAACTGATAGGTTTTGCGGATGTCTTCCATCCAAATCATGGCGGCCATAGTGGTCACTCTTTTACTAAGGAAACAAAATTTTAGGCTCTACTATTGGACGTACAGACTTTCCATGGAACGTCTCTCCAGCATTACTTTTTGGACCTGATAAAATCCTTATCCCTAATCACTTCTTAAGGCAATAATCGGGTCTAATTTTGCAGCACTGCGGGCGGGAATCACACCGGCTACGATCCCGATCACAAAAGAAAGACCCACCCCTAAAACAATCGCCCAGAGAGAAATTACAAAGGGAAAGTCAAATAGTGTGGCGGCGATCCGGGCAATCGCTACCCCCAGCCCCACGCCTAAGCCTCCACCGACAGCCGAAATTGAGATTGCCTCTGTCAAAAGCTGACTTAAAATCGCTTGATTGGTCGCCCCGACGGCTTTACGAATGCCGATCTCTCGGGTGCGCTCTACCACCGACACCAGCATAATGTTGGCAATGCCAATGCCGCCTACGACCAGGGAAATGGCTGCGATCGCAACCACCATAATCGTAAACAAACCCACCGTGCTGGTCAGTGTCTCCACCAAATCAGCAGCACTCACAATCCGAAAATCATCTTCATCCCCCCTGGCGGGATAAATGTTATGACGCACTCGCAACAAGTTTGTAATCTGGAAATCAGCCGCTTCTAACTGGTCTTGCTCAGTCACTTTGATCGAAATACCCTGAACGGCAATCCCGCTCAGGGCGTTGTTGCCAACCAACCGAGCGGACATATTGGTAAGCGGCACATAGATCTGTTCGTCAGGATTCTCTCGACCCTGGGCCCCCTTCTCATTGGCAATCCCAATCACGCTATACCGCTGTCCTTGAATGCGAATGTTTTTGCCAATAGCAGTACCGCTATCAAATAATTCATCCTCCACCGTTGGCCCCAATATCGCCACTGGCTGAGCGGCTGTCAGTTCATCTAGGGTGAAAAAACGTCCCGACTGCAGTGTAATGTTATTCACCTCTGCATAATTTGTATCCGTGCCCAAGACGGTTGTAGACATATTATTTTGGGCATAAACCACTTGAGTCGTTTGCTGCAGATAGGCCGTCACCGTTCCAGCAGATAACACCTGGGACTCAATCGCCTGGGCATCGCTCCAGGTGAGCGTGGTGGCACTGCCACTACCCTGGCTGACGTTGCCGGTATTTGCAGCCCCGGCCCGCACCTGCAAAAGATCTGCGCCCAGCCCCTGTAAATTTGCTTCTGTAGCAGACTGCACCCCTTGCCCTACGGAGGTGACCGCAATTACGGCGGTGATGCCGATGATGACACCTAACATGGTTAAGGCCGTGCGCAATTTGTTGCTCCAGAGAGCTGCGATCGCTATTGCCAAGATTTCCGCCATAGAAATTGATGGCAGGTAGGTTAAACGTGCTTGAATCTTAACCACCAGGACCTCCTCTCGGCGTAACGCTAGGGCCATCACCAGAGCCTCCCCCCGGTATCAAAGGTGGACCGCCCCGATTTTGTCGATTTTCAGGTAATCCCTGAGCCGCACTCAACACAATTTTTTCATTCCCCGAAAGTCCTGCAATCACCTCCGTTTGCTCATCGACTGTTAATCCAGTTTCAATCGGCTGAAATCGAGGCACCCCCTCTGCTGTCAGCACCAGCACACCTTCTCCCTGCTCTTCTCTCACAACGGCAACGGTTGGCACCACCATTACATCAGTCAATTCACCGGCTTGAAATTCAATATCTACATTCATTCCAGGCTGTAGCTGTGACTGCGCTGCTTCGGAAAGATTGACCCGCACCTCAAAACTGGTCACATTAGAACTTACCGTTGCCTGCTCTGCGACTTGGACTACGGTCCCTTCAAACCGTCGATCTGGGTAGGCATCGGCTTGAATCTGAGCCAGTTGCCCGGTTTGAATCTGAGCAATATCAGTCTCTGCTACATTAGCAACAACCTGATAATTAAAGGCTAAAGAGAGAATCGATGACGACGATGATGACGATGTTTCGCTGGCGGCAGTTGATGGAGAAACAAAATCTCCTGGGTCAGCATAACGGGCAGTGACAATCCCGCTAAAAGGAGCCCGAATCACCGTATCTTCAATCTGAGTCTTGATCGTGGACAAAGCGCCTTCTGCTTGTATCACGGCTGCTTCCGCCTGCGCGATCTCTTCTTGACGACTGCCTATCTGACTGAGATTCAGCGCCTGCTGCGCACTTCTTACCTCGGCCTGAGCCGTGTCGCGAGCCGTTCGGTAGCTCGTTGTTTCTTGCGCAGAGATTGCTCCCTGGGTGTAAAGGGACTCATAGCGGCGTAGCTCTTCTTCCGCCTGATTTAAGTTGGCTTCGGCACTGGTCAGGGTAGCCTCGGCCTGGGCAATCTCTTGGGGACGGTTACCAGCGACGAGCATAGCCAAATTCGCTTGGGCCGAGGCGAGCTGTCCCTGGGCCTGCATCAGTTGCCCCTGGAGATCAGAATCATCCATATAGGCTAAAACTTGGCCTATTTCTACCGCGTCACCCTCAGCAACAGTCACTTGTTCCAGACGCTCTGAGGTTTTAGGGCTGACATTGGTCAGTTGCTCAGGCTCAACAGTTCCGTTGGCCGCCACTGTAATTGGGAGCGTCGCGGTTTCAACGGTCACTGTCTGCGTTTGCGTCTGTTCCTGCTGCTTTGGTACCAGGACACACTGCCGATAGAGCAGATAACTACCCCCTGTGAGCAGGCTGAATATGAGGAGGCCTGCGGCACCTTGGGCGAGGCGATGTTTCGCTGGATGCTTGAAAGTGGTTTCTATCTGGGGGAGAGAAATACACTCAGAGGATTGGGGCAATTGCAAACTCATGGGAGTAGCTCTGATTTATACCCCTACGTTATTAGGCCTAAGTCTATTTGCAATCTATCAAAGGTCACCATTGAACCATGTCGATGGTCACGTGATCTATCCAACTAAATGACCGTAAACTCCACCACCATATCGTTAAAGTCCCGATCACCCAGACCGCTCAAGTCTTCAAAGCCAAAGGTGTTATCTCCTAGTAGTCTGGCATGGTCATTACTGCTTTCATTCGCCCCAGCATGGCTAAAGTAAACGTCGTTTGTTGTTGGATCACCGCCACCCGCCACTAAGAAGATTCCTAAGAACCCACCAGCGGTAATCTCTACAGAGAACATACTTGCCTGGCCATTCTCACTGGTAAGTTCCACGTCCAAACGATTAGCTAAAGCCGCTTCTTTATATCCAGCCTCTCCCGGTCGCAGAATATTGCCGGTTAACGTGTCGCGAATACCGCCATCAATTAAGTCAGTAGCATAGAAACCCACCATATTATCCATCGCTGCTTCACGATAGATCGTAAAGTCAACGTTGACTAACCCTGTTTGGCCAGTGAGATCAATGGCAGCGGCATCATTGACTAACAGATTTGTTGTTGCGGTTTGGGTGAATGTTTCCACCGTGAATTGGGTGCCTTCACCAAAATCGAGAGAAACTTCCGTAGCGGTGATTGTTGTTGCTGTTGCCAGATGGGTTGTACCATTGACCACTAACTGAAACTCTAACAACTGTCCCTCGTTCACTCGGTTCGCATCAATACTAAAGGCAGGCATGTAGGCTTCAGGCAATTGGCCACCTTCCAGCAGAAAAAAGCTGCTTATTTGGGTACGGTTGGTACCCTCTACATCAAAGATCCGAATCTCACCCACCTCAGAGATATTCACCTTGTCCACATGCAGGCGTATAGTATTGTCACTGCCCAGTCCAGTAATTTCTAAACCTGATACCGGCGTCAACAGCGGAGGATTATTGGGTGTTGTTGTGTCATTAGTTAGAGTGTACGTCTCATCGGTCTCAGGCTCAGTGGTAGGCAATGCATTGCCAATGGGGTCGGTAATATCTTGACTAGCCGAGAGATCTAGCCCAACAGTACCGTTAAAGTTGGCAAGATTCCCACCAGAAACAGTAATGTCATAGGCTGTGGCGCTAATAGCCGTAATACCTGTGACTGTCGCTGTAGAGCCCCCCGTAACATTAAAGTCAGCAGCCGTAATATTTTGAATGCTCTCACTAAAGGTGACACGAAACACCAGACTATCTGCATCAGTTGCTGGCGTAGCTGGCGTTTGGCGTACAATGCTCAGCAAATTTGGAGCCAGGTCTCGATCAAACGCTGTCAAGGCAGAATCAGCCGCACTCACCACAAAGACTTGCTGATTGTCAGGACTAACAGCAACGCCAATAGCGCCTGCTAATTCATCAGCACCATTCACACCATCTTGATCCTGAATCACTTGATTGACCGTTAAGCGGCCATTGGTGTCACGGTCAAAAATTGTTATGGCATTGTCACCATAACTAGTGACAAATACCTGCCGTCCATCGGGGCTGATGGTAACACCCGTAAACCCGCTAACACCAGGAATACCAGTTCCCTGGGTGCCACCAAATAATTCAGCACCATTGTCACCATCAGTGACCACTTGCGCAAAGCTCAGGGTGCCGTCGGCATTGCGATCAAAGACAGTGATGGCGGCGTCCACAGCACTGGTAACATACACCTGATTACCATCAGGGCTGACGACTACACCTGAGGCCCCAAATAGCTGTTCGGCACCGTTTTGACCATCCTTAATCGCTTGGCGAAAGGTCAAATTACCAGACGCATCTCGATTAAAAACAGTAATGGCAGCATCATCTCGACTGGTAACAAAAACCTGACTGCCGTCTGGACTAATGGCCACACCTGACGCTCCAAACAGTTCAGCCGCTCCCCCAATACCGTCGGCAATGGCTTGGCGAAACGTCAGATTACCAGTCTCGTCGCGGTCAAATACGGTAATGGCAGAGTCCACTAAGCTGACCACAAAGACTTGGCTACCATCCGGGCTAACCGCTACATCAATGGCCCCTTCCAGGGTTTTAATACCGTCACGGCCATCCTTCAACAGTTGCTGCTCCGTGAGATTGCCATCACCATCACGGCTAAACACCATTAAGGAATGATCCCCAGTGCTGGCCACAAAGACTTGACTGCCATCGGGACTTACCGTTACCCCAAAAGCGCCAAACAGTTCCTCCACCTCAAAGCTATCTCGGATAACCTGGCTAAAGTTCAGATTGCCAAACGCGTCCAGATTAAATACGGTCAGTGAAGCATCAACTGCACTGGTGACAAACACCTGGGTACCATCGGGGCTGACGGTTACTCCAGATGTACCAAAGAGTCTATTCAGGTTTGGATCGCCATCGCCAATGTCACCATCTTTAATATCTTGCTGAAATGTGAGCACCAGGGTAGCTGCATAGGTGTCAAACACCGTTTGTTGAAAGGTTTGTGCAGCAACAGGCGGCCATTGCCCATTGCCCACTGTCTGGGCTGAGGCCGTGACAACAGCGCCCGTTAATGCAGCCAGTTTGCTGACAAACTCCATACCAGCGTCGCCTGCAGCCACCTGACACGCTAATAGGGTTAGCCGTGAAGCATCCGCATTTCTAAACCAGCCTTGGAGATATCGAGCATACTGGCCCAGATTGCTTAGCTCCAGTTTGTCTGCACCCAGCTGTAGCTCGCCGGGAGCACCGTGGGCCACCAGGGTGAGCGCTGCCGTTGGCCGCTGATATATCAGCTCACTGATCTGCTCAATGCCATCACGATTTGGGTCAAGTACGTGGGCGCTAACACCGGGGCGCAGACCAGCTAGCAACAGTGACAGGTCATCCACACGACTGTCAAAAATGACAATCGATGTCTCATCCATGGGGACCTGCTGCCCCATGGGCTGACGGTTATCAGACTTGGTGTTAGGCAGAGAGGAGGTCATAGGGGCTTTTTTACAAACTGAAGGCGATAAATTTAAGGAGAAATATAGGTTTAGGCTGGGTTCACTGGGGCACCTAAAAGAACGATGTTTTCCTTATCAAGATGTCCAGTGATCACAACAGTCGTCAGCATCCTGAATCATGTGCTAAGCAAACCAACATTAAAGATTCATGGGCCTTTACGAGCCCCACAAAATTTCGTTCTGAGCGAGACCAAAGGCCTGGATCTTGTGCTGAATACAGGTAAAAATTCGTTTAATATGCCAATCGGCTGATTTTCCTGATGTATCAGGCTATTTGCTATATGATGTAGCCTGATCAACGGGACTCGTTCACCATGTTCTTAGATAGCGCTTTGCCTGTGCACAGTGTTTTGGCCACTGCTGCTACCGCTGTAGACCTGGTAACTGAAAATGAAGCCATCGAAGAGAATCTACGTCAGTTTTTACTGGTGCTCTCAGTATCTTTAGGGGTGGCTACACTGTCGCGGGTAGTCAGTTGGCTGCGGAATATTCCCTACACCCTACTGCTGTTGCTGGTCGGTTTAGGGTTGGCGGTCCTTAATGTGCGCCTGGTTAACCTGTCCCCTGAGCTAATTTTATTTATTTTCCTGCCGCCACTCCTGTTTGAAGCGGCCTGGAATATTAAATGGGAAAACCTCAAGCGCGACTGGGTACCCATTGTGCTCTATGCCGTTATTGGTGTGGTCATCTGCATCGGCGCACTACTTTGGGGATTGATCAACTTCGCAGGGGCCTCGTTGGCAACGGCGTTACTGGTAGGAGCAAGCTTATCGGCAACAGATCCGGTTTCGGTGGTTGCTTTATTTAGAGAGTTAGGGGTTAATAAACGACTCACCACACTGATGGAGGGAGAAAGTCTCTTTAATGATGGTGTGGCTGTTGTTGCCTTCAATCTTGTGTTGGGTATTGCCCTGGGTATAGAGCAATTTGATCTATCCGTTACGATTGCTCAGTTTTTGGTATTCACCGGTATTGCCGTGAGTACCGGAGCCTTAATTGGGTTTGGCATTTCGTTTTTAACTCAACGTTTTGACCTGCCTTTGGTGGAGCAGTCGTTAACCCTGGTATCGGCCTATGGTACCTACATCATTGCTGAGGAATTGGGGGGGTCTGGCGTCATTGCAGTAGTGACCACTGCATTGATTTTAGGCAATTTTGGCTCACGTATCGGCATGAACCCCCGCACCCGATTGGTCGTTTCAGAATTTTGGGAGTTTTTGGCATTTTTCGTTAATTCAATCGTATTTTTACTGATCGGTGATCAGGTCCAGTTCAGCAATCTGGGCAATTACTTAGACTCGATTTTGATTGCGATCGCATGCATGCTCTTAGCTCGTTTAATCAGCGTGTTTGGTCTGAGCTTTTTTAGCAACATGATTACCCCCGACAACACAGACATTAGTTGGCAGGATCAAACAGTCCTCTGGTGGGGCGGGTTACGGGGCTCCGTATCAGTAGCGTTGGCCCTGAGTGTACCGACCATACTCGTCGAGCGAGAAGAGATTATCTCGATTGTTTTTGGGGTCATGCTATTCACGCTGTTGGTGCAGGGGTTAACAACAAAGCCTCTGTTAGAAGCCCTTAACCTGTTAGGAGATCAGCCCCTACGGCAAGAGTATATGCAAGGGGTGGCCCGACGAGTAGCCCTAAACCGAGTCATTAGCCGCATCAAAGAACTGATGGAACGACAAGAAGTTGATAACGAATTTGGCCGTTATCAATTAGCCCTAGTGGAAGGGCAAGTAAAAAAACTGCAAGAAGAAATGAAAAAGATGCAAACAAAGTATCCTGAATTACAGACATTTGCAGCGGAACAAGTAAAGGAGGAGCTATTGGCCATTGAATCAGATACCTATGCAGAGTTAATTCGGGCTGGGCAACTTAAGGATGAATTAGCACCATTACTCCAAGATGTTTTGACCGAATAGAATGATAGGCATTACTGAATTGTGGCAGGAGTTCAAACGACAAATGGCGTAGATTCGTTCCAGGGAATGGATGCTATACATTTCTAGGAACCATTTACCTACGGTGCCATCTGTAATTATGTATACTGCCCCCCAATAATTAAATTGAGTAAAGCAATAAATTTATAGTGAAACGGATCATGAGTCGTGAACTTTGTATATGGTTCTGGTGAATAGAATCGTGAAAATTATTGGCTAGGGATTTGCGCCATACCCGTGCTTTAAACGGATACCGCCTAGACTTGAAACATCTAGTCACTTCGGTAATCCCTGCTCCAGAAGGGCATTATTCAATATCCAGCCAGTTTATCCAGATATAGGAGTTTTTATGAAAGCGTTTGTAACTGGCAGTACCGGTCTGCTTGGGAGCAACCTGACAAAATTATTATTGAGCCAGGGGTTTGAGGTTATTGCGTTAACACGCGAGCTAACTAAGGCCAGTAAGGTCCTGGATGAGCACCCTAGTCTGAAGGTGATCCAAGGAGATATGCAGGCAGTTGATGAATTTTCCCATTACCTACAGGGATGTGATGTCGTCTTCCATACAGCCTCATATTTTCGAGAATCCTTCGATTATGGCGATCATTGGAAGCAGCTCAAAGCCATTAATGTAGATGCAACCATCAAACTGCTTGAGGCAGCTGATAAAGCAGGCGTCTCCAAGGTGATATATGTCAGCAGTGCCTGCGGCTGTGTCGGCATTATTCGGGGTGGCGCTCCCAGTAATGAATCAACACCATTCCAGGAGTTTAACCATAAGAACCCTTATTTTAAGAGTAAGCTACTGGCTGAAGAAGCCATTTCTAACTTTTTGAAGACCCATGATTTGCCGGTTGTGCTGATTTTGCCCGCTGGCATGATGGGGCCGTACGATGCCGCACCGACAGAAATGGGGCGCTTTATCCTTAATTACTTGAAAGGTAAGGCTTCACTGATTCCCAGTGGTGGCTTTCCCATTGTGGATGCCCGTGATGTAGCCATGTCCATGCTGTCGGCTGTCTACTCAGGACAACCCAATGAACGCTATTTAGTGACCGGGGGATATTACTCGGTCAATGAAATTATGAGCAACCTATCTGAAATCAGTGGGCAGCCTGTACCGCAGAAAAAACTACCTCGGTTTGCCGTCCGTATCTGGGCATTTATAGAAAACCTCCTGGGACGCCTTAAAGGCCAAAAGCCCTTTATTCCAGGGGATATGATCAGAATAATGCTGTCGAGACAGTGGTTTGATGCTAGCAAAGCTGCTAAAGGTCTAAAGACGTCCTATCGCCCATTTAAAGAAACCATCAACGACACGGTTCAGTGGTATCAACAAAATGGGTACCTGCGTGACGTATAAAAAGCCTTGTTCCTCACATTGATACCACGTAAGTTCACAAGGCCCTCATATAGTTGACCAGGGACATTCCGGTAAAATCCCGGAGTGCGCCGAAGATTGTCATGGTGTGAGATGGCCTAGCTGGAGGCGTGAACTATGGCACATACCAAAACTTGTGCAGCCCTGATCATCGGTAGTCTGTTGATGGGGGAGAGCCATGTTTGGGCTCAGTCCATTGTGCCTAATGGAGCTGGTACAGCTGTTACCAATGTAGACGGTGAGTACCAAATCACCGGAGGAACTGCCTCTAACGATGGAGAGAACCTATTTCATAGCTTTGAGCAATTTGGGTTAACCGCCGCAGAAGCCGCCAACTTTATTACCCAACCCAATGTCGTGAATATCATTGGGGGAATTAACGGGGGTAATGCATCTGTTATCAACGGTCAGCTAGCAATTACTGGTAGTACGGCCAATCTCTTTTTGCTAAATCCTGCGGGGGTTATTTTTGGCGAAAATGCTACGCTGGCGCTCCCCAGTGATTTAAGCATCTCAACCGCTGATGGTTTAGCTTTTGCTGACGCTACCTTTGATGTCTTGGGTACCCCTGACTATGCCAGCTTAGTGGGCGGTCCGACGGGGCTAGTCTTTCGGTTTAGTACCCCTGGCTCTGTGATTAACGCAGCGGATCTCAACCTGGGGGAAAACGGCACGCTCACCTTGGCAGGTGGCACCGTCATCTCCACGGGCACTGTGTCGGCTGGAGAGGTTGCGATCGCATCTGTCCCTGGAGTACAGCTGATTCGCCTTAATCCAGATGGGTCCATCCTCAGCTATGACATTGCCCCCAGCGACGATGGCTTATTCTCACCCCTCACCCTACCCGAGCTATTAACGGGCGCTGGTGATGTCGCCAATAGTTTAGAACTAGACACCGATGGCAACGTTCGCCTGGTGAGTTCTCCTGATCTGGCCATTTCTAATACATCAGGCAATACACTGGGGACAACTATTGTTAACGACACTGTTAATGCCGACGATATTACCGTACTAGGCGACACCATCGGCATCGTCAACAGTCTTCTCAATGTCAGCGGACCCGATGGTGGTGGGGCTATTCGCATTGGCGGCAGCTATAAAGGACAGGGGCCATTGCCCAATGCCCAGATCACCTACGTTAGTGCCGACTCAGTCTTGGATGCCAGCGCCACCGTCAATGGCGATGGTGGTGAAATTATTATCTGGAGCGATCAGACAACCAATGCCCTGGGGCAGTTTTTAGCATTAGGGGGGGCTAATGGGGGGAATGGCGGCCTGATTGAAACTAGCAGTCGCCAAGGGTTGACCCTGGGTAACTATACCCCCGATGTATCAGCACCCGCAGGGCAAACGGGACTTTGGCTGATTGACCCCTTCAATGTGGAGATCGGCGATTTTCCCACCACCGAATTTAGTGAAGGTGAGGCCTTTAGTCCCTTATCTTCCCCAGCCCGATTAAACGTCAACCTGCTAGTTAATGCTCTGAGAAATGGCGACGTCACCGTAACAACCGGCACTGAAGGAAACGAAGCAGGCAATATTACGCTGCTCAGTGATTTATTGTTTGACAACTTTTCCAATGAAAGTGGACAGACCAACGCCCTCAACCTAGAAGCGGTTGGCAGCATTTTTATTAATGCCAGTATTGCACCCTTATCCTTTGGTGCTCCCATTGATGTTAATTTGCTAGCAGACACTGACAATACCGGCAATGGTCAAGTTGTTGTCAGTAGTCCTAATGCGGCAGCCGGGCTCTTTACCGAAATCAACACGGCGGGGGGCGACCTTGTTATCGGGGCCAACAGCACAAACCTGGCTGGAGCAGATTCATCGGCTATTACTTTAGATAGCAATACTAGCATTTCAACCGTTGATCTGTTTTCTGAAGTAGTCTTCTCAGGTGGGTCAGTGACCCTTGAAGGCATCTCTGGTACTGGCAATGGCGTGCAATTAAGAGACAACTCATCTATTCGAACCGGTGACGGTGTCTTCATCACAGGTGAGAGTGCCAGTGATGTCGGCGTGTTAATAGATGGTGATCTGAATGTTCTCAATGGGTCTTTAGAGATTACGGGGAACAGTACAGACAACGCTGTTGGTATCTCCATCTCAACGCTTCTCGACGTCAACGATCGGCTGACATTGGTGAGCGACAACGATATTCAAGTTGATGCTTTGATCGCCAACAACAATGTCACCGTTACAACACCTGAATTGTTTAGGGCATCAGGTATCTTTTTTGACGAAGGTGGAGAAGGCGAAGGAGAAACGATTGAGAGTAGCGTTCGGAGTCGTGCAGGCCAAGTTACAATTACCCATGGTGGCAACGGGGTTACCCCCTTCGTCATTGGTAATGCTGAGGTGAATGGTACAGCTGGAGCCATCGTTGCCAGAGATAGTGAGCTACAGCCAACTCAGTCATTTTTAGAAGATGTACGAGCAGGAGCCATTGCCATTTTAACGGGAGAGGCTCCAGTCGAGCTGCCGCCGGACCCGGACCCCGATCCGGACCCGGACCCCGATCCAGACCCAGACCCAGACCCAGAAACTGAGGAACCTGACCGGGACAATTTCCCGGAAGTCGATGCCTGTACCGTGGACTGCAAGACTGACCGTCCTGGCCCCGATGTATTTAAGGAAGATGATCCAGGGACCTTAATTGCTGTGGATCCCCAGCTGCTGTCTGGGGTACAGCAAGCAATTTTGCGCAATGAGAACAACTATACCGACGAATTTCGAGAGTATCTCAACTTAGAAACAGACGAATTGACTGTGCCCAATCTGCCCCAGGTGCAGATGGAGCTATCCCTCATTGCTGAGAAAACGGGCAAACCTCCAGCCATTATCTATATTTCCTTTGTCCCAGCGGACTCGACGGGTAACTATTCTGACGTATTGCCAAAGGCAGATCAAGAAATCCGGTCTACTGATGTGCTAGAACTGGTTGTCATCACCCCCGATGGCCCACCCATTTTAAAAACGCTGCCAGTCCCGCAGGAAGAAGTCCAGAAAACCGCTGACCGCTTCCGCAATCATGTTGTCAACCCTGGTCGGGTACGGACACGCACCTATCTTAGCTCAGCTCAGCAGCTCCATAGGTGGATAATTGAGCCCCTGGAAGAGGCATTAACCCGCCGGGGGATTACCAATCTAGCCTTTGTGATGCCGCCGGGGTTGCGATCGCTGCCCGTATCCGCCCTCCATGATGGGGAACAGTTTCTGATCGAACGCTATAGCGTGGGTCTGATGCCCAGCGTTAGCCTCACCGATCTGCGCTATGTAGATGTACGCAAAGCCGAAGTCTTAGCCATGGGAGCTGCCAAATTTGCCGATCAGCCTGAACTGCCGGCAGTCCCCATTGAACTCAGCACCATTGCCGAACAACTGTGGCCCGGTGATTTTGTTATTAATGAAACCTTTACCCCCGATTCATTGGTAGCCAATCGAGCCCGCAAACCTTACGGTATCGTGCACTTAGCCACCCATGGTGAGTTCAAAGCAGGCAGTCTCGACAATTCCTACATCCAATTTTGGGATCAGCGGCTCACCCTGGATCAGGTACGCTCCCTGGGCCTAAACAACCCGGCTGTAGAGTTGATGGTCCTGAGCGCCTGCCGCACCGCCCTGGGCAATGAAGAAGCTGAACTAGGTTTTGCTGGTCTAGCCGTACAAGCTGGTGTGAAAACAGCCATCGCCAGTCTTTGGAAAGTGGACGATGTCGGCACCGCAGGGCTAATGACCCAGTTTTATACCAGCCTACAAACCGAGCCTATCAAGGCCGAAGCCCTACGCCAGGCACAGTTAGCCATGCTCAACGGCGACATTACCGTAGAAAACGGTGAGCTAAGTTGGTCAGGCGGGACCCTGTCGTTGCCAGATGACATCGCTAGCATCGACAGTCGCCTCTTTTCTCACCCCTATTTTTGGGCCTCTTTCACCACCATTGGCAGTCCCTGGTAAGAAATGCCTTGATTAACAATGCTTTTCAAGCTTCGAAAAATCCATGGCTTAAATGTGGCTTCAATAATGGGATCCCCACCCCCCGATCGCGCGCCTCGCTGAACTGGTCGAGGGCTACTGTATTTGTTTCATTATCAATATTCTGCATTCCCATCTGTCACAAAGCAAAGCCACCCCTGAAGCATTGAGCACCAGAGGTGGCTTTACCAATATTCACTCACCTACGAGACACCCAATACAATAGGGTCCCGATCGCGTCATTCTTGCAAAAGATTCGACTGGGCAATGATTGACGGTTATTGCTGAGTCTTGCGCTTAAGGGAGTTGCCGCCAAGCATAGAGATTCCTACTAAGGCAAAGAGAGAGACCGTGGGCTCTGGTACATCAGCTGATTCAGATGGGCCAATCTCAATCAAATCAATGGTAGCATCGATTTCTTCAGGACCGGCAATCGCTAGCTCAATGGCACCCACATTGGTGAAATCAGCATTGCCAACAAAGTCAGAAAAGAGGAATCCTGCGGTTAAGGGAGAGGAGCTGGAAACAGGTGTGTCAAACAGCTGGGCAAGGCTTGAGGTATTGTTATTGGTGTCATAGACTGTAAACGCAAGCTCTAAGCCAGCAAGATCAGCGGAGAGAATATCTAGAAAAATCCCGTCTAGGCCCATACCCCCACTTTGGGTAATGTCAATCCCACCTAAGCCTGTTGAATCAACTGTAGTCGGATCGTCATTACCATCCCAAACAATTAACCCAGCTCCAAGAGTGCCTACATTATTACTAAAACTGAGTGCACCATTATCTACTCTTAAGCGGGTTTCCAGAAAATTGTCTGCATTTCCTAATGCTTCTAGATCCCGAAATTCACCTAAAATACTGCTACTAGGACCAGTCTGACTGCTAGAGGGTATAAACCCAGAAATATCTAGAAGTCCAACATCTTGTGTGACTGAAAAGTCATCTAGTATGATTGTTCCTGCCTGAGCATTACCTGTTCCGACTAGTATTGCAATGATTGGGCAGCCCAGAAGCAGCCTAAAGCTGTTACGCATATTATAAAATCTCCAAGTGCCTAACGACTGAAACATAAATAAAGACGCCATTAACTCAAGGGATGAGATAGATGTGGGAGCGTATCTATAGTCATCCCTACCTTACGTGGGGATATTTTGATTGCCGATATTTATACCCATCGTAGTGTGATCTTCTAACTGTAGACATCAGGAGATTCACGATTTCTCTAGAGGGTTGTGTGGTTTAATCTTCACCAAAAATTGACATTGGCGGTTTGCTGGCCATTTTCGGAAGCATACACATCATCCCTTAGCTGCCAAAGACGCCTTCAAATCCCTGACCAACTGCTCTAAGCTTTTCTGATATGCATCATGGTCCTTCCACTTCAACCCACTGAGCAGGGGATCCGTAAAACTTTCGACTTAAAGCATCTCCAGATTCGGCAACGTCCTATTCAAACACAAGCAGGTTCCTGGAAAAAACGGATAAACCAGATGTAATCTTCTGTGCTAATCCATTCATAGGACATTGCGATTTCCTCGCTTATGCAATAAGTAACCGTATGGAGTGTGCCTTGCAATGATCCTGGTTGAAGTATTTGTCGGTAAACAGGAGATGTAACAGGAGGGCGATAACCAAAAATAGATTCAAATACATCATCAAAGATATTCATTGAATGATCTGAAGGCTCGAATCGCTCTAATGGAATATTGAACCCTGCACCATCTTGGTGGATGTGAACACTCACTGCTTGATCATTGATAAACCCCACTGATAATCTTAAGTCTTCTGCATTGTTGAAAAAAGATCTTATTTTTCCAGGGCTGTAAGTATACGTTACGTTGAGCTCGCCTTCGGCATGCCCAAGGGTCAAGCGAGTCCAATACTGATCAAAGTAACGCTCAATATCAGGGGGGCTTTCACCAAAGATTGAGCGTTCGCCAGATACGGCGGAGGACTGCATACCAGTGACTAGAAATGTGCTCAATCCCAAAATTGCGAGAGCTTTAATGGCGTAACATCGCCACATTTTGAAAACCATCAGCCACACCACAACCCTCACCTCAGCAATGCAGACGACACACGCATAAGCCCCCTCTTTATAGAAGGATTCCACGGCCATCTGGTACTGCAACTGTCGATCTCCTTCTGTAACTGGGCTGAATAGCGACTGACATCACACACGTATGGCAGTTCACTGGATATCTCATCTGAGTCTAGATATTGCACCTGGTCCAATCTAGCCGCTAACCTCAAGACCTTGCCCCAATGCTCCATAAGAGCAGAAGAAGAAAATGTCATCAACGCCTCAATCAGATGATCAACGCCGCATTGTTGTATCCTGTCGTAGTCGCTTTGGCCACCTCCAAACGTCAACTTCGTCAGTATGGCATTGAGCTCGACTTCTCCATGTTCGTGAATGGCTTCACCGACAACGCCTGCAATCGATATAGCTCCATTTTGAGCATTGATCATCAATGGAAGCGGTTCCTGTGGCGGCTCGAAGTTGTAGCGATGGACTCGCCCGGTTCCGTCAGGATTGATTCTGACTCCATTGATCACGACGCCGAAAGCCGTATACAGGCAGCAGTGGCTAGCTTCGTGGATGGCGGTTAGAGATCTTTTTGTTGGAATCATTTTCCCATCCTCACATACAAATTCACCGTTAGTCCAGGGGACAACTGCCCTAAATGTCCTGTGCTTCGTACGGCGGCATAGGGAGGGCGTATCGCCATTGGCAGTCCCTGGTCAGGAATGCCTTTATTCATGCGGATTTTGAAAAGATATTCAATTCAATAGCTTAACCGTAGCTTAGTTAAAGGATTAAGGGATGCAGCTAAGTAAAATATGACGGCTTAACTTAAGCAACTCATATGGGGTTGAATAAGTACCGGTCCCAGGCAATGGGAGAAGTTGGATTAATCAGCTCATAAGGGCTGCACTTTGTGCAGCCCTTACAAGACTCTTTATTTTTAATCGAGGATTAGGGATAACCCTATCGCTGTGGGATCAATACCGTATCAATGGCATGGATAACACCATTGTTTGCAGTGATATCCGCTGCTCTAACAGTGGCATCATTGATTGTTACTTGTTGTCCCACATTCACTTGTAAAGGTAAGCCATTTTTACTGTCCACAGCGCCTGAAGCAAGCTGATCAGAGGTAATACTACCACCGATCACATGGTAGGCAAGAACGTCGAGTAAAGTCTCTCTATTTTCAGGTTTATAGAGACTTTCAATGGTTCCCTCAGATAAACGACCAAAGGCATCATCGGTGGGGGCAAAAACAGTGAATTCTTTCCCATTAGAGCCATTAAATGCCTCTAAAATACCTGCATGGTCCATGAGAGAAACTAGAACATCAAAGGAATCGTTTGAGCCAGCAATCTGGGTAATGCTTTGACTACTGGTACTTTGAGCGGTTACGGGTAATGCAATCAGCAAACTAGTGAACCCGATACCAGCAACTTTGAGGCAGTGTGAAGTCAGTTTAGAAAGACGTGTCATGGTCTAATGAATTCCCTATGGATAACATTGCATTAGCTCAGCTGCCGTGAGTTATTCAGTGTCTCAAATTGTCGAAGACGACGCCTCAGGCACGACACAAGCTTTCCATAGAAGCAGATAGTATTTTTGAGGTCAGAATAAATCTTTCTTGAATGTAGGTTTAAAACTATTAGAAATTGCTGAGCGTGTCTGTCTAACAACGTCTATTCGCAATCCTCAGCGATACGGGTGATTCTGAAAAATGCGCCCCTAGCTTAGAGAAGATATTTTGTTTGTTATCTATAACGATACTGAATACTTAACCCAGTTCCTGGATCTGCTAAAGTAGCCGTTCAGTTAAGCATTTAGTGACTTCAAGCATTAGCGAGCTGAGCGTTATGAACTCAAATCTATTGGCAAGATTACGCAGTACTTGTCACGATGAAGCTGAATGGGAGCAGGTCCAAGCACTCCTAGGTAAAGAATTTCAAGCGTTGGAGCAGCAGGTTCATCAAGCGCATTGCCAAATTGATCAGCAGCAAACTCTATTCCGCTTGATCACTCGGCTTCGGGAACCTCTGGATCTAGAAACCATCTTTAAATTGACGGCAGCTGAAGTTCGGCAACTGCTGTCCGCAGACCGAGTGGGGATGTTTCGTTTCTACCCTGATACTAACTGGAATGACGGGGAATTTGTTTCTGAAGATGTAGACCCCGAATTTGACTCTGCGATCGCACAAAAAATTCATGATCACTGCTTTGGGGATCAGTTTGCTATTCATTACCAGCAAGGTCAGATCCAGAACGTCACAGATATTCATGATGCCGGGTTGAGCGATTGTCACATCCAGATCCTGTCCCAGTTTCAGGTGCGGGCAAATTTGGTGGTGCCCCTCGTGCAAGGTCGTCACCTGTGGGGATTACTCTGCATTCATCAGTGCCAGGCCCCGCGCCAGTGGCAGGAAACGGAAATCGAGTTTGTTCAGCAAATTGCGAGCCACTTAGCAGTTGCACTCCAGCATGCAGAACTCTTGACGGGTCTCCAGGCAGAAGTGGTCGAACGCCAGCAAGCCGAGGAACGGGCGCAAGCGCTGAACCGAGGATTGCAGCAAGCCATTATTGAACTAAAGGCTGTCAATCAAGAACTGGAAGCCTTTAGCTATTCCGTTTCCCATGACTTGCGCGCCCCCTTACGTAGTATTGATGGCTTTAGCCAGGCACTGCTAGAAGACTGCCTGGAAAACTTAGACGAAAACGGCCAGGACTATTTACGCCGAATCCGCTCGGCCACGCAACGCATGGGGGCATTGATCGATGATTTGATCACCCTATCGCGCGTGACCCGTAACGATATGCACAAAAGATCGGTTGATCTGAGCCGATTAGCCCATCGCATTTGTATCGATTTACAGCAAGCGTCCCCAGAACGGCAAGTAGAGTGGGAGATTCAACCAGGCATGCTGGCCTATGGTGATCGGCCGCTGCTGCAAGTGGCATTGGATAATTTATTGAATAATGCCTGGAAATATACCTCTAAGCAATCCCACGCTAAGATTGAGTTTGGTGTAATTACTCAGGAAAACGGTATCCCAGCCTACTTTATACGAGATAATGGCGTGGGCTTTGATATCTCCTTTATCGACAAATTATTTCGACCGTTTCAGCGATTACATGGGATGCATGAGTTTTCTGGCAATGGCATCGGCCTCGCTACGGTGCAGCGAATCATCCATCGACATGGGGGACAAGTGTGGGCTGAAGGCGCACTGGATCAAGGGGCCACATTCTATTTCACGTTAACGGAAGAGTGAGGTTGGGGTATGAGTGGACAGGTTGATCACAAAGTCATTCTCTTGGTAGAGGATAATCCCGATGACGAGATTTTAACCATCCGTGCCCTCAATCGCAATCATATTGGCAATCAGGTTGTCGTTGCCCATGATGGTGTCGAAGCACTGGATTACCTGTTTGGTACAGGTCCGTATGCAGATCGCGATGTTAGCCTTAAACCAGCCGTGATTTTGCTGGATCTTAAGCTGCCCCGCCTGAATGGCCTGGAAGTTTTACGTCGCTTACGGGGGGAAGCACTCACCAAACTTTTACCCGTGGTTGTCTTAACCACATCCAATGAAGAGCAAGACTTACTCGATAGCTATAACCTGGGATGTAATAGTTACATTCGCAAGCCAGTGGATTTTCTCCAGTTTTCCGAAGCCATTCGGCAGCTTGGAATGTACTGGTTATTGATGAATCAATCCCCGCCTGTTTAGGAAGGTAATCGCCTGTGACTACCCATTTGCAAGTTTTAGTTGTTGAGGATGTAGAAGACGACTTGCTCTTAACGTTGCGGACGCTACGTCGCGGCGGCTACACGCTAGATTACGTTCGGGTAGAAACGCCAGAGGAGATGCAATCGGCCCTCGATCACCAGGATTGGCACATCGTCATTGCTGATTACACATTACCTCGGTTTAGTGCACTAGAGGCGTTAAAGCTGCTGCAGGCCCAACAGCAAGATCTGCCGTTTATTATTGTCTCCGGCACCATTGGTGAAGAGACAGCGGTTGCGGCAATGAAAGCGGGGGCCCATGACTACATTCTCAAAGGGAATCTTGCCCGGTTGGTGCCGGCTGTTGAGCGGGAGTTAAGGGAAGCCGAGGAACGACGGAAACGACAGCAGGCAGAGCATGCTTTGCGAGAAAGCGAAGCCGCACTGCGCCAAAGCCAGCACCAATATCAATCCTTAGCGGAAACCTCTCCCGTTGGCATCTTCCGTACGGATGCCCAGGGAAATTATGTTTATGTGAATCGACAATGGTGTGACATGACCGGGATGACATTGGAGCAGTCCCGCCAAATGGAGAATCATGTCAACGCTTTGCATCCAGACGATCGTGATCATGTGTTAGCCACCTGGCAAGCGGCATTGAAAGACGGCATTCCTTTTCGTTTAGAGTTTCGTTTCCAACATCCCGACGGAACGAGCATCTGGGTCTTTGGTCAGGCATTGCCAGAGCGCAAGCAGGGGGAAGGCATCCGGGGGTATGTTGGCACGATTACGGATATTAGCGATCGCAAATTCGCCCAGCATCGGGTGCGAGAACAAGCTGCACTTTTAGATGTGACCACAGATGCCATTCTTGTCCGGGCCATGAATGGACAAATATCATTTTGGAATAAAGGGGCCGAAACCCTCTATGGCTGGTCTGCTGAGGAAGCACTCGGCCAAGATGCAAATCAGTTGTTGTATGCGGACGCACCAGATGACGATGAGATTGACCAATCTTTGATCCGCGAAGGCAGCTGGAAAGGCGAACGAAAACAAGTGACACAGGCGGGCCAATCCATCACGGTGATGAGTCGATGGACGTTAGTAACCGATGAGCAAGGACAGCCCAATGCCATCCTGACCGTTAATACTGATATCACCCAGGCCAAGCAATTAGAATCTCGATTTTTGCGAGCTCAACGACTAGAGAGCATTGGCACATTGGCCAGCGGGATTGCCCACGATCTAAATAATATTTTGACGCCGATCTATGGCGTGGCCGATCTCTTGCCGATGCAATTACCCGATGTGGACGAACACATTCAGCATGAGTTTGAGATATTGAAAAGCAGTGCCAAACGCGGCTCTGAGATTATTAACCAGATGCTCTTGTTTGCAAAAGGTGTAGAGGGTGACCGGTCGTTATTATCCATCAGATATTTAATTAAAGAAATCAGGAGCTTTGTCCATAAAACATTTCCGAAATCTATCGAGATTGCTGTTGATGTACCTAAGAATATTGACTCTGTAAAAGGTGATGAAACCCAGCTCCATCAAGTATTTATGAATCTCTTTGTCAATGCCCGTGATGCGATGCCCAATGGCGGAAAATTGACGGTATCGGCCATGAATATACAGCTTGATCGGGCCGTTGTCTCCAGCCATCTAGACGTGGAAGCAGGTCCCTATATTGTTGTCATAGTGACCGATACCGGCACTGGCATTCCCCCGGATAAATTGGCTTACATTTTCGATCCTTTCTTTAGCACTAAGCAAGCTCAGGGGGGAACTGGATTGGGGTTATCCACGGTTCACGGCATTATTCAAAGTCACGGTGGATTTATCACCGTTGATACCGAAGTTGGTCGGGGTACTCAATTTAAGGTGTACTTGCCTGCGATTGAGGCAGAAGAGAGAGTGGAAGCAGAAGTCCTTTCTTTCCCGTTGGGCCAAGGAGACGGGGTTCTGGTTGTAGAGGATGAAGCCCCTATTCGTGACATCGCCCAAAGCATTTTAGAAAGCCATAACTATAAGGTGATAGTGGCAACGGATGGGATTGATGCAATCGCCAAATATACTCAACATCAAACCGATATCAAGGTTGTTTTGATGGATATGACGATGCCCTCTTTAGGGGGGGCAACGGCCATCCAAGTGATGCAGAGAATTAATCCTGACGTTAAGGTGATTGCGGTCAGCGGTTTACCGAGTAATGAGCAAATTGCATTATCCCTTGGGGAAAACGTTAAAGCCTTTCTCCCAAAACCTTATAATTCTGCTGACTTGTTAAAAATCATACCTAATGTACTTCAGACTGACACGGAACCCGTGTCTAAGACTGTGGAAACGTAATTTGCAATGATTGACGTACTATAATTAGCTGGGTTTGATACTGTGTCATTGCTGATTCAATTCAGCCACAGATTAACTTCATTAGGAGGTATTGCTGGTATGGAACGGTTTCGATCACTAGCACGGTCGATGGTGGGAGTATTCTTGGTTGCGATCGCAACCCTACTCGTGAGCTGCAGTTCTGGTGGTCAGGCAACTGCCCCCCCAACCTATTCTGCGGACCAGATCGCTCAAATTTCTATTTACGCTGGCCGTATTCAGACTTCCAAAGATCGTCTGCCTGAGCTAGCGGGTTACATCCGTGATGAAAACTGGGCTAATATCGACAACTTCATCCACGGTCCTTTGGGTGAACTAAGAGAACGTATGAATCGCTTGGCATTTCTATTGTTACCTAACGATAAATCTGAAGCTCTGGCCCTATCCAACGAGATTACAGAGGATCTTGAAGCCATGAGTGCTGCAGTTACTGCATTTGATAGTAATCGCACCAATCAGGCTTACATTAGGTTTGCTAAGGACTTAAGTACGTTTCTTAACCTGGTGCCCACCGAAGAATCAGTCTAAACAAAACTGCTAAATGACACGAATTGCTATTGTTGGTTGTGGAATTGTCGGCGCTACCCTAGCGTATGAGCTGAGTAGTCATAGCCAACTTGATATTCATGTCATTGATCAAGGCAACCCCGCCCAAGGTGTTACCCAAGCGGCCTTGGGCGTTTTAATGGGTATTATTAGCCACAAGGTTAAAGGTCGTAACTGGCGACTACGTCGGGACAGTATTGAACGCTACAAAACATTACTGCCTGAATTAGAAGCATCGTTAGGACGATCTATTCCCCACATACAGGGTTTAATCAGCTTCTGTTTTGATCGAGAACAAATCCCACGTTGGCAATCGCTGCAAGCTAAACGTGCCAGCCAGGGATATCCATTGGAAATTTGGTCACCACAACAACTAAAGGACCGCTGTCCCCAGGTCAATACAAAAGCTGTGGCAGCGGCAATTTATTCTCCCCAAGATGGTCAGGTACATCCAAAAGAACTAACATTAGCGTTGGTTGAAGCGGCACAACAGCGCGGCGTTACCACACACTGGCAGAGTCCAGTTTTAGGCTTAAATAAAAACGCTGGTTATTGTTCTCAGCTACAGCTGCCTGAAGAGATCTTAGATGTGGATTGGGTGATCCTCTCAGCTGGTCTGAACTCAGCAGACTTAAGCCAGCTGGGGGCAGAACCATTGCCGATGATCCCAGTGCTGGGTCAAGCCATGGAAATTGAGCTGGATCAGCCCTTAGATAACACCTCGTTTCAACCGGTGCTTAATGGACATGATGTGCACTTGGTACCCTTAGGAGAGAAACGTTACTGGCTAGGGGCCACTGTGGAATTTCCCCCCGGCGGTGAGGCCGTTGAATTTCCCCTGGGCGATGACCTTGAGATGGTGCCTAATTTAGAGCGATTAGAGCAGATGCGCCAAAGCGCCATTAGCTATTGCCCAGCCGTTGCCCAGGCTAGAACCCTGCGTCACTGGAGCGGATTACGCCCTCGCCCCCAGGGTCAGGGTGCCCCAGTGATTAAACCACTGGCGGGCTATGAGAATGTGATTTTGGCAACAGGGCATTATCGCAATGGCATATTGTTGGCACCAGGCACAGCAATTACTGTGGCGGAACTACTGGGCTTAACAACGAAAGCCGAATCTGAAGACCCAGATGCTTAACCACGAATAACATTGATATGCCTGCCTTGGGGACTCATGGTCGACTCTGTTGTCGTGCGTTCAGCAATGGGGGGCAGCTCACTGCGACGGTCAAAAATCACGAGCCAGCCCTGGGTGAGTCCCAGCCCTGCAAGATAGCTATCTAATTGTTCCAACCCTTTTGATAGGGGATCTGAACAATGATCTCGCCAAACTTTTAGTTCAATTGCTAGGGTAACATTGCCATACCGTAAACATAAATCCATGCGACCGCTACCAATGGCATATTCTCTTTCCAGGGTACCGCCACCATTGACAACTCTGTGTAAAAAGGCCATCATCACCAAATGAGGCGCAATCTCATGGTACGGGGCACTTTTGAGCAATGGCTCACCATGTTGTTGCCAAAAGCGAAGAAAAGCATCCAACAACTTTTTAGAATCTAGCTGATGATCGTCAGTTAACCAGCTGGGTTGAACAATCGGTAAACCTGCTTGGGGTCCGCTGGCCAAGGCCCTGGGTAAGACTTCTCGATAAATTGGATTAGCAATGATTAGCCCACCAGCAGGATGATGTACAACCAGACCCAGATCAACTAAAAATTGACGATCATCTGCTGGCACAACACCCAACTCTTGACCTGCTAGCATAGGTTCCACAATAGAGCGCACTCGGTCTTCCTGGAGTCGTTCTGTCAGGCTATCCAGATGAGTATCCTGCCGCCGAATCAAAATTTCCTTAGCTCGATTGATAGTTGCTACATCAATTGGTTGTTGAGAATCTGGCACCAGTTCTTCTACCGCTTCTTTTGCTAAAGCGTTTACTAACCAGGGTTGTCCCTGGGTGAGCTCAAACGCTCGGGCCACAGCAGCTTCTGTAAACAGTTGACCCGTATCAGCCGTGTGCTGGCCATATAGCTGGGCTACCTCAGCCGCCGTGAAGTTATTCAGTGTCAGCGATTTGACCTTAATGTTAAAGGGGCTAGATGTATTCAGTCGAGAACTGCCACCCGCAGCTACTTTATAATCCCGTACGTCTCGCAGACCGGTCAGTGCTAAGGCATGGGGAAACCCTTGAGGGCGATTGGGGTAGCCATCTCGTAATTGGCGTAATACTGAAATCAACAACTCATTCTGTAGCGAATCAATTTCATCAATAAATACCACTAAAGGAGGCGATGAATGCGCGGCCCATTCACTAAGAGCGGCACCAATACGTCGCCCTGTGGGAACATTATCTGGCCATGGCGGTGGCTGTAGGTCACTGGGTAAGCGAAACCGAGCAGCTCCCCGCCACGCATCTAAAATGCTGAGCTCTGCGGCATCTACATCATTCAGTAAGGCAGAACCTACTTCCACAGAAACCATAATGGCCGTGTAGTTTCCGCTAGCTGTTAGTTCTTGGGCCAGCGCTAACATAGCAGTGGTTTTACCGGTTTGCCGTGGAGCGTGGATCACAAAGTATCCCTGCTGATCGATAATGCGCCGAAGCTGGGGCAGCCGCTCTACTGGTGAGAGCATATAGTGAATATCAGGTTTGCAGGGACCTGCCGTGTTAAACCAACGTGCCATGGCAAGGATTAGTTGGAGCTGGGTTATTCTAACAGGGTAGATGGGGACAAGAGCATGAGGCGATATGATATTGCCCGGAAAATTGAAACGATGGATCCGGAGCAGGATGCGATCGCAATTTGTCATCTCCTGGCGGGCTATGAGTTTCCCTGGGATATGACCCGAGCGTTAGAAATTGCCCTGCTGCGGACATTTTGTGTGCCCAGTATTGCCAAACTGCTGGACCATACGGGGGAGTTTCAGCACCATACCCAAAAGCGCTATGACGACACCGGGATCATCGTCTCACAGCTGCTTAAGTGGGGCTACCGACATCCAAAGGGACAGGCATTTTTAGAACGGATGAATGCCATCCACAGTCGGTTTCCCATCGGCAATAACGATTATCTGTATGTGCTGTCCACATTTATCTATGAGCCTGTGCGCTGGTGCGATCGCTTTGGTTGGCGCGCCCTCAGCGAGCTAGAGAAACAGGCCATGTATCACTTTTGGTATGGCGTTGGCGAACGCATGGGCATTACCGATATGCCAGACTCCTATGGGGCATTTGAAGCCTATAACCTGGCCTATGAGCGGGAGAAATTTACCTATGCTGTGGCCAATCAACGGGTGGCGGATGCGACGCGGGCAATGCTATTGAGTTGGTTTCCGGTGGGGGTGCGATCCCTCGCCAACACAGCTGTACCTGCATTGTTAGATGCCCCACTGCTCAATGCCTTAGGCTGGCAACCTGCGCCCCAGCACCTCACCCGGTTGCTAAAAACCAGTTTAAAAGCTCGCAGTCGACTGCTACGTAAACTGCCGCCCCGTTCTTTACCAGACTTCTTTGCCGATCAATCCATTCGTAGCTATCCCCAAGGCTATGATGTATCAAACATCGGTCCTGAATCATTGCTGCCAGAGCTCAATCATCCAGAGCTCAATCATAACGATCGCTAAACAACCCAAATTCAACCCCCTTCGGAATCACCTATGGCCGTTCAGTTAGATAGCGTAGTCCCCTTTGGTCGATCGTTGGATGAATACACCAAAATGTTCAACCTAACTGAGACGGAACTACAAAACCCTATCCTTTCTGTTGCCGATGGACCCGCCAGCTTTAATGCAGAAGGCACTCGGCGAGGCTATCAGATCAAATCCGTCGATCCGCTTTATTGTTTTAGTGCTACAGAGATTAAACAGCGCTTTGATGCAGTTGTAGATAACATTATTCAACAGGTCGAAAACACCCTGGATGACTGGGTTTGGAGCTACCATCATTCGCCCAGTGATCTGAGAAAAAACCGTGAGGCTGCGATTCGACTATTTTGTCAAGATTTTGCCTCAGGCAAAACTGAAGGCCGTTATGATCTAGGAGAATTACCCCAGTTAAGCTATACAGACGCTAGCTACCAGTTGGGGTTATGTTCTCATTTCCTATTTCTCTATTCTGAACAATTTGATCAGATCTTTCATCTCAACTCTATTTGTGAACTGTTGCGCATCTGTCAGGAAGTACGCATTTTCCCCTTAGTTGCCTTAGATCTACACCCCTCACCGCACCTGGAGTTTGTCATAAATGCTCTGACTACAAGGGGATATCAGTGTGATATTCAGACTGTTGCCTATGAGTTTCAACGCAACGGCAATAAGATGTTAAAAATCACCCAATAATTTTAAAGAATTTCTCTCTTGGGGCACAAATTGCATATCGGGGATGACCATGATCACAAGACGACAATTTGTTCAAAATACTTCGCTATTTGCTGGAGGAATGCTGATGGGTTGCGCGAATTCTCAAGTAAGCACCCAGCAATGGTATATGCCCGATGAAGCTGCACCCCATACGCGAACCTGGATGGCATTTGGGGCAAGTGCGCGCATTTGGGGGCGACAACTACTGCCAGAAGTGAGACGTAACTTAGTTACCCTTGCCCAAACAATTGCCCAGTATGAGCCAGTATCTATGCTGGTCAGACCTGAAGAGTATGATCTCGCCAAAGATCTATTAGGTGCATCTGTTGAATTGATTGTGTCGCCCTTAGATGACCTATGGATACGAGATACGGGTCCTCTGTTTGTTTTTTCTAAGCAGGGTCAAAAAGCTGGCATTGACCTTAACTTTAATGGTTGGGGTCAGAAGCAAGTTTTTCAGCAAGATGCTGCTGTTGCTGCATTTGTTACCCAGCAATCTGGGGCTGAAGTGGTCAATACTAATCTCGTTTTGGAGGGAGGGTGTATTGAAGTCGATGGCGATGGTACTGCCATGATTACTGAAAGTTGTGTGCTCAATGACAATCGTAATCCAGGTGTGAGCAAGTCTGAGTTTGAAGACCAGCTAATGCCGCTTCTCGGTCTGGAGAAGATTATCTGGCTACCTGGAATTAAGGGAAAAGATATCACCGATGGTCACACCGACTTCTATGCTCGGTTTGCCAGACCGGGTGTTGTGCTGGCTGGTTATGAACCCGATCCAAGCTTTTTTGACCATGGGGTGACTCAACAGCATCTAGCACTCTTAGAAAATGTAACGGATGCCCAGGGTCGACCGCTTGAAACCATTGTCCTCGAAGCACCTGGCACAATCCGAGAAAGTTATGGGACGTCAGATTTTGCCGCCGGTTATGTGGGTTTCTACGTCTGCAATGGTGCGGTGATCATGCAGGAATTTGGGGATGGCCGCGCTGATCAAAGGGCGCAACAATCACTACAACAAGCCTTCCCAGATCTCGAAATCATTGCCCTGAATATTGATGCTATTGCGGCTGGAGGTGGCAGTATCCACTGTGCAACTCAGCAAGAGCCTGTAAAAAATCTTACGACATAGCTGTTTTTAAAACATCTACGCCCTATAGTTATAGGCTGAAAACACAGTTCTGGTTCTGAGCCCATCACCATGCGCAATATTACAGCCGGTATCGGTTTCTTAGGGTTAATCCTGATTGCAGGAGCTGCCTATTTTTCTCGTCAGCAGGCGGTCGCCCAGGCAACTGGACCCACAGGTTTAGTTGTTAAGCCTAGCCCTTACAGCGTTGGGGAAACAGAAACTCGATTTAAAAAGATTTTGGAAACTAACGGATTGAATTTATTTGCCACCGTTGACCATGCCCAAAATGCCTCTGGGGTAGGGTTGGAGTTACGACCTACCCGAGTCGTTATTTTTGGTAACCCCAAACTAGGAACGCCTCTGATGCAGTGTCAGCCAACCATTGCCATTGATTTACCGCAAAAGGTACTGATTTGGGAGGATGACCAGGGTCAGACGCAGCTAGCCTATAACGACCCGCAGTATTTGGGGGGGCGTCATCGTTTGGATGGCTGCGGTATAGAGGCGATTAAGACAGTTTCAGGGGCGCTGAATAATCTAACGAATGGTGCGATCTCACCTTAACATCAAGCCCATGCAAAACCATCACGGCCCATGTTCAGGAGACCTTTACGGCAAACAAGAGTGACTCGAAAGCTTAATGCGGCAGGCCTGTAGTCCCCTTCGATCAATTCAGCTTTCCCACTGCCTTATCCAGCCAATACAGTCGGAGCCATCAGCTGGAGTTGCTCTTGGCTAACCCAGCGGGTTTGTTGGGCATTAGCAATTTTGCATAGGTAATAGTTACCATCATCCAGCAATACTTCAACGGCCTGAACAGTCCATTGTTGGTCAAGATAGCCAACGGTATCCCCCACTGAAGGCACCCAGCGAGGAGCCGTTACCGCAGGTTTACGGGCTAGTAGATAGTCAATATCTTGCCACAGACGGGCTAGGGCTCTTTGTAGCAGAGGCGTAACGGCATCGGTAATGGCAGCGAGAATTAAGGTGCCGAGAATCATTAGGGGAAGTGCGATCGCATACCTGACCTCATCCCCCTTCACAAGCAGACCCAGCGTACGATCCACCACAAAATTATGAACCAAGAAAAAGCTATAGCTATATTGACCTAGCCTCAGCGCCAAATAACGACTAAAGCGAACTGCCGTCAGCCATCGGCAAATCACCACACAAACCAAGGTTAATCCTAGAGGTACCAGTAGGTCACAGACTATCCAGCCTAGCTGATAAAACTGACAAACAAAGCCAATGGCATAAAGACCAAGACCCACTCGCAACGCCTTAAACTGGGGCCAAAAAAGCACACCACGACCGTGCTTATAGGCTTGAGCCACCACCATGCCAATCACAAAGGTGCTCAGCTTAGCCAGCAACACATAAAACGGCAACGGTCCATTGGGAGTCGCCAGAATCGTATATGTGGGCTGTCCTCCAAAGGTGTATATAGCCAGTGCTCGATAAACCAGAGTAATGACCAGGCTCACCAGCAACAGATTGCGGCTACCCCAGCGATACACCAGTCGATGTAGCACCGGAAAACACAGGGTAAAACTTAGAATTAATGGAATAAACCACCATGGACCGCTGATGGGCAACAAGAGACTAGCGCGATGATCGATTAATAGCGGAAAAGTAAACGCTGCAAAATAATTCCACACTGGTGGGATATAGCTTTCAGTCGCAGCGCCAATCATCCATAAAACCGGACAAGACAGCAGGGCAACTGTCCAAAAAGGCCATAGCAGTCGCGATAAACGCTTTTGCCAAAAACCTAACCAATCAAAAGAACGATGCCGGGCGGCTAGCATTAGGCTAAACCCACTCAACAAAATAAACACATCCACAAACTGAAACCCAAATAATGTTGGAATTCCTAGCAACTGCATCCATCCCGAGGGCGTTGCCAGAGAGTTTGTCTCAGCAATCAGCTGTTGCAGATTATGGATTAGGCCCGTAGGCTGTGGCGTATAGCGATATTGAGTAAACAACAGCTGGGCATGGTAAAGCAGGATCATGACGGCGGCAAAGATGCGCAATCCGTCTAGCCACGCTAAGCGCTGTACCGCCGCTGACCGATTAAAACGACGTTTCATAGAAGATGGGAAAGTAAAATCTGTTTTCTAAAAGGGTGTTGAAATTTTCTCAAAAGACAAGGTTATAGCCTGGCTGTCTCAGGTAATCCATAGACTTTTTCCAAATTAGTCACAGCAGGTGTCGCCTCTCTCGGCGTGACAACCCACTCGGTTTTTCCATGGAGATGATCGTAGAGTGCAACAACCGCAATCATGTTTTTCAATAATGAGTAAACCGGTGTCAGTAAGGCATATTGCAAAAAGTAGTACCTGGGATAATGGTGATACCCAATTTTTGCAGTAACCAATAGTTTATAAACACTACTCAAAAACGTAATAACTGTTGCCGACAACAAAAATGCATTGTCTGTGAAATTAATGGTTCCTGTTAGCAGCCAACTACTGAAAACAATTGGCAAAATCTGTACCGATAAAATGGGAAACAGTTCTCGATAGTAGAGCAAATGGGTCCAGATTAGCTTTTGCCCAAAGGTTAACTGGGGTGACTTCCAAAACCGTTTTTGATAGCGCAAACTAACTTCTAGCCATCCCTGGGACCATCGTTTACGCTGTGACCAAAAGGCGCTGATGTGGTTGGGGGCCAATTCTGTAACCGTAATGCTGCGGTCATGGACGATGCGATACCCATGCAAAAGGGTGCGTATCGACGCATCAATATCTTCGGTCAGCATAGTTGGGTTAAAACGGACCTGCTGTAGCACGGAGGTGCGCCAATAGCCATTGGAGCCACCAAATAAAGCCGTATCTACCATTAACGACTTGGCAGAATGGCTGACGCCGTAAATCGACTCAAATTCCACCGCCACCAGGCGAGTGAGGAGATTTTCACTGCGATTACGGATCATGTTGCGGCCTTGCACAACATCGTACCCATTGGCGATCCATCGACCGGCCCGCTCAAAACAGTCTGGGGCTGGATGATGGTCTGCATCAAGGATACAGGTGATCTCCCCGGTCACGATATTGAGGGCAGCGTTAATATTTTCGGCTTTTGAATGGCTGCCTTCAACTCGATAAGGCCGAAAATTAGGATACTTTCTGGCCAATCGCACCAGGGTTTGCTCAATGGGTAGCACCACCGGGGTGTTATAGGCCAAAATCACTTCCAGACCTGCCTCAGGCTGATGTATGCGATTTAGCAGGTGATCAATGGTTTCTAAAATGATGGTTTGTTCATTGGGTAAATAGGCCGCCACAATAAACGAACAGCGTGGCAAGGGCTGACACTCTGGCAGTTCTGCTCCCTGAACGCCGAGGCTCTTTTTTAAGCGACGCTTGATGCTATCGGGTTGAGACGGTGAAAACCTTGACTGGCTAGCAAATCGTCGCGAAACAGCGGCAGTGGATTCAGCAATGAGCATGACTGCGCTGGACAGATAGAGCGCCACCAGTGAAAAATGCAGCCACGTTAAGGAAATGCCGCCTAGCTGCAGGCTGTAGTAGCAAATGATGGTCGGTAGACCAATTAAAAGTACATTTATGAAAATCAGCTTGCTGGCAGTCTGCCAGCGATCACTCAGATTGAATACTGATAAGCCAGCATTTGTGCGATCGCATTTTTTATTCTTTGTTTGCATATAGCAACCCTCGTCAGGCCCTTTGCAGGCGTCGGATCAGATGTTGAAGCACAAACACGCTGCCTAACGGCCATGCAAGGACATGACCAGCGGTCTAGTAACCGCTTAAAATTCAAGTCAAACAACTATTGCCATACGTTGCTGGTAAACCATCGAATCAACATTCGTCGAAACATTCCGTAACTTGACGAACAATTTTAACTCAATGTTAAGCCTGTGTTAATTTTCGTATGAGCGGACGTCATTAAAGCAGACGCTAGGGTCATGGATTTTAAGCTCGGAAAAATGCAGGGCATAATGTCTGGTGTAAAGGCCTGAGCGAGCTATGGAAACAGATTATTTAGAACGGGTGAGAGAGTTGTCGCAATGGTTGAGGCGTTGATAACGTAAGGCCTATGCATAATCTTTTATAAAATGCAAATCAGCTGTTTAACCTCTTATCCGAAATTCTGACTGATATGCTCGGTATCGAAGCCCACCTCCCCAAGTCTGGGTAGGTTTGATTCAAGCGTTACATTTTAATTTTTTGTATCCGCAAATATTTAGACTAACCTAAGCTCGCCCATACTTCGATAAATAAGCACGTATGCTGACCACTATCGAGATATTTTGGGAGACTCTATGGTTAAGTCAAACACCCATAGCACAATGAAGAAAGCAGATGTTAATTCTTCAAATGAAAAACCCAAAGTGACTAAAAAGAAAGCTTTAAAAAAGATCACCTCAAAGCGAAAAGCTACCGAAAAGAGCGCTGATAACAAACCTTTAGGCCAGATCGCTACAATTCCGATGGCTAAATCAGTAAAGGCAACTAAGAAGACTGTTAAAAAACAGGATGATACTTACAATAAATCTACCCAGAAGAAAAAGCACTCGAAGACGAAGAAAAGCCTGAAAAAATCTGTATACCAGTCTGAACTAGAGCGTTTGCAGCTTGAGTTGGTGAAGATGCAAGAATGGGTAAAGTATGCAGGCCTGAAGGTTGTTGTGATCTTTGAGGGGCGAGATGCTGCCGGTAAGGGTGGGGTGATTAAACGTATTTCTGAATGCTTAAACCCTCGTGGTTGTCGTATTGTAGCGTTGGGTAAGCCCACTGATCGAGAGAAAACCCAGTGGTATTTTCAGCGTTATGTGAACCAGTTACCGGCAGCTGGCGAAATTGTTCTCTTTGATCGTAGCTGGTATAATCGCGCCGGTGTGGAGCGCGTCATGGGCTTTTGCACCCACAATGAATATACTGAATTTATGCGCACCTGCCCTGAATTTGAGCATATGCTCCAACGCTCGGGCATCATTCTGGTCAAATATTGGTTTTCTGTCAGTGATAAAGAACAGGAAAAGCGGTTCCAGGACCGGATCAAAGATCCAGCTAAGCGTTGGAAGCTGAGCCCCATGGATTTAGAGGCCCGTGCCTGCTGGGTTGAGTATTCTAAAGCGAAAGATGACATGTTTGCGATGACCGATACCACTAGTTCCCCCTGGTATGTGGTCGATGCCGATGATAAAAAGCGGGCACGGCTTAATTGTATTAGTCACTTACTAACTCTGATTCCCTACGAGGAGCTACCTTACGAGCCAATTATGTTACCTAAGCGACAGGGGGCGATTCATTATCAACGCCCGCCTAAGGAAACGCAACGTATGGTGCCTAACAAATATTAGGCCATCACACTGTAGGGGCATCCCCTGGTGGGTGCCCAGGATAACCTATGGGATGCTCCGAAAGATCATTGAGTTGTCGGTTTATGGGGACAATGATCGAGGGGCAAGCACGAGGCATTGCCCCTACCGAGTGCTCGGGATAATCTATGCCTTGGGTGATGATTGGGTATGGGGTGTGCGATCTCACCAGCGACATGGACATCACGAAACAAAGGATACCCCTTGTATGTTTAGAGGGTAAGGAAATTGGCAACTCTAATCCTCCATTGGTCTCAGCTTGGGTTCATCCGCCTAGAAGTTTCCGTCCCCTTGCGGGGTAATGAGATTGGCAACCTATCAAGTAGGTTCATTCCCACGCACCTGTGAACTATTCCAGTTTCCGTCCCCTTGCGGGGTAATGAGATTGGCAACCTTCCGTGGTGACTCGGCAGTGATCACGAACGAAGGAGATCAGGTTTCCGTCCCCTTGCGGGGTAATGAGATTGGCAACTCAGAAATATAGAACCCATTTGAGATCTCAAGAATCGGCAGCAAGTCGCTTGAGCATTAGTCTAACGAAGCAAAAGTCCATCTGCGCCTTAGCGTTGTCCAACGTTCTCTCAAAGTTCTTCGTCAGGCTCTTACATCGTTCCATCCAAGCATTGGAGCGCTCAATTACCCACCTGACGGCAACAGGAACAAAGCCTGTTTTTCCTTGCGCAGCCTTCTCTGCTTTCGATGGCTTTGGAGAAAGCTCAAATCTGATTTTGCGCATGATGCCTGGATAGACCGACTTAAGTGTCTCAGTCAGCTTGTCTACGTGGTAGCCGTTGTCTAACAAGACGGTAATCTTCGGGATGTTGACCGGTTTGGATTTAAAGTACTCAAGGTTGAGTATCAGCAGCATCAACAAGCCGACATCATCCGAAACATTGGCTGGCGTACACAGCGTGAAGAATGGAAATCCCAGCGTATCAACAACTAGATGCCGCTTGATCCCGTTCGTGGCTTTGTAGAAACAAAAGCCTTTTGAATCCACGCTAGCAGTACAGGTATTCTTCACCGCTTGTGAGTCTGCCATCATTAGGGTCGTCCATTTTGATTTTTTTTTACTTGTTTTCGCACGTGTCCATGTAGCAACGTCATCAGCTTCTCAAACGAGCCTGCTTTGCGCCACTGGTTGTAATGCCAGAACACGGTTGAATAGGGCGGCAGATCCTTGGGTAGGTCTTCCCAATTACAGCCGTTCTTAAGCTGATAGAGCATCCCATCGATCAGCTCTCGATAGCTCCAACGGAGAGGCTTTGTCCTTTTCTTCTGAGGCAAGACCTCTGGCAACAGAGGTTCGAGGATTTCCCATTCGGCATCGGTCAGACTGCTCGAGTATGCCATGATAGCCACGGTAGACGATGCTCTGTATTTTCGCGTATCTGACAAAAGATCTCAAATGGGCTCTATAAAGCCATTTGGGAGCCTTGGGCTAATAGGTTTCCGTCCCCTTGCGGGGTAATGAGATTGGCAACCTTAATACAATCCGATCGTACCTGGCAAAACAGATTATGTTTCCGTCCCCTTGCGGGGTAATGAGATTGGCAACGCACCAAATCAGGCGTACCTGCCAGCTTCGCCGCTGGTGAGTTTCCGTCCCCTTGCGGGGTAATGAGATTGGCAACCTACACCAATCGTTGCGGCTAGCTTAGAAGTGTATGGTTTCCGTCCCCTTGCGGGGTAATGAGATTGGCAACCTACAACCAGCCACAACACCCCCCATGACCACCCCCGAAGGTTTCCGTCCCCTTGCGGGGTAATGAGATTGGCAACCCCCTCCCTTTTGAAACCACTGTAACCAGGGGCTTCTAGATACCCAAATCTAAGGGTTCCAAAAATGACTGACTTAATCGAGAATAGCTCCCAATAAAGCCCTGGAAAAACGTCTGAAAGCCTTTCACAGTCACTATTCGAGGGATCTAACGGAAGAATCAGGTTTTCAAGGTTCGGCTGAATCCCTCGGAAAATTAGGAACTCATGCCTACCATAACTAGCCCAACCAGGAATGTCCAGGTATGCAATCAATTTTTAATGATTTTTGCTACCCACCCTGTAACGCATAAAAACCACTGGTATCCGAGGGAATCTCCACTCAAGGTAAGGGGGAGTTAGAGGAATGAGGCAACCGCCAACGCTAGTTTCCAATACTTGTGTGTACACGGCAGCCTTACAAAGGGGCGCAATAAGTCACCCAGTAGGCAGGGCTGTTTCATTGTCTGGACAGAAAATCTGGAGGCATTGAAAGCTTATTTGAGGAAAGGCATGCTCTACTTGAAGGTGGGCCAAACAATAATGCGATAACCTGATTAATCGACCCCGCCGTAACCCTTAATTTAATGCCATTGAGGACAACCTAGTAGGCTGGGTCTTAGGGCGGCCTCCCGGCCCTAACCATGGGGGTTTGGGGAACTCGGAGGGACCCCAAGCAACCGGTTTTGGCTCCCTCCGATCATCTCTCGATTCAGCATGAACGAAGTCATAAGCCTTACAGATTTTCCCTGGTGAATACGAAACAACCCTGCATCCAGTAGGGAAACTCCCTTGTGGGTGCCCCTACTGAGAACGATATAACACCTGCCAGCGACCGGCCCATTCCATTTCAGGATAATTAATTTTTACCCAGTTCCAACGGGCGGGCAAATCCCCCGGAATCACCAATACTGACGGGGCAGTCATCAGCCGACGTAAATAAAGATTATCCTCGGGGTTCCCCAGCCGAATCCAGCGGGGTTCCCAACCCTGGGTGGTTTGAAAATAGGCTTCATTGACAATGCCATCGTTAATGGTAATGGTGTCTTTATTCAGGGCAAAGGCCAGGGAGGGGAGCGCTTCGTTATAAACCAAGACCGGTAAACTCTCTAACCGCCGTTGCTGAATAATCTGAGAGACAACATTAGCACTCTCTTTCCATGGTCCATTGGCCTGGGTGTAGTAACCGCCATATAACAACAACATAAATGATGGCACCAGCACCATAGCCACCAGCCGAATTCTGACCCCCGCCCGGATAAATCGATATAGCAAAAGCACTAAGCCTAACGTGCTCAACGCCGTTATCACCATGGGCCAGGTGCTTTGCAATGGCTGTCCAAGAATTTGATAGCCCAGGGGTACCATGAAGGCCAGCATACCCAGACAGCCATAAATTTGGGCAAACCAGCGGCTGTAACGCCATACTTGTTGTTTCGTTAGAAACTGCACCCAATAGCTGACAAGAATCGAGAACCCAGATACCAGGGGCAACAATGCCGCCAGGGATGCACTACCGGTCAACGTGTAGAACACCAATGGCAGGGCTAGCCAGGTGATGCAGACTGGCAACACATTGGGGTTTTGCCAGACCGGACTGGCAAGGTTGGGCAAAACTAAAAACCACCAAGGTAAACTGCCCAACAGAAAGGTGATTGCATATTGCCAGCGGGGATGCCTGGGTGGCCCGAAAAAGGTGTCTTGCCAAAATGTCTGGCGGATAAAGGCCCAGACATCGGGGAGGTGATGGCTGGCGTGCACAAACCAAAAGCAGGTGAGCCCAACTGCCATGATCAATGCGGCCAGGCCATGACGCCAGTGAATCCCATAGTTGCGAGGCCCAAATATCAAGACATAGGTGCCCACGGTGATGGGCAATAGCAAACTATGTAACCCGCCGCATAATAGGCCACCGGCGAATGCGATCGCGAGTCCATAGAGGGCAGCTGGTAGTTTTTCCAGATGGTAGAGCAGAATATAGTAGATAGCTGCCAGCTCGAAGGTGGCCAACAATATATCGGCGGATAGGTAACGGCTACAGGCCAACACCAGGGGACATGACAGATAGATCAGTCCAGCAAACAGACCGACCTGGGACGACCCAAATAATCGCATCGCAATGCGGTAAGTAAAAATTACCTGGACCAAAATGCTGATCTGGATAAAGAAGCGAGCCCCAAATGTATTGATGCCCCACAGCCGCATTCCCAGGCTGGTCAACCAGAGGGGCAATGGCAGATGGCTAAAATCGTTTACCCCCAGCAACCGAGGATGCATAAAATTTTGCCGGGCCAGCATATCCCGACTAATCTCAGCAATACTGCCCTCGGGCCCTGTGGTGATGACCCACAGATGCAGGTTGAACAGCAACACAATCAACACCACTGCCAGCAGTAGATATAAAAAACGGTCAGGTCGCATGGGGACAGACATACGTGCAGCTAGGGCGTGTTCAAAACATTACACCACGCGGTTTATGCTCCCGAAACCGTCATCCGGCCTTCTATACCAAATATATGGGTTAGCACACATAGTTGACAAAACGATACAATTAGAATTAAAAGTACATAAATGCGTAGCCAGTCGTCGTATTGCTAAAGCCGCGACTGATTCTCGCGCTTTGGATCCATCTTTGGTTTCTACGAGTAACTGCTATGACTATTGGCTTTTCAAATGAGCCCCTGCTGCGCTCAAAGCAGCATGATTTAGATTTGCAAGATTTACGCGGGGCCTGGCACTTTCGTCACAGTGTCCTTGGCTATGCATTTTCAAGTATTTACACTCGCGTTGATCAAGTGTTTGCGTTGTGGGGGGCCCTGGCAGTATTCATGTTTGCCTCAGCTCAGGTGTCCCACGCTAGCTGGCAGCAACTGGCAATTGCTTGGTCCGGCCTTACGGTAATTGCTGTTGTGGGTATGCTGTCCATCGTGCGCTTTTGGGCACGGGTAGAACGACTCATGTGGCTAGTATACAGCTGGGCTACATTAATGTTGGTTGGCACTGTAATCACCAATTGGGGCGTGTTTGGCTATGTAGGGCCAATATTGATAAACCTCTGCCCCTTGTGGTTAGGGCTGTGTGCCATTGGCCATGGCCTGACGGGTTGGGGCATTCGCTCGCGTACGTTTTTAGGGCTGACGGTGGTGCATGGGGTTGCCGCGTTTGCCGTGACCCAGCTAGGTACCTGGCAATACGGGGTGACCGGTGCCATCATTGGCGGCAGTCTACTATTATTGACTCAGCTTCAATGGGATATGCGTCCTCCCATTGAATATGCTGTACTGACTAATGAACAACGCTCCTTTAATCATCATCAGCGAAAGCTGAGGCAGACTAGCTAACAGGCGAGAGGTCACTCCTTCAAGATAGGACTACCGCCAACAACCGTTAGGGTGGAGTTTCTTACTTTAAAGCCGCTGTTTTTTCAAAAAACAGCGGCTTTCTGCTTTTTTGTTGAATATCTGTTGAATAGTTATTTTGACAACATCCCGATAAGGATAGTTGTAAATTTTCTCGAAACCGATCCATTCATCTTGTTATACCAAATCCGAATGTATTAAACCCGATTAAAAATAGACCATCCTGTAGGGGCACTCCCTTGTGGATGCCCTTCGATACCGGGTGCTATCAGTCGGGATTTCGTATTAGAGACAATTTATCCAATATTTCTATCTAAAGCTGCTGCTAACTCTCTTTTTTAGGTAGTGCCACAAAAAATAATACACCTGTGAACCTGCCTCCTGCCATGGCTTTATCCTTCCAGAGGAGAAAACATTTAAATATTAACTTATGTATACAAAGCAAGAAAAATTGATTAATGAGTTGTTGTCATCTATCTACTCGCTACGCAGCGAGATAACAAACAACAATACTACACACTAGGTAAGGAACTATGGCTAACGTACTCCCCAGTGAGTTAATGAATTCCGTTCTAGGAAAACTCTATGATGCACTGTGCAGTGGCGATGGTGCTGCGCCTCCCTCCGAAGACAACTATCTGGCCTGGGTTACCCCTGGCATTCCTTTTCCGCCAGACGAATTTGATTTTCTAACCGAGGGTCTGGGCGGCGTATATAAAAATGTCAGGGATGATTTTAACGCCGATAAACCCAACAACAATGGTGACACTGAAGAAGTCGATGAAGACACCAGTGTAGAAGAGCTCAACAGAATGTTGGCTGATGAAAGCCGCCGTAAGTATATCCATGCCGAAAATCTGGCACGGTTATGCGATCTCATTCCAGATACATCGGGCACTGGCACCAATTCTTTCAATGTTTGGAATGTTGAAAATACCCTCTCTCAAGCTTACGAACAGGTTCTGAGGTTTAGTCAGGTTGCAGATGTTGAACCCGATGAGCGTACCAAGGCCAAGCTAGAGAAACTGCGGAGCCTGATGGTTTCTAAGAGAATCGAAGTCGATTTTCTGACCGATGAAGAAAGAGTCATCGAAGAACCCAGTCCACTTGTTCTTAAGTATGACCAGTACTTGGGTGAATGGGAGGCGGCTAAGCTAGCCTACAATACCCTGCGTATTGAGGCTGAGGCTGGGAATGACCCCAAAGCGGTTTCGGCCTGGGCCATCAATGGCCCCATTCTTCGTAGACGGGTGCAAGCGGCTGAGCGCAAATGGTCAACCTTAGGTTATCGCGAACAGTTTGATCGTATTAGTGCCTTTATCAAACAAGTCGAAGGTAGAAGCATTGCGTTACTCAAGCAACAATACCAGGAGTTGTTTGAAGAGGGACAGCTCAACAGCATGCTAACGGGGCTGCCGTTTCATCCTGTTACCTTTGTTCCCGGTGGTTTTGCCCGATACGAAGACGGATGGACCCAGTTCAAGTTTGACAGTTCTGACTACGCCAGTAGTTATGACTACTCCAAGAAAGGGTTCGGTACTAAAGTCAAAGCTGGCTTTGGCCTATGGCGGGCTAAGGCTGAAGCTAACTACGACAGAACTGAAATTGAGCACAAGATCAATACTTCGCGGTTTAAACTGCGCTTTAAGATCGCTCAGGTTCCCATTATTCGACCCTGGTTTAACGTCAACTTTCTAACGAGCACCTACTGGAGATTTGACGAGGCCGTGCCTGATTTTAATAATCAGATGGTGTCTGATGGAGCTGCTCAACCTGAAGGTATGATTCCAGCGTTCACCACCACGGCGATTTTTGTCAGAGACTTATTTCTAGAGTTTGGTGAGTCTGAGTACAGCTACGATTCTTTGAAGAAGCACTTTGATGTCAGCGCTGGCGGTGGCTGGGGTCCTTTCTCCGTGGGTGGTAGCTACAAGCAGGATAATTTTGAAAGAAATGTGAACTCTCACCGAGAGGAACAGGGCATTCGGATTCCTGGCATGCAGCTGATTGGGTTTAAGTGTCACCAGATGCCCAAATCTCCCAATCCAAACCCCAGTATCAAGAAGTGGATTTAGGATTGCTTTTTCCCTTTATTGATATCGAGTAATTCTTTTTAAGAACAACTCATTACGGGGGCTTAGGGTTGCCCACGGACTAGAACAGTATGTCTAGTCCGTGGGCCATGCGCTCCATTTTCAAAATTCGCCTTAGAACGTTCATACAAACTAAAAACGTTCATATAAACTAAAAATGAACAGAATTAGCTTAGCCTTAATGGGCAAACTCGCTAAACTGCATCAGGACAGTTTAGCCGAAAAAGATACATTTGTTGCCATCAACAAACTGGCAGAAGCCTATACGCTATACGATTTTGAACAACCTCAACATCCCCAGGAATTTGCAGAAATCACCAATTTTATCGTTCCTAGCAAACGGTTTTATGAGCCTGATACTACTAAATTTATTTGGGATGTCTATAAAGACAGTCTGGGTAAGGCCTTTGCTGCCAGCGGTAATTTTCTAACCGCCGAAGAAGAGGCCAAACTCCAGGAAGCACTCGCCTATGTTGAGGATCCTGAAAATCGAGAAAACTATTACACCTGTCAGGATGAAGCACTGGCGGCGGCGGCTGAACTTGCTAGCTTGATTTCTCAAAAAACAGCTGCGGAACGTGATGATGATACCGATGCTGTTGCCTCCCTCAACGATTTGATCGCCATTGCTAGACAACGAGAAGAAGCTGCCTCGCGTAAATGGCAGGACATCGGTAACAAGCTAGTGTATGAAAACCATCAAAATATCAAGTTTCAACTGGAAGCTAGATATCCATCCAATATCTTAGAGCATTACAAGTCAAAGCTCTCGGGAGCCGAACGGGAAAAAATTGGTAAAGGAACGTCCGGTTACTATTATCCCACCAGTTTTGTGCCCAGTAACTTCTTTAAGGAGGGGGGGAGTGGTTGGGCCAGTATCGCCATGGATGCCAGGGAAGTCGACGAATATTAC
The DNA here is from genome assembly GCF_032906605.1 of Leptothoe sp. LEGE 181152. Classification (NCBI taxonomy): domain Bacteria; kingdom Bacillati; phylum Cyanobacteriota; class Cyanophyceae; order Nodosilineales; family Cymatolegaceae; genus Leptothoe; species Leptothoe sp. LEGE 181152. The sequence continues at coordinate 162,951 of NZ_JASATU010000068.1, forward strand.
AACTATGCTAAAAACACTGTATTCAAAGACTACCAAGACTTTTTCAGTGATGAACAGGACGAATTAGAAATCGAAAAAATTAGTGTCGACATTGGTATTCTCTCCGTTGTCAGAGATTGGTTTAGTATTGATCTTTTCCATCAACGATTCTGGGATCTGCCAAAATTCATTGCCCCTCTCAGTGATGGTGAACCCAGTCCCACCGGGTCCCTATCGGTGCTGCCGGTCAAAATGATCTTTTTGCGGAATCTAGACGTAGAACTGAAGGAAGATTCAGCCAAAAACAGAAACACATTCAAAAAAACCATTGGGAAGAATCTGCCTATTTTTGTTGGTAACGTCATGCTAAATGCATCACCTCAGTTAAAATCAGGTTCTGTGAACATTCTGTCCACCCCCAAAGCTCTAAACTATCAGGCCGTCAAAAAGGATAGACAAATACTACACCGGCAAATAGACAATCAGTCAGGCGTCCAGATACTCAAGGGTAAAAACATTAATGCTCTTAAAACTCAGCTGACGGCATCTAGCACTGTGCAACCGGTTGCCTTTACCAATTTCACAGGTAGTACAAAAATCGCCTTAGGCAGAGCTCGGGTCTTAACCCAATCTGCTGGGATGTATCTGATTAGCCACAAGGCGGTTCCAACCAATATTTCAAGCCATATCACCAACATTAACAATGGTGTTACCAATGGCAACCGCAATTTCTTGTTGTTTACCACCCAAAAGTATGGTGTATACAACACCCATGAAACCGGTGTCTGGTTCAACGGCAGCCAGTGGACTGTGTATAACCAGAACCGGAAACCCATGCCTAAGAACAACCAGGTCAATGTTCTAGCGGTTAATCCAGCCTTAAACAGAAATGTGTTTGTTCATACAACCACGAAAAACAACACAAGTGGCCATATCACCACCCTTAATCATGGGCTAACCAACAACCAAAGTAATGCTATCGTGCTCGTTACCCAGCATTACGGGAAATACAATGTTAGCCAGGTAGGTGTGTGGTTTAGCGGTGGCAAATGGAAAATTTATAACGAAGACCTGAAGCCCATGCCAATTGGTACCAAGTTTAATATTTTGGTCTTAAAACCAGGGGCTCCTATTCGATTTGGTGGCTTAGAAGGTGTCGCTTTCCAACATAAAGTAACTGATGCCACTAAACAGGGCAGCATGAAGCATGTCAGTTACATTAATAACGGGTTTAGCAATGGTGTTCCCCAGGGCATTGTCTTTGTTACCCAGCGATGGATCAACACCTATAACCCAAATCCCATAGGCGTTTGGTACTCCAATAATAAATGGACAGTTTACAACCAAAACCGCAAACCTCTTCCCAACAACGTCACATTTAATGTGTTGGTGGTCAAGCCTGCCCGCGCTGCGGTGCCAAAACCTCGGCCCAGACCGGTACCCCGTCCCGCACCCAAACCCCGTCCCGCACCGAGCAAGCCTGTGGAGAAAGATCCTGACAAGGAAATTGAAGACCTATTCCCAGCATTCTGGTTAGCTGGGTTCGTCTGCAAGAACTTGCCCAAAGCGCCTAATCCAGATCCCGATTTGGATTGGATATAGCGTTGTCACCTATTTTGCGATCGCTGATTTAGGGGATGAACCGGTTAGAACTATTGCTATTTGACGGTATCCGACAGCTCAAGTCATCTTGAGGATCAGCAATGCCCCCATTTATATTCTTTCGTTTCGAGAACACCCATCATGGTAAACAAATGTGGTGGAACGCCTGAACCACCTGATAAACCTGTCAAACCCCTCAGTCATGAAGAGCAAGTTTTGCATATTGCTATGGATGAACTGCTCAAGATCATGACTGAGCATCCCATCAGGGGCCTGGATGAAGACTTCTCTCAAATGGATGTTGATACGGCCATTCAACTCATCTTAGAGACAACGTCCTATGGGCTTGATTACGCCGAACTGAATCCCCCAATACAGGACCTGGTAATAGCCATGGCTAAATATGTCATTTTATTTCAGCGAGTTATGATGCCGGGCTATTCATCCCTATTGGTTGACCTCCAGGCTTTCCTGGGGGCACTTATTGAATTCAATGACCTAAAAATTAGGGGATTAAGGGGCAGTAATCCCCTTGATGTATCGAGATGGGCCACCTATGGTCCCAGTCTACGACGTTCCCTTAGCTCTAAAAAACGAGTGTTTCTGAACAATCTGTCACAGTTTAGGGCAATTAACTTCCAACAATAGTCAACACACCTACTAGGAGACTAACAATGCAGATTATTAATCACCTTCTCTACCATGATGATGGTACTCCCTATCCCTTTGAGGAGAGTCCCAACTCTGGTGGCACGTTGCGCCATGAGTATTTAGTAATGCATTTCACAGCGGGTAGAACTGCAAAATCGGCTGTACGATGGCTCACTCAAGCTCAGGCCAAAGCGTCTGCCCACCTGGTCATTGGTCGAGATGGCAGTATTACCCAGCTGGTGCCGTTTAATGTGAAAGCTTGGCATGCCGGTCGCAGTTCTTGGGAGGGGAGAACAGGTCTCAACAAATACTCGATTGGGATTGAGCTGGTGAACGCCGGTAGGCTAAAGCGCCAAGGGGGCGAATGGAAAAGTTGGTTTAATCAGGTGTATGACGACGTTGATGTACTCGAAGCAACCCACAAACATGAGTCATCCTCCAGTGGTTGGCATGTTTATACCGAAGAACAACTAGAGGCGGCGATGGACGTTGCCAGCCTGTTGGTCGACGAATATGGTTTGCAAGATGTCATCGGCCATGATGATATTGCCCCCCAACGCAAGAATGATCCAGGCCCCGCTTTCCCCATGGATAGTTTTCGTGCCAGGGTAATGGGCCGTGAGGATTTAGAAGAGTTCTATGAAACAACAGGTCGATTAAATATTCGCACGGGTCCAGGCACTCAGTATGAGAAGTTGCCAGAGAGCCCGCTACCTGCCCACACACCCGTTGACATTCTAGACACTAGCAATAATTGGAAACTAGTCACTGTGCTAGAAACCATCAATGACAATATGGATATAGAAGGGTGGGTTCATGGTCGTTATTTGCAACGTCAGAGCTGACGGCTTGTAAACCGGATTGAGAATCAAGGCAAGACGATTTGCCAGCCCGTACTCTCGAAAAGAAAGAAAGTTAAAGAAAAACGGGTGGATAGCCCTTAGAGTTATCCACCCGTTTAGCTCCCTGCCAAGGACTAATACAATCTGTTCAATAGGCGGAGGTGTCTCTCCCCCTAGACATGCTTCCACTAACTAGTCTAGACGTACTTAAAGGTACTGCTGTTGAGGTTGAGACTACCCGAGCCGCGAATCACGGCAATGAGTTCATCTTTTTGACCAGCCGCATTATCAATGAACAATCCACGGCCACGATCAGCACCTTTGGGAGACGAACCCAAACGGTAGTCATGGTCATTACTAAGCTGGATCATATCACCCTGCCTCGTATTCAAGTCCGTGATCAGAGCGTAGTTTGATATTCCCATGGAGCGTATTTTACCGTCATCGTAAAGGGTGCCAGATTGATTACCCAAGACAAAGGTGTCACGCCCTCTACCTCCAGTCATCACGTCTTTTTCGGCAGCCGTTCTACGCCATGCTCCCTGCAGAAAATCATTACCATCTCCACCAACGAGCCTATCATTGCCCCAGCCACCTAGCAATCTGTCATTGCCCGAGCCACCGTTAACACGGTCATTGCCCGAGCCACCATGAACATAATCATTGCCTGAACCACCAAAGACTTTATCGTTACCTCTTTCACCAAACACCTTATCAGCGCCTTGATCGCCGTAAATGGTGTCGTTACCGCCTTTACCACGAATAGTATCGTTACCATTCTTGCCAGAGATACGCTGTTTTTTTGACCCGCCAGTAATGGTGTCAATGCGGCGAGTACCCTGAATCACAGCGTTGTTACTTGTGATTCGATTCGGTCCTGAAGGCGGTGTGGGTGCTGGCGGTGTGGGTGCTGGGGGCACTGGCGGTGTGGGTGCTGGGGGCGCTGGCGGTGTGGGAGTGGGCACTGGGGGGGCTGGAGGTGCAGGCGTTGGACTATTCCCATTCTCACCTCCAATTAGCAGCAGGTAAGCATCGTCTCCACCGCCAGCATTTCTCTGGACCGCGTTTGCCGTCACCAGGTCAGCCCCTGGTTCAGCCGTCAGGGCTAGTGCGGCTACACCACCACCGACACCAATCGCATTGGCGTCTCCATCGACAAAGGGGGTCCAAACATAACGCGTCTTTAAATCAGGACTCATAACAGCCAGAAAGCCTTCTGACCCTGAGTACCCAGGTACTCTTTGACCCTCAATAGTTTGGTTATCGCGATTCGCTAAACTTGCATTAGCCTGACCCACAAGGTACACATTGCCCTGTTGATCAGCCGTAATGTCGGTTGGTTTAACACTGTTTCCTCTACCGCTGCTTAGCCGGGTAAGCAACGATTGTCCCTTTTTAAGATCACCTGTAGCTAGATCATAACGACCGTAATAGGTCATTTTGACTGAACCGACATTGGTGGCTTGAGTGTAGCGATCTGTTTGTACTGTGTCAGGCCCCGATGACTGGGAAAAATTGAGTGGGTCCCGGGAAAAAATAGAAAAGCCGGTGCCTCCGTTAATTGAATAAGCGGCGTAGAGTTCACCGTCATCACCAATGGCAATGCTTTCACCACGCGTATCGGCCATCAAATTGGCTTTGCGGATGTTGGCGGCGCTTTCGTCATAGCTTTTCCATTTCTGTTTTCCGTTGTAGTCCCAAGCTTGGGTAAAGGCTACCTGCAAGTTCGATGACTTTTGCTCATAGCCAGTGGCGATCAACGTGCCACCGTTTTTATCGGTGATGGCCACATCGTTAAAGCGGCGATTGTTCTTGCCAGTGGAAAACTCTTCTTGAACTTTACCCTGGCTATTATATAGTTTAATTTGACTATTACCCTGTATGGCAACAACTCTACCGCTGTCAGAAATGGAGACCTGACTGGCTGAGACGCTGTTGTCACTCCAAATAATGCGGCTGCCATCTGCACTCAGAACGGCTACTCCAAAGTCACCAGCAACGGCTATTTCTCCTTTATTGTTGACCTCTAGATCGTCGACCTCACTGGGGAGATGAGTCACTGAAAGGACTTTGTTAGTCTTGTTGTTGTAGCGAACAACGCTGCCTTCACCACCGCCCAATAAGTTGATTTTCTTTGCACTGGAGCTATATTGAGAGAGTGCGCCACCAAAAACGGTGATGCCATTTTTTGAAACATCGACTGCATTGGCAGAATCATTTCTGTTGCCACCCAGATACGTAGCACCAGAGACATCCAGGTTGTTAGTCTTTTTGGTAAGTTCTTTGATGGTCATAAATAGTCCCCGTTTGACAGATGAATGGATGAATTATTCGAGCGTAAAGAACCGATAACTTTGCGCACATAGTTCATAACAGTGGTGCTCGCTGAAAGATTTAGACAGCAAGAGCTATGGGCGGTACAAAAGGCATGAATACATGTAGCCTTCTGCGTTATCGAGTGTCGCGTAAAGTATCTAAAAAACTTTCTTACAAGAACGGTTTATGTCAGCACGATTTTGCTGCGAATAAGCGAGACGATCTTTTTGAGTTATTGTCTACATGAAATCTTGAACAAGTAATCCATAATCTTGTTCTAACTGGACTGGTAGCTGTGTTTAATACCTGGTCTGCGGCTGCATCGGGAACAATCTGCAAGACATATAACCTTTGGTACTAAAAGGTACAGCTATCGGTAATCATTGCCCTTCTGAACAACCTTTTCGTCACGGGAGTTTTAAGTTTACTCAAATGTTCAGAATACAAAGATATTGCGGGCTCCGGAGAGTCTCTAATTAATGTCCTTGGAAATCAGCCGATGTGGTAGAGTCATTGCTTCCTTGAAAAGAAACAGAGCACCTTGGTGTGCATAGCCGACTTATTTTACTAATGAACGTTACTGTTTGTTAGGACTCAAAACATAGCCGAGTGTACCCTTGATGCTCATTTAAACAATTTGTTTAGGCATTGTCAAGATTGGTTCACACCAGATAAAGATTAGCTATAGATAGCGTCTGTAGCTTTGCGCACACAGCTCACCGCCAGTCTCTTTTAAGAACAATAGCCATGGATAGGTGACAGCACGCAATAGATCGGTGTCAGACCCAGTCAACACCTTGGCGAGATCATCCATTTCGGATTGAGAATACGGAATTCGGGCTTTGTATAATATTGTTCTTAGCTATTCTCCAAGATTCCGTAATACTCATCAAAAGTATTCACCATGGAAAGAAACGGGCTCGGTAATTGTAAGAAACGGGTAGACAGTTGGTGGCCATCTACCCATTTGACTCTCTGTCAAGGTTTTTAAGGAGATTTTTATTTAATAGTAGTTACCAATCTTGCGGTGGTGAACAGCGGTCATTGATTCATCCTTCGAGACCTTGCCATCCGCAACGGTGCAATACACCAGCCAGTGATCGCTAAGTTCCATCCGAGTTGTTACCGTACACTCCAGGTACGCCAGAGCATCGGCCAGAATCGGAGACTTGTTGTTGGCAGGACGGGTACGAATACCAGCAAACCGGTCAGCACCGGGGGGGAAACGCTTCAGGAAGTGCTTCATCAGTGGCAGATGATTACCCTCTTCCAAAATATTTAGCACAAACGTGTCACCCACCTGCATCAGGGATTCAATGGCTCGGTCTTTAGCAACTGCGATGGTAAAGCCCAATGGCTTGAAGCTAGCCTGGGAAATCCAGGAAGCCAACATCGCGCTAGTCACTGCGCCTTTGGCAGCAGTGATGATATAAAGACCGCTACTGATGCGACCCAGCGCCTTTTGTAGATCAGCATCAAGCCCCTTAATTTTCTTAATTTTCTTTGCTTGAGCCAGGTCTTGACCCAGGTCAGTCCCGGTCTCGTCGCAAAGCTGGTAGAGCGCTTCAGATGGCGTATCTTTCACCCGAATGGGGTCAAACGCAACCTTTAGATCCAGGTCCTGTAGCTGACTCTGCAGCGTATCGATGGGCTCGTCATCCCCACCGTAGGACTCAAAAAGACCATAGGTTTGCTTATTATTGACAGCTGCCAAAATGGAACTCAGCGCCGTTTGCACTTCTTCGGCACCCTGACCTGAGGATGGGGGCATGCCCATCAAAATACCTTTAGCGCGACCGACTAGTTCAGTGACATCATGGGGATCCGCCAGACGCATATCCATCATTTCGACAGCGACGCCGGTTTTAGTAATGCCTTTAGCCAGGGCTTGGGAGATGCGATCGCAATACCCATAGTCCGACACATAGAAAACCGCCACCATATTCTCGGCCTTGCTTTTCTCATTACTCCAGCGGCGGTAGCGCTCTGTGAGTTCTTCTAGATTGTGACGCAGCAGGGGACCATGACCAGTGGCGATGGTGCTAATTGTGCCCAACTTATCCATGCGCTTCATGGCAGACAGCACCGAGCGGGCATTGGGAGCCATCAAACACTCATAGTAAAAGCGAAAGTCAGGCGTCAGCGCATCCAGATCTTCATCAAAGGTATCGTCACTACAATAGTGGGCACCAAAAGCATCACAGGTGTAGAGAATGCCAGTCTTTTGATCGTAGGTAAAAATGGTATCGGGCCAGTGGAGATTGGGCGCACTTACAAATTCCAAAACATGGCCATTGCCTAAATCCAGAGTGTCACCACTTTTCACCAGCTGCGATTCAAAGGGCTGATGAACCAGATCCTCCAGGAACTTCACCGCCACCTTAGCTCCAACCACAACTGCCTGAGGTGCAAGATCCAACACATCCTTCACCAGGCCGCTATGGTCCGGTTCAGTATGACTAATCACGATATAGTCAATTTCCTTAGGATCAATCAGCCCCGTCAGCGCATCCATATAGAGCTGCTGAAACTTAGCGTGGGAGGTGTCTATCAGTGCTGTCTTTTCCCCACGTACTATGTAAGAGTTATAGGTCGTACCGTTCTGCAACCCAAACTCAATATCAAACCGATCTCGATCCCAGTCCAGGGACCGGATAGTCGTAGTATTTTCAGCAATCTCACCAGTAGCGATAGTGAGACGCTTTTCAGCTGGTTTGGCAGTGTTTGGAGCAGCTACAACCATAGGTACCTCTAAACTGGTCTGACTAATATGTCATAACGCGCATGAGCACGACTTTAGCAACACGAAGGTTGCTTTAGTATTATTGTGTCTCAAAACATTAATTTTTGCAGTCTTTTTTCCTAACGTAACTGATAAGCATAAGCAATACTAATAGCGCTTAAGGTTGTGGGGGCAGTTCCCAGGGGTGGGTGGGCCCACAGCGCCGTTCTTCCTATGGACCCAATCAGGGTTTAAGCCTTTAAGACACTTTAAATAAGGCTAGATGGGTGAGACCGTAGCGTTTAGTGCGAGAGAGTTCTAGGCCAATGAGAGATTTGGGCTGCCAATGTTCTGGGGTATATTCTGTAGCAACTATTGCCCCTGGAGCTAATAGAGATTTCTCAACCAGAAGAGCAAGCACTTTGTCGTAGAGTTTAGCAGCGTAGGGTGGATCTAAGTACACCAGATCAAAGGGGTCTAAAGTTAAAGTCTGTAGCTTTTTAGTCACCTCTCCACGAATCACTTGAAAGGATTGTTCTGGTTTAGCAACAGTCTGCCAGTTGGTTTGCACAATCCGACAGGCAGCCCCCGACTGCTCTATGCCCACCACCACGCTGGCCCCGCGACAAAGGGCTTCTGCCCCCATGGCACCACTACCTGCACATAGATCTAACCAACGGCAGCCACTGACTCGCCCCTGCCAAATATTAAACAACGCCTCGCGTACCTTAGCGGGGGTGGGGCGAGTCGCCTGCCCCGGCAACGTTTTGATGGCACGATTACCGTAGATACGAATAGACATTTGGCAATAAACAATGGGTTATCTCTATAGGGACCCTTCTCTGGGGCACTCCTTTGTGGATGCCCGTGTCACAAGGCATACCAATTCACAGATAAGAGCACCAATCGCTCCAGCCACCGGGATAAAGCTTACCCATGGGTTTACCGGCCACAACCTGGGAAAATAAATTAACACAGGCCGTCACACCAGACCCACAGTAGACGATAACTTCATCAGCATTGTCCACCCCTCGCCAATATTGCGCCAATGCGTCTGGCGCTTTGAGCAATCCGGCGTCAGTACTAAGATCTTTCCAAAAATAGTTCACTGCCCCTGGCACAGAACCCGCAATCGGATCAATGGGTTCACGTTCACCACGGAAGCGATCGGCGGATCGAGCGTCGATTACCACCGTGCCAGGGGTGTCTTTGTGTTGACGCACATAGTCAATATCCACAACCCAATTAGCCTGGGGCTGGGGCATAAAGCGACCTACCTGAGATGGTGGCGTTTCACGACTAAGGGGTAAGCCTGCCTTAATCCAGGCATCTATACCCCCATCCAACAAAGCTACATTGCCGTGGCCTAAATAGCGCAACATCCACCAAAGGCGGGCGGCAAACGCAAACCGGGAGGCATCGTAAATCACAACGGGTGTCTGAGGCGTAGACTGCATGCCTAACAGGTTTAGAGTGTCGACAAACGTTGGCCAGTTGGGCAACGGGTGACGGCCCCCATGGTCTTGAACGGGGCTAGAGAGATGTTTGTTTAGGTCGAGATAGTAGGCACCGGGGATATGACCAGAGTCGTATTGCTGTTGACCCAGTTCCGGTTCTGGCAAGGAAAATCGGCAATCAATAACAAGCAAGGCGCTATTGAGATGTTTTGCCAGCCACTGGGGACTAACAATATAAGTAGTGGTCAGATCGATAGGCGACTCTGGCGGTAAAGACAACGTTTGGATCCGTAGCAAAGACGATGTTAATTATAGTTTCGTTAGGATTGGTAGCTCATTAATGGCTGATGACGACTATAAAAATTCATCTAGTGGTCTGACGATAGAATTAACTGGGGATGGCTCAGCCACGTTTTACTCGGAGGAATTTGGCGAGCATTTTCACTGCCGTCATGGAGCCTATACCGATGCGCAGCGAAATTATGTCGATGCGGCCAATATTCCGGAGCTGGCCAAAGCGGAACGGCTATCTATTTTGGATGTTTGCTATGGGCTGGGATACAACACAGCAGCGGCCCTGGATACGATTCAGCAGGTCAATCCTGACTGTCAGGTGACGATTCGGGCCTTGGAAATCAATGTAACGGTGGTTCGGGATGCGATCGCAAATAACCTCATCCACCACTGGACACCGCACACCCAGCAAATCCTGAAGACCCTGGCCACCGAGCAATCTTACAAAAGCCCCACACTGGATATCCAGCTGATTCTTGGCGACGCCCGGCAAACGTTGCAACCCCTGGCCGCCAAGGGTTGGCAGGCTGATGCCATTCTATTTGACCCGTTTTCCCCCCCACGCTGCCCCCAGCTTTGGACGGTGGAATTCTTTAAACTTACGGCTCAATGCCTGGCTGAGAGCGGCATCCTGGCCACCTATTCCTGCGCCGCTGCTGTTCGGTCAGCCATGGGATTAGCTGGCTTAACCATGGGCTCATTGCCAGGAACCGGTCGCCATTGGCCCTGCACCGTGGCGACCAAAGCTCAGCGCCCTTTACCAGACCTGTCGCCACAGGAACAAGAGCATCTGCAAACACGGGCGGCAATTCCCTATCGTGACCCAACGCTGGCAGCAACGGCTGAAGCAATTGTGGCCCAGCGTCAGCAGGAACAGCAGGAATCTAAACTGGAACCAACGAGTGCCTGGCGACGACGTTGGTTAACGAGGCAGAGGGGCTAAAAATGCTTGATTTTGAGTTTTGAGTTTTGAATTAGTGACTTGGTTGACCTGGATAAAACCAGAGACCAAGAACCAAGAACCAAGAACCAAGGACTAAGAACCAAGAACTAAGAACCAAGGACTAAGAACCAAGAACTAAGAACTTAAACGTCTATCTACCCTTTGGCTTTCCTGGCATACCCTTTACCCTAAGTAGCCATCATACTTGGGAAGTCCAACCGCTGCGCGGTATACTCCTCCCGTAATTTTTTGATGTTCTTACGCTAACGTTTACTCTCGTAATTCCTATGACTAACCCATTGGCAGTGGCAGTATTGGCAGCAGGTAAAGGAACTCGGATGCGATCGCGTCTGCCTAAGGTGCTTCATCCTCTAGGGGGTCGCACCCTGGTGGAAAATGTGCTGGCTAGCTTGGAACACGTACAACCCGAACGCCAAATTGCCATTGTGGGGTATCTGGCCGATGACGTACAGACTGCATTGGCCCACGTATCTGGATTGGAATTCGTTGAGCAAACTGAACAGCTAGGCACCGGCCATGCCGTGCAGCAGGTAATTCCTGCATTAGAAGGGTTTGAAGGTAACCTGCTGGTGCTGAATGGGGATGTGCCCCTACTGCGCCCCGAGACCATTGCCAAAATGGTGCAGACCCATGTTGAGAACAAGAATGCTGCCACCATTCTCACGGCCCAGTTTGAGGATCCGACCAGCTATGGCCGAGTCTTCTGCGATGAGAATTATATTGTCTCTGAGATTATTGAACACCGCGACTGCACCCCTGAACAGCGTGGTAACAGACGCATTAACTCCGGCATTTACTGCTTTAACTGGCAAAAGCTAATGACGGTGCTACCCCACCTGAGGTCAGATAACGATCAGAATGAATACTATCTAACCGATGTGGTCAAAGACCTTTCACCGGTAATGGCCTTAGATGTAGACGATATCGAAGAGATTTCTGGTATCAACAACCGTAAGCAGTTATCAGACGCAGCCACGATTCTGCAATGCCGCATCAAGGATGAACTGATGCTTTCTGGGATTACCATGATCAATCCTGACAGCATCACCATTGATGCCACCGTCAAGGTGGAGCCCGATGTGGTAATTGAACCGGAAACCCACCTGCGTGGTAACACCACCATTGCCGCCGGTTGCCACATTGGTCCCGGCACTCTGATTGACAATAGCACCATCGGGGCAAACACTACGATCAAGTATTCAGTCATCAATGACAGTAAAATTGAAGGTGCAGGCCAAATTGGTCCCTACACCCATCTGCGTGGTGAAGTGATAATTGGTGAAGGCTGCCGCGTTGGCAACTTTGTTGAAGTCAAAAAAACCACCATTGGCAACAACACTAATGCTGCCCATTTGTCTTATCTGGGTAATGCCACCTTAGGTGACAAAGTCAACATTGGTGCAGGCACTATCACGGCCAACTACGATGGCTATAAAAAACATCCCACGGTAATTAAAGACAATACTAAAACAGGCTCCAACAGTGTTTTAGTGGCCCCTGTCACATTGGGTAAGAATGTGACGGTGGGTGCAGGCGCAGTGGTCACAAAAGACGTGGATGATAACTGTCTGATCGTCACCCGTGGTGAGCGGCGTGTGCTTAAAAACTGGAAACCCAAGTTTATGAACAAGGATACTACTGAGAAATAAGCCCCAATCCGAATTCATTAAACCCGATTAAAAATGGATACTCCTGTAGGCTAAACAGTTAAATGGCAACGTAAGACGCAGGTCTAACCAGTAGCTCTCAATTTAGTCTATGGGGTGTCTCAAACAGCAACGTCTATCCCTGGCTAATCTCAAAGCCAAACGGCGGCAATGTCATGGTGGGACCATTAGGTAACCCGATATCCACTATGAACTGCTCTTGCCAGTAACCAATGACTTGAGTGTACAGATAGGTAACTGACGTCTCTTGGGTAAGTGTAGAACGCGACAATATCTCCTGCTGATCACTCACCATCAGCTCAATGCCAACCGGTAAGGTTTCTCCTGGTGTCGGTCCTAAAATTAAAAACAGGCTCCACTCAGGCACATCATCCACCATCAATGGCCAAACCCACGCATAAAGACGGCAAGGAAAGCCCGCTAAATTAATCTTTTTACAAGCACCCCTTGCCCGTATAGGGATTTCAATGCCCTGAGATGTGAGTTCTTCTACAATATTTTCTATTTCTTCTTTAACAGGTCGCAAGCCATGGGCTGGCGTCAAGGGTGGCAGTAACTCCCAGGCAAGCTGCTCAGCCATGGCATCTAGCTCACCCTGTAGCCATCTCCCCACATTAACCACACCTGTGGTTATAGTCTCAGCGATCGCACTCAGCTGACTAGACGGAGCAGTCTGAATAATTGTCTCTGGCTCTAGACAATTGAGATATAACAAAAGTTGTTCTGGAGTGACCACAAACCGATCAAGGGGAACCGTATAAGCCTGAGTATCTGTAGGGGTATGTTGTTGCACATATTGCTGTAGCTGATCATGGCGTAAACCTGTCACTACACGCACCTGGTTCACTTCTTCTTGCACTTCCGCCAGGACATATAAATGGGCTGCCTGATCCCCTGTTACAGCGACTGTTGGGATGCTCACGGCATCATCAACTACTGAGCCCATGGGCAACACCCATAGACGATAGTCTCCGACATTCAAATTAGACGATTGGGTGAACGTTGTCTCTTGTAAGTCAGCAGGAAGTAAACCAGTATCTTCAAGCCATTGTTTTACCCCTGCCATAGCCAATGCTCTCAAAAAAGTTTGCCATTGGCTATCATCATCCGAAATATCTTGACAAATGTCTGTAGCCCATTGTGTAGAGGTGGTAGATAGCATAACTGTTTCTGTTGAGAGGGGAATTATATCAAATTGTTGAGGATCGAGGGATGAAGTATTCATGGCGTGAAAAAGCGCTGTGACAGTGTGGGTTAACTAGAATGAGATCAGCTTACAGGGAGTATTTTTATAGAGGGGCTATTCATCAGGAGGCGTAGAAGATAAAACTGTTTCACACAGACGACGGGAAAATATGCTATTTGCCGTACGATTCTTAGGAATTTGTGCCTCTGAGGCAGCTTCTGCCATCACTGTTTCTGTTTCTTCAGTCAAAATGTAATCCAGTTGCTGGGCAATTTTGGTTAGCCGGTCAGCAGAAACATGCTGTAACGCATCCGCCTGGACTTGCTCTTTAAGTTGATTTAACCAGTAGATACAAACCTTGGCTCGAAATTGCTTAAGCTGCAACAAACGGGTTACCTTTACCTGATTAGTTAACTCTAACTGTTTCGCAATCACTCCCATGGATAATCCCTGACAGTGAAATAGTATTAGGGCCTTTCGATAAACGCTATCCTGGGGTGGTTTCCTCCTTTTATAGTGGGTGCTATAGCTTTGCACAATATGGTGAATTGCCTGGTCGAGAGTCGTAATAAAGTGAGTCCGATAACGCTTTAAAAAGTCATCTTGAGCTTTCTCTGCGTTATCAGAAGTCGGTGCCGAGAGATTGGAAAGACCTGTCTCAGTGTTATCTAAAGATTGGGTCAATGGGGTACGTCGACGCACTGCAATCCGATATTGTCGCAACTGATCTGCCAGCTCATGTAACTGGGCAAATACCAGGTTAGGAGCCTCATTGGGTACAATCTTTTGGAGCTGTTCATCGGTGGGGTCAACACAGCGACGGGCACGACCCTGGCGCTGTTTTAATCGGTCATTACGATACACCCGATGATAGGCACTGAGTAATTGGCTAGCTGCAGTCAACTCACTTTGACTGAGGTGGGGCAACGCTCTGGGCAACTGCGATATGCGGGTATCGTTGAGAATTGCCCATGGGCTAATGCGATATAACCCTTGTTCCATAAAGAAACGGTTGAGATTCGGATGACTTTTAGTCAGTCGACTGGTCCAGGTACTCAAGGCCGACTGCCTGGGATCGTATTTAGCTAGAATTTGCATCGCCACAGCAGGGTAGGTTGCAGGAACCTGACCATCGTCATCCAAAATCAGGGGCCATAGATCTGCGCCTGTAAAGTTATAGGTCTCACCAAATTGACGAACTAACTGGGTACAGGCAGCTTCAATCTGGTGGGACAACCAACAGCGCAAACACAGTTGAGCTATGGCTGCATTCTCTGCATCGGTTTGGGTTAACTCCCACAAAGCTAACTGACAATCGCGTTCGGACAGGATTTCAGCTTCTAAACGCTGGCCAAATTGGGGCTGAAACCAGCGTTGGGCATCGGGGAATTTCTGTCGCTGTAGTCGCCCTGCAGCCGTTAAAACCATCATTTGCCAATAACGCGATGTGTTAACCATGGTGAATGCAAACAATTACCTGAAATCAGTCTAGAACGGTCGTTGCAGTAGTCAGATAAATTTGAGAATTTATTGAATAATTGCCAGTCGATCCACCGGGTATGGGGGTTGGAGCCAACATACGGTAAAGGATAATGGCCAACAGTAAGGATATGGCATGAAGTAGTTTACTCATGGAGCAAGGCCTCCTCAATGTTCTGTGAGAACTTATTGCTTCATAGCCTTGACTTATTCAAGGTTGTCTTGGGTGTATCTAAGCGCACAATAGCTCAAGAAAAATCTGAGACGGACGACCTCTGATCACCATGGGTAAATGCACTGACGTGTTTTATCAAGTAGAACAGTTTTTGTGTTCTACGGTAACAATCCTAGTCATAGTTTGCTCGGTGGATCTACGACTAATCCCCAACTTCTTCAAAAAAGATGTATGAAGTTGGGTGTTAGCACCATGGGGATGGCCATGGGCCAAGGGATAAAAAAGAACAGTACGGCACGCACCGATCCGAAATACGTATAAAAATGGCTACATTTGTTCAGCAGTTTCTCGCGCTCGTTAATGGTGTGCGCGTTAGGGCAGGCTTGTCTCGACTCACCATCGATCAACAACTCAATCATGCTGCTCAGCGGCATACTTCTGATATTGCTCATAATGATTTAGTTGTTGGCCATAGGGGTTCTAATGGTTCAAACCCAACCCAAAGAGCGAGAGTTGCTGGTTACCAATCTCGAACAGTTGTTGAAAATATTGGTGCGGGGCACTACACAGTGAGAGAAGTGTTTGATGACTGGATGAGCAGTCCAGGCCATCGCGCTAATATTTTAAATCCCAATGTACGGCAGCTAGGGGCAGGCCATGTCTTTTTAGCCAACGATACTGGTAACCATAATTATTTTGATTATTGGACAATTGTCTTAGGCACCAGAATTCCAGGTACTGAACCGGCTCCTCCAACACCACCAAGGCGTCCGACACCAAGACCCACACCCCCTGCGCCAGCGCCAGCACCCGCACCTGTGCCAGCGCCGACTCCAGCACCTGCGCCAGCGCCGACTCCAGCACCTGTGCCAGTGCCGACTCCAGCACCTGTGCCAACACCGCCTCCAACTTCTCCTAACCCTACGCCAGCACCTGTTCCCACACCTACACCCCCTACACCTACACCCCCTATTCCGGAGCCCCCTACACCTACACCTACACCCCCTGCTCCCACACCTACGCCTATTCCGGAGCCCCCTGTTCCGCTACCCCCTGCTCCCACACCTACGCCTATTCCGGAGCCCCCTGTTCCTACGCCAGCCCCTCAACCCGACTTACCGCAGCTAGACCTGCCATCACCGCCTATACCCGCACCTTCTCCTACACCAACACCTTCTCCTACACCAACACCTCAGCCTCAAGAGCCCACTCCTAAGCCAGAGCCGCAGCCACCCATAAACAACCCTGACAACAACACTTTAGGTATAGGAACTCCTGGTAATGACAGTATTGAAGTTCGTGATAATACTCAACCCACTGCGGGTGGTTTAGGTGATGATCAGATTTTAGGTAGTGATGGTGATGACATATTGCGCGGCGATCATAATCGGAGAGATCCGGGTGGTCGGGTTGGTGGCGATGATGTTATCTGGGGCCGTCTTGGTAACGATCGCATCGGGGGCAAAGGGGGCAATGATACTCTCTTTGGTGGCGCAGGTGATGATGTTATCTGGGGTGATGATGGCGATGATCTGTTACGGGGTGGCTTAGGCAACGATATTCTCACTGGAGATAATTTTTCTGGAGGTAGCGGTGCGGATAGGTTTATCCTGGCTGCTGGAGAAGGCAGAGATATTATTCGAGATTTTGAAGTCGGGATTGACTTGATTGGTTTAGCCGATGGACTAACCTATGCTGATCTTTCCTTAGGGCAGAGCGGTGATGCCACAGTGATCTCTGTAGATGGAGAGACCCTGGCTCAGGTAAATAACGTGGTTGTCACTGATATGACGAGTGAGATGTTTGTTTTGGTTTAAGTGCACATTCCGATGTCAGAATCCAGGACCTCACTGACCCCTGACCTCTAATACAAAATCCTGACTGATCGCGCCCGGTACCGCAGGGCATCCACAAGGGAATGCCCCTACCCTGGATGGCATCAGCCATCTCAACAGACTTTTCCAACTCTACTTCTGTTTTTTAGGATCAATGAGTTGCATGGCTTGATTAAAAAACTGTCGCTTGATGGCATAGGCAACCAAGATGGCAGTGGTGAGTGTTGCAAAGGCCAACATAAACATAATCAACATCTGGTAAAGCGCGGCATTCAGGGGGTCAGCTCCCCCTAAAATTTGGCCCGTAATCATGCCGGGTAGGGTGACCAGACCAACAACCATCATGGAATTAACTGTGGGAATCAGACCGGCTTTAATGGCCTCCCTGCGATAGGTTGCGATCGCTTGACTTGGGGTTGCCCCCAAACTCAGGTGGGTTTCAATCTCACCACGATGGTTACGGAGGGCACTGACTAAACGCTCACCTGTCAAAGACGCCGCTGTTAGGGCATTACCCAGCACCATACCGGTTAGGGGAATAAGATAGCGGGGTTCATACCAGAGCTCAGGACGCACCACGACCGTCATGGTATAGGTAATCGTCAGGGCCGTGCTGGTTAAAATGGCCCCCCACAGCCATAGCATCAGCCGAGGAATGTCTTTCCCAATGCGGTTGCGGGCAGTCAGCGCGGCAACCGTTGTCATCACCAGCAGTACCAGGATAATCAGACCCGGACTGCGGAGGGTAAACACAATGGATAGAAAAATTCCAACCGCAAACAGCTGCACCACGGTGCGCAGGGTGGCCAGGGCCAGGGTGCCAGCCAGGCCCAGCTGTTGCCAAAGGGATAATCCAATGGCGACAGCGGCTAACCCCAAGGCCCAGGCAATGCGGATCAGGTCAAGTTCAATGGTGGTTGGGTTCAACGAATCACTCCCGCAAAACGTAACCCACACCGCGCACAGTCTGGATCAAACGCTTTTCGCCCTCTGCCTCTAGCTTCAACCGCAGGTAGCGAATGTAGACCTCAATGATGTTGGAATCCCCCATGAAATCATAGCCCCAGACTTTTTCTAAAATCTGGTCGCGGGTCAGTACCTGCCGAGGATGAGCAATCAGGTAATCTAATAAGTCAAATTCTTTTGCCGTTAGCTCAATGCCACGGTTACCTCGAAACACTTCGCGAGTTTTGCGGTTGAGGGTGAGGGTTTCAAACTGTAACGATTCTGCTTCTTGGGGATCGTTGCGGCGCAGGTGGGCGCGGACACGGGCCAGCAATTCTTCAATGCTAAAAGGTTTAACGACGTAATCATCCGCTCCAGCATCTAGCCCAGCCACTCGATCGGCCACGTCATCTTTCGCTGTCAAGAAAATGATCGGCATCTGTGCGCCAGTGCTGCGCAGACGGCGACAAACCTCTACGCCAGCCAATCCTGGCATCATCCAGTCGAGCAAAATCAAATCTGGCATGTTGTCGCGGGCGGCCATGAGACCGGACAGGCCATCGTTAGCTACGGCCACATCATAGCCTTCGTAAGAGAGTTCCATTTGCACAAACTTGGCAAGTTGGGTCTCATCCTCTATGACTAATATTTTGGCTGAAGGTTCTGTCATGATGATTGACTCCAGGGATAACCTGACTACGAAGGTAGGCTGACGGTGAATATACTACCTTCACCTGGCTTGGACTGTACCTTAATTTTTCCTCGCATGCCTTCAACTAATGTTTTAACGATGGATAATCCAAGACCGGTGCCTCCGGTGGCCCGTGAACGGTCTTCATCCACTCGGTAAAAGGGCTCAAAAATTTGACTGAGGTCAGCCATGGGAATACCGCGACCGCGATCGCAAATCTGAATCACTGCCCATTCGTCTTCCTGCCTTAATCGTACGGTAACCACCGTACTGGTTTCAGAGTATTTGACGGCATTACTAATCAAATTGATTAACACCTGCTTCAAGCGATTGCGATCGGCCCTGGCATCGATACCTGAGCTTTGAATATCCGCCTTGACCCGATCGCTAGAATAACCGCACATTTCAATGGTGTTCAAAACCATGTCCTTTAGCGGCAACCGTTCAATGTGGAACCGCATATGGCCACCATCGGCCCGCGCCAAATCCAGCAAATCCTGCAGTAGACGAATTGTCCGGTCCGCTTCAGCCGCTGCAATTTCCAGCCCCTCTCGCTGGGGTTCAGTCAGGGTATTGCAACGACGTAAGGTACTTTGCAAATAGCCATGGACCAGAGTTAAGGGAGTGCGCAGCTCATGGGACACATCGCTGACAAAACGACGCTGCTGATCCCAGGCTGCTGACAGTCTGCCCAGCATCATGTTGAATGCCTGGGCCAGATCCCGCACTTCGGTTGGAGCCCGGTCAAATTCCAGATGTGTATCTGCCAGATTGTCAGGGGACACATTGGCCGCCAGCTCATTCATCTTACAAATCGGCTTGATGGACTGGCGCACATAAATGGCAATCACAATGGCAGATAGACCAATGACCAAAATGCTAGCCAGGGTCAAATCACGATTAACCGCCGCAAAACTGCGCTGGTTTTGGGTAATGTCATCAATTACAAACAGATCGCCGACGAGATTCCCCCTCACCTCCAGGGGACTAATGCAAACAATTAGCTGTCGGCCCTGAATATTGACACTTTCCAGTCGACTTTGGGGAGGCAGATCTAACACATCTTCTGCCAGGCCATCTTTCTTCCAAGACCCCATTTCGAGGGTATCGGACTGGGCAACGAGCTCTCCTTCTGGGGAACGAATCCAAATGGCTGTATCCGCAGTTGAGCGGTAGTTGAGCACCTTTTCCAGGGCCATGGTGGATGGCATTGTTTCGTCCATCCAAGCAACATCCTGGCCAAAGCGCTCGGCAATCTCCAGGGCATTTTCCTTATGCCCCTTAATCAGAATTTGCTGCATTCTAAAATTGCTCCAGGCGGTCATACCACCAAAGCCAAGGATAGATGCCAATACCATGCCAGCAGTGAGGCGAAATTGAATGCAACCTGGATCAAATTTCATTAGAACAACGCACAGAGGGTGACAGCACAGATTAGAACTTTTTTAACTGTCATGACTGTATCTAGGCAAGCTGAGATAATCCTGATAAATCCCCCAGATGACGCTAATAGAAATGGCTGAAAAATGGGTATCGACTTAAGCGGGAAAAACTAAGTTGGGCCAGGAGACAGGAGAAAAACAATTAATATCTCATTACTCTATGGCACCAATCAGGGTAAAAGCAGCCCAGGCAGCCGGATCTTTATACTGTTCACGGGTTGCCAGCATTGCCTGTCGCAGGGCTTGGGCGTTGTCTAACGCCTGGCGCTGTCGGTAAAACTCAATCATCAGCTGGGCAGTGGCATCATCGGGCACCTGCCATAGGGAAACCATGACATTATTGGCTCCAGCTGCTAAAAATGACCGAGATAGACCAATTACGCCATCGCCGGTAATTTGCCCACGTCCAGTATCACAGGCACTGAGCACCACCAAGTCAGCCTGTAGCGATTGCCCGAGTATTTCTTCGGCGGTGAGGAAGCCGTCCTGGTTAGCCGTGGGGGCAAAGGCCAGCGAGCCTTGCAAAGGATTGGATTCATTAAAGAAACCGTGGGTGGCCAGGTGAATCAGCGATGCGGTGGATAACTGTTGTTTAATTGCCGTTTCTGTCGCTGCCTCACCGATCAGTGCCGATGTAGACAACAGATCAGCAATGCCATTGGCTTCGATACCGGCGTGGGGCAAGGGCTGTAACTGTTGGGGCATGGGGCTAGGATTGCCCACCACCAGGGGTTGACTAGCAACCGCCTCGTTATCGCTGTCACTGGTTAACCCTAGAACCTGGATGGCTGGAGCTGTGAGAATGGTGTGGTGTTCAATTAGGTCGCTGCCATCTTTTGCCTGAAGGGCTGGAAAGGGCACCAGGAAAAGCTGCTCTTGGGGAACAAAAACAACTCGGGCATTGGGGTCGCTGGGCAGCAAATCTGCCATGGGCTCAATTAATAGCTGGTATAGATCTTGCCAATGCTGACGCTGGGTCAAAACAGTTGCAAAGGCTGAGCTATTAACTTTATAAACTTCGCTTAAGGGCACAACCGGGTTAGGCAGGGCAAAGTCTGGGTGATTGAGGGTGACCGTGCGGGCACGAGGATCGATGGTAACAACCCCATAGGGAGCCCAATCTTGGGGATCGCCTTCACGGCGCACCTGATCGCCAGGGCGAATCGCCAAAGAGCGACTGGGTTCAAAACCACCACGGATGCCGCTGCGATCGCGACTGGTCTCCACCAGCTTCACCAAGGATGTCCCCTGGGTCTGTAATGACGCCTCCAGGTCCACCTGTCGCAGATGCATGTCTCCTGTGGGCTGCACCACCCAGATATAGAGCTGCACATCCTCCGGTTCCACCCTGGTTTGCACCGATGCCCCATGGGGCGTATCTGCCACCTGGTCCCGAATAATGGTGTATGCCACCAGGGTGGAGTTTTGAGCCCTGGCGATTTGCTTCATCTGCTCAATGGACGGCGGTGTGATCGGCCCGGCCTGGTTGGGATTTACCTTACCCCTGGCAATCAGCTCAACAAAGGCTCGGGCGCGACCCCGCTCAGAAATTTCCAGGGCCGGCTCTAGTTTGTTTTGGGTCACCAAAACCTCTTCTAAATTGCGATAGGCCGCCACCTGGGTTTCAAAAATTGCCACCTTAAAGGCATCATGGGTGCCCAGACCGGCCCGCAGAGATTCCCAAATCGTGATGGCGTTGTGCAGCACGTCTTCTGCCTCTGGCAACCGGTTGAGATATAGCAACGCATTTCCCATATTGGTCAGGGCAATGCCTTCACCCAACCGTGCCCCCAGCCCTTGGGCAATGGTCAGACTCTGTTGCGCATAGTCATAGGATTGATCATAGCCTTGCTGATAGGCATAGGTCGTACTCAACCCCAACAACATTTGAGCTGTCTCCAGGTGATTGTTTAAGTCATCGGCCAGGGCTAGACCCTGCTCATAGGCAGCAATCGAACCGGCAAAATCTCCTTGGATCGCATAGGTATGGCCAAGGTTGCCATAGGCCTGCATTTCACCATAGGTATCCTTGATGCCGCGAGAAATATCCAGACTGGTCTGTTGATAGTCAGCAGCCCGGTTATACTCTTTTTCAGCAAAGTAAGCATTGCCTAAATTACGGTAGATCAACGCTTTCCACTGGGGGGCTGTTTCAATGGGCATTTTATCCAGGCTGCGCTGGTAGTAGTCAATGGCAGTGGCATAGTCACCAAGGGCTCCATAGACGGCACCAATTCCCCCCAAGGCAATGCCTTGCTGAGTTGCATCATCCAACTTGATGGCTTTTTCTAGCTGTTGTTCATGAAAATCCAGGGCGGTTAAATAGTCCCCCACCACAAAATGGGTAATGGCTAAATTGTTGAGGGAATAGACAACCCAGGCGGAATTATCTAACTCAACCGCTTTGGCCAGGTTTTGCCCATGGCAGTTGATCAGCCCTTCGTAAACCGTCTGGGTACGGGCTGTAGTCATGGCAATCTCTTGCGCCTGGGCCTGACAGCTTTCTAATCCTTGGGGAGGACCCACAACAGTATTTGTATTGAGATGAGTGCCCTCTGGCGTATTGTTGTCTGGTCCTCTGGCAAGGGTTTCCGACCCAGGCACCCCAGGGTCGGGGGACGTACCCGGTTGACCGGGGGCAGAGGGTTCAGGTCCGCCTGGATCGGCAGGCACATCGGTAAGCTCTGGATTTGGCAGAATAATTGGAAAAATATCGGTTGTCGTGCCTGGGTCACCGGGGAGACTGGGAAGCGGATCATTGCCCCCCGGCGTAAATTGCAACCCTAGGTTGGGCAAAAAGCCAGGATTAATGGTGCCGGACGTGGGTACCCTGTTCTCAGGTAAAATCGACAAATTTCCGACAATCAACAAGGAAGCTTCTGGCAGAACGGCTCCTAAAATAGTCAACTCTTCCAAAAGAGGCGATTGGGCCAGCGGCATGCCCAGCACAAAGGTTTGTTCTTCAGGTGCTAAGGCGGGTAGTGAGGGGGCTTGAGCCACTCCTAAGGTGGGATCAAGGGGAAGGTCGATGGTTGGAGGAATATCTGTTAAAGCGACAGAAACTGGCACTGCGGCTGACTGAGAGACGCCATCACTGGCACGCAGGGTAAAGGCCGTAATTTGTCCGGTGGCATCAGTGGGGGGAATAAATTCTAAGGTATCGGTGAGTGCGATCGCATCCCCTGGTTGCACTGCCATCCCGTTCAACAACAATGTCCCCGCTGCAATCGACGCTATTTCGAAAGTGATATTGTCGCTGTTGCTGTCGGTCACTGCTGGGGTGATGTCAGCTAGCGTGAATGTTAATGCTTGATTAGCAGGCGTATCTGGCAGCTGACTATCAGCACTCAGGGTGGGTGGAGCATTCACCGACGTGACCGTTACCCCTGTGGCTGGATCAATATTGGTATCGTTACCCCCATTGGGTAAAACCGGGGAAGAGACTCCACTGAGAACACCATCGGCAATAATATTGCCCGCAGTGCCATTTTCAGAGGCATCTCCCATGGTAAAGGGCACATTGTCAGGGCCGCCATCGTGTTGAATTTGTACGGTGCCGTTCCCCGTTAGCCCCGTGGTTTGAATTGTCGTGCCAGGGGTGACTTCGCCTGTTCCTTGCACCGTACCGTTGGCCGTCAGCGTCACATCCCCACCAGCCCCAACACTCGTCCCGGTACTACTGGCATTAATGGCTTCAAAGGAGATGTCACCTGCAGACGTTACATTCACATCTCCACCGTCTGCAAAGGCAGCTGTAGTATCGATATTGGCCAATTGCACCTCAGCCCCGGTGACATTAGCAGTCCCTCCATTGGTGATCAATTGAGTCCCGACGATGGCGGTGATGCCACCGGTACCGTCACCATTGACATCTGCCGTCACAATCAGGTCTCCACCATTGGTGTCAATAGTGCCTACTTGGACCGCTTCGCCAGAAATGTTGGCATCTCCACCAAAATTTTGCAGCTGAGCCCCCGGATTGGTAACCACTGAGCCGGTGCCATCACCATCAGTGTCAGCCCCAAGGGTAAGGCTACCGTCAGCGGTGACATTGCTATTGATATTGATGTTGTCTCCAGCCTGAAAATTTAAGTCACTGTCAGTGACAATGTTGCCGTTAATGTTGATGTCATTATTTGCGATCGCACTTAACCCCACATTAGTGTTGACATCAGTACTAAACGTGATGTCGTTACTCGCCTGGAGCTCAATATTGGCATTGGCATTGTCTAAAGCAGCAACATCGATCCGGGTGGTATTACCTGCCCCCAAGTCAGGGTCGCTAACGTCATCCACATCCCCCAGATTATTGGTGTCACTTCCAGCCGCCACCACTTCGATATTGGTGGGGTCCAGCAAGAGTGTTCCTGTAGCGCCGTTGGGTGCTGAGGCGTCTACCTGTCCCACAAATACCAGCGAATTACGGCCAGAAATCTCAACAAGACCGCCATCACCTGTGGCACTGGCAACCCTGGCCTCACCTGAGAAATGAGTATGGTCATCGGCCCACACAATAATTTCGCCAGCATCACCGATACCATCAGCCTGGAGTTGAGAACTGCCATCAACAAGGGTACGAGATGCATTGGGTACATTACCCTGCCCCTGGAATCCACCTCCAACCCGCACATTTCCTCCAACACTACCGGAGGCATCGACATCAGCACCCAGAAGAGACACACGCTCACCCAGCAGCGCAATGTGTCCGCCCTGTTCACCAGCGGTGCTCACCTGCCCTGACACTACAGTACTTCCCGAAAGCAAGGGAACTGTGCTAGATGTCGTTTGAATCTTGACCGTACCGTCGGTATCTGTCACTAATGCCAAATCGGCTGCTCCCAAAGAACCACCGGTCAATAATTCTGGCAAACTCAGTGGGTTTAAAGATTGTGAAGCATCTGCCGTGGGCAAAGCAGAAACCTCTAAACCCAGCAATGTATCTGCTTGATTAATGCGGACCAGCTTTTCTCCCGGCACAGCCAGCAAAGTAAGGGTGCCATCGGCTGCCGACAATTCTCCTCCATTGACCACCGTCCCCCCCATGAGCGTTATATTTTGCCCGGGTGTAACCGATAACGTGCCCAAATTCACAACGCTGCCCGGTTGCTCAGCACTAAACCCAAACTGGTTGGGCGCACCCACCAGCAGCGGGTAATCCCCGGTAGAAAGCGCATCCAGCCACTCATCCCCAAACCCAAGGCGATCCGCTGTAGTGGCCGTAAAATCACCATTGAGATTTAGCGCTGCATTAGCTCCAAAAACAATCCCTGCCGGATTGATCAAATAGAGGTTCGCATCGCTGCCACTGATCTGTAGTACACCATCAATCAAGGAGACATTACCACCGCTCACATTGCCCAGGATATTTTGAATCTCTGGACTAGCAATAAAGTTGGCGATCTGGCCTTCCGTGAGGCCAAATTCTTGGAAACTATGGAATAGGTTGGCACCATCGCCGGACACCTGACCACCGGTAATGTCGATCTGGGTGGCACCAGGATTGACAACAGTGCCCACATCGGCAGACCCAGGCGTAATTGCCTGAGCTAGCAGTGTGTCTGTCCTTACCCCATTGCTAAATACGGGGGATGTGGAAGACGTTTCTGCATTGCTCAGTTTGACATCAGATAGGGCAGACTGTCCCAATTCGAACAGAAGTGGGGGGTGCGGAATGTTACCTGGCAGTAGAACAACTGGCAACATGGGAGAAATCTCCAGTTATGAAGAGAGTCTTAGGGGAAGCTATTGATCAAATCCGAAAGTAGATATTGGAGAGACGTTGCATGCAATGCCTGTATATCTAAGCATGGAATCTGATGAATGTTGTTTCCTTGAAAGAGTCGTTAGGGTGTGAGTGATGGATACAGTCTCAGTGGGAATAAATGAGTAGATAAACAGAGAGAAAGCAGCGGGTCTTTCTCTACAGAGATGTGGATAAGTCTAGTTCTGCATCCGTATGGGGGCAATCGGCAGCTAAACAACAATCGATCGGAGCCGCCTCCATCAGATGATCGAGCTGCACCATAGGATGGGTTAATAAACTCTGCCACTGAGCCGTCCAGGTGTCTGTTTCAGGAAATGTCAAACGCCAGGTGAGTAGAGCATCAACCGTGTCATACCAGAGACCATTGGCCGCCAACAGTGATGGCTTTTCGTTATTTGATGTAGCAGCTAGGGCTGTTTGTAGTTCGTCACCAGGGGCACGACGCACAATCATACCATCCGAGGTTCTCGTCCCCCGCTGTGGAACTTGCACCGTACTAAACTGCTCACATTCCAGGCTCACCTGCCAGCGATAGGGACGATTGACTTCCAGAGCTGGTGCCGTATCTGGCAGCGTGTAGAGACTAATTCCTGGCCCTGCAATCTGTTCAAATGTGGCCTGATGAAGAATCTCACCAGAACTCTCGTCTTTAAGTTCAAACGTTAAATGGGTGGCGGGGGCATTTACGTAAATGCCAAAGGTGGGACGCGCCGCTAACGTTTCTCCCCAGTTAGTCTGGGTGGGTTGTACCGCAGTCAGATCCCCACAGAGTCCAGCCCGGCTCAAGGCATTACGCGTGTGTGACGGTGCACCACGGTTGGGAGGATTATAATTAACAGCGGTAAGCTCAGGCTGAAGCACAGACTGACCCATGGCTGGAGTAAACAGACTCAGTGCCGCCACAGGCGCAGCAAACAAACTGATTAAACGAGTTGAATACTGTTGTTTGGCCATGGGTAGATTCTCTCTCTGTATACGTTTTAACTACGATGGTTTGGGTGCTTTTCCGGAGTTGTTTAAAGTATCGTTGTTATGGCTTGCTGTTTTGGACCCATGGGCTAGGGCGATCGCACCCACATTTGTCCCCACTAACCCTAGGGCCGCTGGCACTAACGGCACCCACAGCCCCATGGCAAACAGGCCCCAGCTCGTGCCATAGAGCACAATTACGGCCCCGCCCAGACTGAGTAACCAAACTGGCCAGACTCGCGGTTTAACGGTTAGCCCTATGCCTGCAAGCGTCCACACCGTGATCCACAGTCCGTCACTCCATGCGGGCAACGTTTGCAACACCGACAAGTCATCTAGTGCTGCCGCTGTCACATAGTTAAAGATCTGGGCATGAATATCGATGCCGGGTAGAGTTTCTTGGGGCCATTTTCCTGCTCCAATCGGGGTCAGAAAATACTCCGTCGGATTGGACGTCGGCGCACTCATACCGAGTAATACAGCACGAGTCTCTAAACTTTCTAACGAAATCTCATCCGAGAGTACTTCCGTCAGGGTTATCCGCTGGGCAATATCAGAATTAGGTGAGTACTTTAACAGCGTTTGAAAACCACGACTATCAATGCCTTGATAGCCACCGCTACGATCTTCTAGGGGCGTAAAAATAGCCGCACCCAGCTGTAGCCGATCACGATCCAGATTTTCCGGCTGAATCCCCAAAGCATCTAAATAATGTAACGCTGTGAGCATGGCCAAAGACATCCGACTCGTGCAGAGGCTGGTGGTATCTGGCTGGGCAAACAGCAGCTGCCGCCTCAAAATACCATCCGGATCAGGCACCACATTCCCAAAGCCTACTCGGTTTTCCGGCATACTAGATGGGGGGCCTATGCCAGATTTATTGGCGTCACCGGCCTGGCCAAAACTACAAACAGCCACCAGATTATCCTGTTGCTGAAAATGCTGTCCTAAGGGCCCTGATTCCGGGGTTACCCGGTTACGCGCAATATCAAAACCGATAACGTGCGGTTGATACGGCAGCAACCGATCAATCACCTGCGCCAACACATCATCGGGAATGGGGTACCCATAGGTATTGACATCAGCTTCTGTAACCTCGACAACAAGCAACCGCGAGTCATCAATGGTTTGGGTCGGCTGCTGTCGCATGAACCGATCGTAGGCCAGCAGCTCTGCCCGTTGTAACCCACCTGTCCAACGCAGTAGGCCAACGGCAGCGGTGACTACGGCACTGATGGTCAACAGAGTTTTAATCGGCAAACCACCTACTTTAGGGATAGTCCTAAACCGATGGGGCTGAACAGGCGCAGCATCTGCCTTGGCCAGCTGCGACCAGCGTTTGGGCAGAGTTGGATTGATCTGAAAGATAATCGGTAACCAGCTAGCACAGGGAAACCGATCTTCCAGCCCCTGGAGTCTTTCCCTTGCCTGACGAGCCGCCAGGTAAAGGGATTCACCCGCCACAAAAGCATCTAAAAAGTATTTCAAAAATGTCTGAGCAACCCGATCAGGTACAGGTTCACGCATCAGAATCATTTGTGGCAAACCGAGGGGAGCCAGGGCTGACGCCAGACCTAACCCATCGCAAGCGTTAAAAATCGCTAGCTGTAGTCCCTGTTTAATCGCCTGGCGTAACCCATACTTCAGCTCATCTAATGTGAGACTTTCTTGAGGGTTAATATAAATCGTGCCTGCCCCCGACTCAGTGCGACCATGACCGGCAAAAAAAAGTAAGTCCCAGGGTTGTTCCCACAGCTGATCGGTAATCTGTTGTCGCTGGGGTTCCACTAAAAAAGTCACCTCCGCCCCAGGAATCGTCTCCAATAGCTGACGATCTGCGTCTACATCAATGCCACTGCTATCACCGAGAATGGCTAAAATTTTAACGATCCCCTGTGGGGTTTCACGGTCTTCGCATCGTTTAATCGTGGGCGTGCCCAGGGCCATCTCCACCTTCGGATAGCGATCCACTAAATCCCACAAGTGCCAGGGTAGATGGTGCAAATGGCCATTGGTTGTACGCATTACCATCCGCACCGTATCCGTTGGGCTCAGCTCTTCTCGCAGCGGTTGATCAATCGAGGCAAACGTGGATGATTGTAACCAGGTTTTAAACTGCTGATCCAGATGTTTAGCCTCCTGCTGACAGGCATCAACCGTATGCAGAGACCCCACATAGGTGATTTCTACTGGCTGGATGCGCGAGGGTGTATCTAGGAGACGATAGCTATCTTGCCACTTTTGCAGCTGTTGCAACAGCTGGGGATTGGCAGGCAGAGAGCCAATGGCTTCGATATCTGGCCGAGCACCTTCTTCGCCAATCTCTAGAAGCACGTGAAATCCAGTGGTGGCAATATCACCCTCAAGTTTTAGAGTTACCAGTTTTTCGGTCATGGGTCTGGGAGAGGGATGGGCAGGATTCTAGCGAAGGGAACACAGGAGAGGGGGAGTTTTGGGTTCTTAGTTCTTAGCTGTTTGGTAGGTACTCCCAATTAGCTATCAGATATCCAGGCCCCCTTCCGTTTCCAAGACGTTAAACGGTTGGTTCATATCTTATAAAGGATTGAGCTAGCCTACTTAATTTTGAGCTAATAACTATTTGGTAGATGCGATCTAAGTAAACAGCTCGAATTCAAAATTCAAAATGCTCAGCAAGCTTAGAAGAGCAAAGCTCTACAAAACTCAAGACTTTCTAAATAATAAAGGTTTCAGCAAAGCTGGCGTTTTGCAATGCGACTCTAAGGCTAAATTGTTCGCCGGGGCTGCCGGTAAATTTGAGCTGAATTGCTTCCGTGGCCCTGGCTTCGGCCTGCATCACGTCTTGGTTGTCAGCATCTAGAACACTAAGTTGTAGCTGGGGAGGCAGGTAAGTTTGTTCTTGCGTACAGTAAACCTGCACCTGAATCTCTGTTGAAGATTCGGATAAGGGCAAAATACCCAGGGCAAGGGTGACATCTTGGTCATTGAGACTAATGCGTTTGCAACGGCCAATTATGCCTTCTCCCAAACCTGTTGTTTGGTTTCTGAAGGCTAGGCTGGCTGGGTTAACAAAGCTGTCTAATGCTTGCCAACTGTCATCGGCCAGGTTTTGTAACCACTGGCTGAGCTGGGTAATTTGTTCGCTGGCCTGTTGGGTCGCTTGCTGCATCCTCTGTTGAGCCATAGACGGTGTGAGCAACTGCGAGAGATCTTCCATGGGCTGCAGCTGCGCTAGGGGAACTGGCTCAGTGGCTTCGCTAACAAATCCAAGCAGGGTGGCCAAGCGTAAATTGTTGTCGAGTTGTACAGCGACATAGCCAATGCGATCGCAACTGACCTCAGGGGCAATGGTCAATTCAGTTTCACCCGGTAGCACCGGGCAACATTCCAGCTGCCCTTGGTCGGCCACCGCTAACCCCGCTGTTCCCAATAACATTTGCTGCACCGGGTTAAGACCATCGCTAGCGTCTAGATCGGGCTCGAACCCCAGACATTCCAAGTAAAAACGAGTGGCATAAATAGCCAGCGTATTGAGATAAATTTGCTTGCCTTTCTGCGGATTTGACTGATTTTTGCGGAATTGTTCGGCCTGGTGATGAGGTTCTAAGGAGAGGGGGACTGTAAAGTCCGAAGGAGGAGGGGAGGTGTTCATGGCGTGTGTCTCACAAGTGGGCAAGCGTTTAAGCGAGTTGTTGAAATAAGTCTGGTAGATTGGGCCTAAAGCAGCTCCCGGAATTGATCCGAAAACTTGTCACAGCAGCGCTGAAAGAAACTGCTAAGGGTGGGGATTTTGATATCAAACTGGGTCGAAATCTCTTCCCAGCTTTGGTCAGCGAACCGAGCTAGGGCAATGGCTTGAAAGCTAGCATCCGGTCGCTTACGAATGTGTGTGGATTTGAATACGTCATCGCGGTCGGTCGCGATATAGTCTTGGACATCCTTCGCCAGGGTGGATGTTGGTTCTGGCTGAGAGAGCCGCTCCAGGTCGTTAAGATTAGGCAATTCCTGGGTGTGGCGATCGCTAAATTGCCGTCGGCATTCGATCACCATGCGGTCTAGCCGGAAATTCACCCAGTTCATAAACTTTTGCGCCTGACCCCGCTCCGGGTCGTAGGTGTCAATTTTTTGGCACACATACACCAGGGTGCGGTTGACGGCTTCTTCATAGAGCAAGTCATAGAAAGAAGACGAAAACTTGGCCCGGTGGGGATGGGCCAGCCTACCACTGGCCCGAATAGCCTCCACTAGCTGGAGGAGGGCATGCTGCCGTAGAGGGCTAGGATTGGGCTGGCCTTGGGCTTCTAGGGCCAGACCTTTGAGTAAGGGGTCAGTTAGGGCATCTTTAGTCGCCTGGGCCCGCAATTGATAGCCCCAGTTGGGGTCAGTGTCTAGAAGGCTCTGGTCGAGGCAATCCTGTAAAGCCTGGGTGAGCTGTTGGTGAATGCGATCGCAAATTTCCTTATAGATACCGGTCAGGGGCTGACCTCGGGGGGGGCGTCCTATTTTTCGCGATCGCATCATCGTTTCAACCAAATCAGAGAATGCGCGTTCAGCCTCCCCTGGTGCTTGCCCCTGGAGAACCAAGATAAGTTGCTTAAAATGCGATTCCATAGACGATCTTGGTGAAATGTAATTCGAGGGTTCATGTAACCTCCTCAAGATTATCGACTCGTTTCTCCATAACTCGTTAAATTCGATCATTTTTTATGCAAAATGCAATATTTTTCGATGATTGCCACCCTTACCCATCGAAAAATATTTTCTGAAATCCATCAAAGCCTTGCATAGCAAAGGAAATGGCGATCAAGAAAAAACTAATTTCAAAAAAACTAATTTTTTTGCATAAAACCCATTGCAACGCCACGAGTGACTACTGAACGGAAAGAAAACAGCACCAAAACAAACCTGTCAACTTCTTTCCAAAATCTTGTAAGTCTTCACCATTCAGGAGAACCCTTCCATGGCTTTAATTAACGGCACCCCTTTTAATGACAATTTAGTTGGCACAAATCTAAACGACATCATCAACGGTCTCGCAGGCAACGACAGAATTCGTGGTCTCGCAGGTAACGACATTATCTTTGGTGGCTTAGGCAATGACTGGATCGACGGTGGCCTAGGCCTTGACCGTATGGACGGCGGTGCTGGCATTGACACCCTAGATGTGCGCTTCTGGAACGGAGCCTATGTATTCAATATGAACACAGGGGTGACCAACTACGCTGGAGAAACCGCCACCAACTTTGAAAATGTCTACACAGGGGCAGGCAACGACACCATCACCGGTACTGCTGGCAACAACGTCATCAGCACTGGCGCAGGTAACGACCGTGTATTTGCAGGCGCAGGCAATGACACGATCTACGGCGGCCCTGGCAACGATGTGCTCCGGGGTGGGCACGGCAATGACCGCATCTTCGGACAAGCGGGTAATGACTGGATTGACGGTGGTTTTGGTGTTGACCGCATGGACGGCGGTGCTGGCATTGACAGCTTAGATGTGCGCTTCTGGAACGGGGCCTATGTGCTTAACATGAACACAGGGGTGACCAACTACGCTGGAGAAACCGCCACCAACTTCGAGAATGTTTTCACAGGGGCAGGTAACGACACCATCACCGGTACTGCTGGCAACAACGTCATCAGCACTGGCGCAGGCAACGACCGTGTATTTGCAGGTGCAGGCAATGACACGATCTACGGTGGCCCTGGCAACGATGTGCTCCGAGGTGAAAATGGCAATGACCGCATCTTTGGCCAAGCTGGTAACGACTGGATTGACGGTGGCCTAGGCCTTGACCGCATGGATGGCGGCGCTGGCATTGACACCCTGGATGTGCGCTTCTGGAATGGGGCCTATAACCTCAACATGATTACAGGGGTGACGAACTATGCCGGTGAGACTGCCACTAACTTTGAGCGGGTCTATACAGGGGCAGGTAACGACATTATCACCGGTACTGCTGGAGCTAACTTCATCCACACAGGAGCCGGCAACGATAGCGTCTTTGCGGGCGCAGGCAACGATACTGTGGTTGGTGGCCTTGGCAATGATGTGCTACGCGGCGAAGCTGGCAACGACTCCCTGTTGGGTGATCGTGGTAACGACATCCTAGTCGGTGGTCTTGGCAATGACCGCTTGAATGGCACAAGTCTTGCTGCCGAAGGTACTGGTGAACGCGATATCCTGTTTAGCGGCAGCACCAATGACACTGACGTCTTTGTTCTAGGTCAAAATGGTCGCGTCTTCTATAACGACCAGGGCAATACTGACCATGCCGTTCTGCGTGACTTTGATGCCTACAACTTTGTTGGAGATATTGCTGACAGAATTCAGCTAGTTGGTAGTGCAGCCTCTTACTCCCTATCTAACGTCTCAGTGAATGGCGTAGCCGGTGCTGGAATTAGCTTTGGTGGCGACCTAATTGGCATTGTCCAAGGTGTCAATGCCGCTAGTCTCAACCTAGCTAACACTAACCAATTCACCTATGTCTAAGTTCTCCTTGACTGGTGTGTGACGAGTTCAACCCATAAGCGTTGACTGTAACAGCCGATCGGTAGCTCCGATCGGCTTTTTTTGTGTCAAGCTAGGCATCTCTCTAGGCGATTTCTCGGTGCTGTGTGCGGCTGGCTACAGATTTTCTCACGCTTCAGTCGTATAAGAACCCATAGAAGGTGAATCAGTAAAGAGCATATTTCTAAAGCTAGGACTAAAGCTAGGAAGTTGGGGCTAAAACACTCAATACAGGGAGTCAAAAAGAATGAACTACATCATAAATGAAAGCCAAAAAAGGAAAATCATTGATGCACTTAGGTTTGCAGCTGACATAGGCAATGCCCGAGCGGCACAAGAGTGGAATAAATTGGCCGACTACCTAGAAGTTTTAGAGCCCGAAAAACCCCAAACCAATCAATTACTATCTGTTTCATCCCCCCCTAACCCGCCAGTCCCTACACCCCAGTAAGTGACTGGCGCTTGGCAATTGTCTGTAGCCAGTTTCTACCAGGTGCGATCGCATCTTAGAAACCACTTAGTTTCCATAACGCCCCTGACCCTCTCGCTTTGGTTTATCAGGGGCTTTTTCATGTGATTTAAAATTGCGCTCTGCTCCACAGCCATACTTGTGTTGAACTCACTTTACCCATGTTAGTGCGATTGTGAGCCTGAGAATCTCCCTAGAAACCCAGGGCTTGTTGCAAACGGACGTGGTCTACAGAACTAATGTTAAATCGCCCTTTTTCGACATCGCGCACCCAACTCTGACTCTTGCCAAGGCGCTCGGCCAGAGCACGCTGAGAAAAGTTTTGGCGTTGGCGGGCTGCTTTGATGGCATGACCGGAAAGCGTCCCTAACGGGTCTGATTGAGACTTCCTGCGACGACGTTTAGGGGCACGGCGATGTACTGTTTGTTGCCAGTCTTCTGATAGCTCAAACCCTGCAAGTCGTGCATTGATCAGCCGCTGCCACTTATCTCGGGGAGCCGTGTCCGTTAAGCTCCGGATCTGGTTAGCATCATTCACCCAAAACTCAAGAGCATCGTCAACATCATCAGGAATGTCAACCGCTTTGGCCCATAACGGCTGAATATCAAAAGAATAAGTCTCTGGATCAAACAGGGGGGTGAGCCCATAATAGTAAATGGCTTCCAGATCGCTTTCAAAGGTTTTAAGCAGACGCTTATGGGCACCCCGTACAGTGGTTGCTGCCACTAATCGATCTGTGCCATAGGCAATGCGCAGCAGGGTGCGAACGGTCAGCCGATGATCACTCCCCAGCCGCAACTTAAACAATAGCCATAGAAGCAAACGGACGGCTCCTTCATGCTGTTGCCAATTACTGAGGACTTCTGTAAGCAAAGATTTGGGTAAGTTGCCGTACTGGTAAAAAGCCGTTTGGTTACGATAGTCTCGCTTATTGAGAAAGTGTTTAGCCCAAATACCGGCTCGCACAGTAAAACTCAGACCAATCAGATGGCGATCTCCCTGGGCATCTGCTTCAAAATAATATTCGGTGTCAAGCAGATGCCATATGGGGTGTTCATCCAGGGAGAAGGCATGGACTTTGCCCTGGCGAGGCCAGTCGACTGCGACGAGCAGTTGACAAGCTTGATACACCAACTGTTTGATTAGAGTAAGCTTATCCAATTTGGTCAGATCTTTACGCTTATCAAGCCCCAAATATTGCTCAATGTGTTGGTTGTTCAATACGAAGGAAGTTTCCCAGGGACAATCAACCGTGACCGCATAGGCAGCAAAAATTAAATGGAGACAGGTGGCACGAATATCGAATTGAGTGATGGCAGCTGTTGCCTCATACTCAGACATGGGAACAGGAGAATGACTTTCGGGGTTTATGGTCAGTCGAAATCGCATTTCTCCTCGATCGCGGTGCACTGGACGGCGATAGCAGAGTTGGCCATCCGCATCAGTTTGCCACGACAGATGCTGGCGCTGCGCTAAAATGTTGCAGGCCTCCCAAATCACCATGGAAGAAGCAAACGGTGTGGTTTTGCCATTGAGAAAGATGTCAGGAATTGCTGGTGGCAATAAGCTACTTTTGTAGCGCCCTTTTTTGGGGCGCAGTGGAGCCAGTGCATCAACGTCACAGGCTTCTACACAGCGTGGAATGTCTACATCTGGGCAACCATCGCAGCGGGTGGGATCAATCCAATAGCTTTCGCCGTCATCTGTAGACTTAATTGCTCCATGGGGGCACTGCGGCTGGCAAATATTACACGCAATACAATTGTCTTTGACAGTGTAGACCATAAACAAAATGCATCCACTGATCAACCCATTAGATTGGTGGCGTCCTATAGATTTTGATCTTTATTACTGAGGCTTGAGTGCAACAATCCTTGTCAACAAAACCTTATGGGTAGAGGGCTCAAAAAATAGGAAGTTGTTACGAGGCGCGGCTCTATTGTTTCTCACTCACATCACTAGATATAACAGCTTAACTGATACCTTGGTTTCTATGTGACCTGGATGCGATTTAACAATTTTTTTAGCAACTATTGAGAAGATGTTTAGGGCGGACCTTTGCCGCTAAAAAAATGTTACTTAAATCACTGTTTCTAGACAAGAATAACCCATAAAAATCATGGATACTACGCCCATGGTTCGATGAAACGAACTATCAGATTTGAGTCTTCAAAATACATTCTTCTGTAAGGCCTAACTTTGACTGACACTGCTCTTAAGGGAAGTCTTCTGGGATTTAGGATATGGACTTTGGCTGGAAATATTCCAGGGGTTTCCTGCATAAATTAATCGGTTATATTGTTCTTTTTATAGGTATAGATATTCTTATATGCCAACCCCCAGTCAGTTCGTTATACCTGAGCGTTAATGAAAATTTATTTTCTTGACACCCTATCCGACGTAGAACAACGGCGATGACTCCCCTAGCTGGCGAATGACAACTCAGTAATCGATGGAGACTTGAGTGAAAGATGGAACCTAGCAAAAAGAGAAGCGTTGCAACAGAGCTAGGTGATCCAGAATCGTTGTTCTTGCTCTCGGAGTCAGAGAAGATGAGTGAGACGGATGCTGGCGCAGGATGATATAGAAATTGAATGATGTAGTATGGCTAGGCAGTGCGATAGCTGCGATTATTGGGGCTGTTGTCGAGGTATGCCATGAAAGTATCCATAGAACATCTCTATCACTTCAGTTGCGATCGCTGCCAGAAATGGTGGGCTATTGGCGATTTCCCTTGGGGTAGTCAGGCTATGCTGTGGTGCCCGTGGTGTGGACATGAGAACAGGCTGCCAGAGAAGCCGTTAACAGGAGATGATTTCATTGATAATCAGAAGGTGCTGAACCCGTCCCCTGGTCAAATCTATCGCCACTACAAACATAATCCAGCAGCGGGCAAGTGGCATGAATATGAGGTGGTTGTCATCGTTGAAGCTGGGCAAGGGTTTCATGCTTCACCCGCTTACTTCACAGCGATTCATACAGAGTCAGGGAGCTATCATGACATTCTTCCCGCAACAGAAAACTCTACTACAAAGCATACTGGTAATAAGCACTGGGCATTTCCTGAATTAAGTGAGCCACATGTTTGCTACAAAAGCACCCAAGACAATAGCGATAAGTACTGGTTGCGCCCCCTCTCAATGTTTACGGATAAGCGCTTTACACTGGTTTCCTGATATGAGCTTCCATCTCACTAGTGATGCCTTGATCTTTTCTACTATCAAAAAATTTTTGCTTCAGTTAGCAGTTTTTTGATAGCTGTCTATATTAGCTAGTGGCCTGGCCTTGGCATGCTTAAAACTTGGATTAATAAATCCGAATATAAGCCCCCATGATCAATCCATCTATCCCTATTAAAGTCATTGACTGAGCGAGATTGTAGGGCATTAAGCAATTTAGTGTTTTGTTTTCAGGGAAAATTCAGCAAGGTATCGTTCAATGACAGTCGTGGAAGTCAAGCTTCCTGGCTGCAAGCCGTCAACTACCCGTTTATTTAGATATGGTCCAGTCAATTCCTGCTCCACAGACATTGCCCAGTTTCGAGGCTGCTCTAGGTCAACCATTGACCAAAACGCCCATCAGCGTTTTACAAATCAATTTAGGCCGCAAGTGCAACCTCAGCTGTAGTCACTGCCATGTGGAGGCTGGCCCCCATCGCACTGAGGAATTATCCCCTGACGTGTGCAATCAGCTAGTGGAAATGATTCATCAGTTTCCACAAATCCAGACCGTAGATTTAACCGGTGGTGCGCCGGAGATGAACTATGGGTTCCGTCCCATCGTGGAAGCTGCCCGTGCCCAAGGGAAAGAAGTGATTGTCCGTTCAAACCTGACAATCTTTTTTGAACCTGGCTACGAAGATCTACCTGATTATTTTGCCAAAAACCAATTGCGAGTAGTGGCGTCACTGCCCTGCTATCTAGAAGATAATGTGGACAAAATGCGGGGACAGGGCGTCTACCATGACTCGATTCAGGCACTACAGCTATTGAATCAACAGGGATATGGCAACGATCCAAATCTGGTGATTGATTTAGTCTACAATCCGCCCGTGCCCACCTCTGAAAACTTTTCCCTAACGCCGGGACAGACCGGATTAGAAAAGGATTATAAGGCTTACCTCAGCGAACATTTTGATATTCAGTTCAATAGCTTATTCACCATCACCAATCTACCGATTGGCCGTACTAAATTTCATCTGAAACATCGTCAGCTCCATGATCCCTATCTGACGTTTTTAGCCCAGCATCATAATGCTGGCACGGTAGCCCATCTAATGTGCCGCAGTGAGCTATCGGTGGATTACTTAGGTCAGGTCTATGACTGTGATTTTCACCAAATGGAGGGGGTGCCAGCCCTGGATGCCCAAGGGCAACCCGTCACCATCAAGTCCTTGCTTGAGCGTGGCACATTAGACGTGGTCGAACAGGTGCAAACCCGTCCCTACTGTTTTGGTTGTACCGCCGGCAGTGGGTCTAGCTGTGGAGGTTCTCTAGTTTAGAGACCAAGCTCTCTGGAAAGTCTGGGCCTAGACTTTCCAGAGGGGATAGGGAACACCGTCTTTTCAAGATAAACTTACACAGGAGTATTTCTAATGACAGGCTCAAAAAACATGCTTGGCCCTTTGCCAAGTAATCAGTCGAAACTGGCTAAAGTACTGACTAAATTTATGTCATTTGCTTTTATCGGGATGGTGTTGCTGGCAGCGGCTCCAGCTATGGCTCAGGACGCCAGCGGTGGTATCCAGGGCACGCTTCAAAACGCTCTCAACTGGGTTGAAGGCTTGGGACCGGTGGCCCCCATTGTCTTTATCCTTATGTATATCGTTATCACCGTATCGTTCTTACCTGCATCGGTGGTGACTTTGGGCGCAGGGGCCGTATTTGGCATTGTCAAAGGCACCATTCTTGTGTTTATCGGTGCAATGCTGGGCGCTACGGCAGCATTTCTAATTGGGCGCTATCTGGCCCGTGACTGGGTATCCAATAAGGTATCGGGTAATCGCATCTTTAAGGCCATCTATGACGCTATTGAGAAAGAAGGCCGCAAAATCATCTTTTTGGTACGTCTTTCTCCAGCCTTTCCATTTAACTTGTTGAACTATGCTCTGGGACTGACCAATGTGTCTTTAACTGACTATGTGTTGGGCACGGTGGGCATTTTGCCAGGCACTATTTTATATGTCTACCTCGGTGGTGTCGTCGGTAGTGCTGCCACTGGACAAGAGAGAAGTCCTGCAGAATGGGCGTTTTTACTTGTGGGTTTGGTGGCCACATTTGCTGTTGTCTTTATTGTGACTAAGGTTGCTCGCAAGTCTCTACAAGAATCTCTTCCTGAGACTAATCAACCTATTGAAGCCGAGTCTTAGACGCTGAGTCTTAGACGCTGAGTCTTACGGATTACTCAGAAACACTCAGGAGCTCAGTAACATTCATCACTCTGCACCCTGAATTTCCCTCGACGCATCCTCCGCTTATTCTGGGAGGAGCGAGGGAACTTGGTATCATACTCACAATGACACTCGTATCGCCATGGTCCGAAAAAAACATATCTGGGGTCTGTTGATTGTGGCTACAGTGGCCCTTTGGGGTTGGCGATTAGTACATATCCTATTGGACCATCAGGCACTGACCGAGCTCATCGAAAACTCAGGTAATTGGAGAGTTGCTGTTTTTATTGGTGCCCATACCATAGCCGCTGCCGTGGGGATTCCTGGAACAGTGCTGGTGGTTATAGGGGGGGCCCTATTTGGCTTACTTTGGGGCACACTGTGGTCCATCCTGGGGGCAACCGCAGGCGCATTGATGGCCTTCTGGCTAGCGCGATATCTGTTCCATGGTTGGTTTGAGCGACGGTTTTGTCGACACCCTCGGTTTAAGGGGATATTTTTACGGTTAGACAAAACCATGGAACATCAGGCCTTACCCTGTGTGCTGGCGGTCAGGTTTGCCCCCATTTCCCCCTTTAACGTGGTGAACTTCCTCTTCGGTTTAACCAATATTGCAGTGACGCCCTATGCCCTGGGTACTTTGATTGGCATTATCCCTGGCACCATGGCCTATACCTGGTTAGGGGTTACAGGGGTTGATGCTCTGCGCAATGGTGACTGGTGGCCCGTTGTTATTTGTTTAAGCTTATTGGCATTGCTATCCTTAATGCCGATCTTGGCTCAGAAATATCGCCGGAGTGAACTGCGGTAGACATTGAACCAGTGCCTGGACAGCCAGGTCTCTTTAAAAGACTGTAGGATAGGCCCAGATCGATGGGATAGCGGACAGTGTTAAGTCAATTTTTTGATCAGCACGTTAGAAAACGTCAGCAGTACTGGCGACTCACGAGCAGATTTGTGATTGGCCTTCTGCTGAGTGTGGCCTTAGGCTTTACTATCTTTGCTTCGCCTGAGTCCTTTGCCCAGGGGATTAAAAACCAGGAAAGTACTGTCCAGGAAGAGGAGATTTCCACCGAGTGGATTGTGGTGGATGGTCAACGTCTATTCCAAGTGGCAGAAACTAAAGAACTGACAGAAACCCGAAGAGCCCAGGGCATCAACTGGGAACTGGCAGAGCTTATGAAATCCAGTGAACCTCTGTCGGTTAGGGTAGATATTTCTAGATATACGCCCATTATCTACAATGGTTCATCGGCGAGGACAGGCCGTCGGTTGTTATCGGTGACGGCCAATGACCTGCGGGCCATGAACCCACCTGTGAATGTTAAAGAAGATACCCTGGATCGCCAGGCTCGAATTTGGGCTGAGAATATTGAGGAAGGGTTGAAGCAAGCACGGTTGGAACGCAGTGGGGATTATTTGCTGCGGGCTACGCTCACATCCCTTGCTGTCTTGTTAGGAGCCGCAGGACTGCATTATTTCCTGGGGTATCTCTGTCGTCGTTATGTATTGCCCCTCTTTCCCATAAGTGTTGCTCAACCGCTACCGGGGACAACTGGCATTGGTCGCACTGAGTTTTCACTGGCACGCTTTAGTCTTCAACTATTACTGTTGGTGTTGCGGGTGGCTCTCTGGCTATCGGCAGTACTCTTCGTGGTCAGGCAGTTTCGATTCACCAGGGCTTGGACCCATCGTATACAGGATGGACTGGCGGAGTTTTTTATTGATCAAGCACTGCCGTTAGGAGAAACGAGCCTCTCCATTGCCGATATTCTGGCTTTGTTTGGGTGGCTGGGAATTTTAGTCCTGGTGGCTAAAATTGCAACAAATGTGTTGCGATCGCGACTTTTACAAGCTTCAGGTCTCAGCCTGGGCATGCAGGCGGCCATTGCTATCTTGATCCGTTACTTCATCTTATTTGTCGGCATCATTGCAGTATTACAGCTGTGGGGCATCGATCTCAGCTCTCTGACGTTGCTTGCCAGTGCCCTGGGTGTGGGACTTGGTTTAGGCCTGCAAAATATTGCCAAAGACATTAGCAGTGGCTTAGTGCTGGTTTTTGAGCGCCCGATCCAGGTGGGCGATTTTATTGAACTGGAGGGGAAAATGGGTCGGGTGGATCGCATTGGCCCCCGCAGTACGGATATTCGCACCCTTGATCAGGTGTCGATTATTGTGCCTAACTCACGATTTTTAGAGCAGGATGTGATCAACTGGAGTCACCGTAATCCCCTATCGCGCATTCATATTCCGGTGGGGGTTTCCTACAACAGCAACCCAGAGACCGTTAAGGCAATTTTACTGGAGGTGGGACGGCAACATTCCCAGGTGATGGCAGCCCCTGCCCCTGAAGTATTCTTGAATGACTTTGGCGAAAGTTCCTTTAATTTTGAGCTGCTGGTATGGATTCGCAAACCTCAGCTATATCCCCAGGTGAAAAGTGATTTAAACTTTGCGATCGCAACCGCTTTCCGCAAAGTTGGCATCGAAATTCCATTTCCCCAGCGAGATATCCATCTCCCCAAAGGACCGCTGCCAGTTACCCTATCCGAAGATAGTCTGAATAAACTCGACAAGCATCAGCGTTGGGATAATAACAAAACCTAGTCAGAAACAGCTTATAGAACAGTTGAAGAGCAGCCTTGCAGATTTCTGCAAGGTGACTTCTTAGATTTTGTCATTCAGGCTTATAGAAAAACCCGATGACGCCCCCTATTTCATCACCTAGTCTTTAAATGGTTCAGTTGTCATAGAACCCATAGGCTGTTGTTTTGAAATACATCTAACAAGACGTGAAACAGTTCCGCATCCATAGGAGTTCAGCCAGAGTCAGAGCTTCGCAAGACGGGTTACGTACAATTGATCAAGCACGTAAACGAAAAGGCTGGGCCAAAAATTCTAAGGTTTGGTACCACTTAGCCTTTATCAGTGAATCTACACTGAAACGATTCTGGCGTAAAAATCGTATTTGTGTAGATAGCTTTATTGGAATCTGTTCAGCTGTGGGGATCGATGATTGGGAAACGATTGTTGACTGGTCAGAGTAGGTAAACGACTGTTAATTCAACCAATTTAATATTCGAAATTGACGTCTGGGCGATACACGTTCCAGACGTTTTTACTTTGAAGATCTAGGAAGAAATT
The DNA here is from genome assembly GCF_032906605.1 of Leptothoe sp. LEGE 181152. Taxonomy (NCBI): domain Bacteria; kingdom Bacillati; phylum Cyanobacteriota; class Cyanophyceae; order Nodosilineales; family Cymatolegaceae; genus Leptothoe; species Leptothoe sp. LEGE 181152. Next base: position 205,427 of record NZ_JASATU010000068.1, read on the forward strand.
CGCTTATTTTAAAACTGGAAAGGACTCTTGCACTTTTCGTCAAGGAGCCTCTCATGATTTGTCGTTGAAGCTTATAGGAAAACCCGGTGATTGAAAGTTTTTCTCACCCTATTCTTTAGATGGTTCAGTTGAGAGCCACCCCAAAGACAAGAAGAGATATTTGATACAGTAAAAGAATTTTCTCTTTAATCTCTTCAGGTTCCCTGGGTCGTGTGAGTAAAGCATCTAATTCCATTCATTCATTTTGAGGAAAACATGGCTAATATCTACGGCACTAACTACAATGACAACGGCACTTTTAATGGTTTTCCCTTCATTTTCCGCTCCAGTCTTTATGGAACTATTTTTAATGACAACATCTATGGGTTCAATGGTAATGACACTATGTACGGCTATGCTGGAAACGATTACCTCAATGGTGGGTATGGCAACGACTACCTAGATGGCGGGTACGGCAACGATTCCATGTACGGCGGGTATGGCAATGACACCTATGTTGTTAACAGCAGCTTTGACAAAGTTGTTGAGTATTTTGGCCAGGGTATTGACACTGTAAAATCATCCGTTAGCTACACCCTTGGAAACTATGTAGAGAACTTAACACTGACGGGCAGTGCCTACCGAGGAAACGGAAACAGCTACGGCAACGTGTTGAGAGGCAACAACTACAACAATGCACTGTACGGCTATAGTGGCAACGACACTATCTATGCCTATGGAGGCCATGACTACCTGGATGGTGGCTACGGTAATGACTCTATGTATGGTGGGTACGGCAATGACACCTATGTTGTTAACAGTACCCTTGATAAAGTTGTTGAATATTTTGGCCAGGGTGTTGACACTGTAAAATCATCCGTTAGCTACACCCTTGGAAACTATGTAGAGAACCTAACATTGACGGGCAGTGCCTACCGAGGAACTGGCAACAGCTACAGCAACGTGTTGAGAGGCAACAACTACAACAATGCACTGTACGGCTATAGTGGCAACGACACTATCTATGCCTATGGAGGCCATGACTACCTGGATGGTGGGTACGGCAACGATTCCATGTACGGCGGGTACGGCAATGACACCTATGTTGTTAACAGCAGCTTTGACAAAGTTGTTGAATATTTTGGCCAGGGTATTGACACTGTTAAATCGTCCGTTAGCTACACCCTTGGAAACTATGTAGAGAACTTAACACTGACGGGCAGTGCCTACCGAGGAACTGGCAACAGCTACAGCAACGTGTTGAGAGGCAACAACTACAACAACGCACTGTACGGCTATAGTGGCAATGACACTATCTATGCCTATGGAGGCCATGACTACCTGGATGGTGGATATGGTAACGATTCCATGTACGGTGGGTACGGCAACGACACCTATGTTGTTAACAGTACCCTTGATAAAGTTGTTGAATATTTTGGCCAGGGTGTTGACACTGTTAAATCGTCCGTTAGCTACACCCTTGGAAACTATGTAGAGAACTTAACACTGACGGGCAGTGCCTACCGAGGAACTGGCAACAGCTACAGCAACGTATTAAAAGGCAACAACTACAACAATGTACTGTCTGGCCTAAATGGCCACGACTCCATGTATGGTTATAGTGGTCACGACTCCATGTATGGTGGCTACGGTAATGACTCTATGTATGGTGGGTACGGCAATGACTACATTAGTGGTGGACACGGTAACGATTCCATGTATGGCGGAGCTGGCAACGATACCATCATAGGGGGCAAAGGTAGTGACGTCCTAGTTGGTGGGGGTGGCTATGATATCCTCTACGGTGGTAAAGGTAGTAACACCGATCGTGACAAGTTTGTCATTGGAAGTGAATATAAGGGCAGCGGTTACGCTACTATTAAAGACTTCTTTGGCCATGTGAATGATCATTTTCATATTGTTGGCCATGAGTTAGATACGATTCAATTAGGCAAGAGCGATCGCTACTCATTCCATCAACAAAATGGAGATGTCATTATTAAATATCGGGGCACAAATGACTGGGCAGCGGTCGTTGAAAACGTTACATATGCTGAATTAAAAGACAACATTGTCTATGTGTAATCTTTGTCAAAACCCACATTCAATCTGATTAGTCTATTGACTTAAAAGCTCGAAGTTCAAAAACCTGGCATGAATATGCCAGGTTTTTGACTCTGCGGGATCTCATATGCTGGTATGACATTTGGCACACATTTGAGTGATGCTTCCTTGATGGTAATGATAACGGGGTATTTGACGCCAGTGATGTTCAAATCGCTAATTCACGCCGTGGCGTAAGTAATGCTGACACTACAGATACCTACGCCTTCTCCCTAGGGGTGTTTAAGGGTGTTAATGTCCGCTTGAATAGTCTATTCAATAATTGCTTTATGTGGCTTTAATTAGCCTTTTCAATTTGGTTATTTTTTTAACCATTAAGTCAGTGATTTTACGAAAGACGTGACTCTGACACCTAAGTAACAGTAAGGCCGTATGGCGGAAGGCGACACCTAGGTGACGGAGTTATACCTATAGTGTGACTTTTATCACAATACTCTTCGCTAGATACTGAAACTGCACTCCTATGAAAGGCTTAGCTTTACTGATTGGTTCGGCGTTACTCAGCCTCACCGTTCCCCATGCAGCCCATGCCAGTACATTCCACCAAGGTTGGAACTATAGTATCGATGCATTTACCGATGGCTCTGGCGGCAATCCCTATGAAATTCGAGGCCTGGCCATCAAAGAGACTCAAGACCATGTTTATGTGTCAGTGAGTGGTGGGAGCCCTCTGACTGGCAACAGTTATCATGGTGCAGCTGATGGCAACGTGGGGTGGGGAGATCTGCTCTTCAATGTCACTGGTGACGATATTAATACTGCTAACGGTTCTCTATTCGGCGTACGCTTTGCTGGCACCAATGATTCCGGTGTTGATCAAGTGGGTGTTTTTGGTAATGTAACCGCTCAATCGGTTACCCAAAGCAATGCAGGATATCAGCACTTGAAGCAATATTACCAATACGGTTGGGAACGCCAAAATACCATGGGTGACCTGACCACTAAACAACAAGCCTATGACTATATGGGTGAAACTGACGCTGTACTAACATCCATTGCAGATGGAACGTTATTGGGCAGCATTGACTTTTTATCAGACCAGGATGCAGCAGCAGCAGGGCTAAATTTTGGGCATTTTGATGCCGTTGGTAGCGATACCCACACCTTCCGATTTAACCGTTCTCTATTGCCAGGGGGAGAGTTTATTGCAACATTACTAATGGAATGTGCAAACGACGGTATTGCCCTAATGGGCAACCTAAATCCTGAGCATACTACTCAAGATGTTCCTGAGCCTTCTGCGGTTCTTAGTTTCGCTGCTGTTGGGTTCTTAGCAAGTCTTAGGCTTCGCAGGTCTGAGTCACACTCTTAAATCAAAAAGTGATACGAAGCATTCTCTACTCCCCTATAAACAATCGGCTCCACGGCCATCTTTCCTACAGCCAATTACCAATCAAAATAAAGGGAGCCCAATAATAGGGACTTTTAGAATATTCACCCGCTTGAATAATCTCCAGTTGAGCGGTACGGAGAGCTTCTGCTTTACTGAGATTGGGATCCAGGAGATGGTTATAAAAGCGAGTAATCAGTTCAGCTGTAGCCGCATCATTAACCGCCCATAGGGACGCGATCGCACTTCTCACCCCCGCCCGCACAGCCACACCGGCCAGTCCTAAAGTAGCCCGACCATCACCAATAGCGGTTTCACAGGCCGTCAACGTCAGCAGGTCAATGGGCTCGCTATCGATGGACGAAACACTACGAATCAGAGCATCCAGTTCACTAATGGTTAGAGCCTTATGGTTTCTCTCGTCAATCTTTTGCCCAGTGACAATAAAGTTGTCTTTGGGCTCGGCTCCAAAACTACCGTGGGTGGCAATGTGCAAAATCCGGTAACTTTTATCTTGTAATGCTTTACGCAGGTTAGTTTCTGAAAATTCTTTATTGCGCAATACTTTACTGCCAGGAAATTGAGCGTTAACTGTGGCCACTTCATCATCCACTTCACTAAGGGGCTGAAAGTATTGATCATTGACATAGGATTCTTCGCTCAATCCCAGAATAAGCGCATTGAGATTATTGCGGTTCAACATATTGGGATCTGTTAGCGTCAAACTTGGTGTGGTTGCGATCGCAAATTTCTCAATTAAAAACTGTTGCCCATCAAAGAGAGCGGCCATGGGAATACTGCGCAAAATACCATCGTTAATGAACACAAGCTCATTGACCTGTAGCTGATTTAGCATCGCTTCAAAGGGACGAACCAATTGGTCATACAGCTTTTGAGATGGAGCTTTATAGGCATTGGCGCGAGTGAATCGCCTGCTATCTTCTAGGGCAAACCGTAGTCCATTGATTTCCTCAACCAGGTCCTCTTGTTTGATGTTGATCCATTCGATCTGTTGTTGACCGTTGGGAAAGCTGGCAATAATCGCCGTGCGGTTAGGTAAAATTGCAGTGCTAATTACCGCCGTGGCCAACTTTTCACCCACCGTATCCACCCGTGTGGCATTGGGGACAATGACACAATCATTGGCAAAATAGTTTTGCAGTTCTGCTAGTTTGAGAGAATCTAAGGTGGCTAGAACACTATCCACACTCTTAGATTCCACATCTTTGGAGATGGGTACGGAGGTGGGTAACTCCTGAAGCTTGAGGGAGGCAAATTCTCGGTAAATGGGCTCTACGCGATCGCGAAAGTCAAACTGTAACTCCTGATTAGAATTGAGAATATCGCTGCGGATAGCATCGAGAATCTCCAGGGCTTGCGTGTAAGCTACTTTAGCGGCCTCTGAATTACCCTGGGCTTCAAGAATTCGACCCTGCTGCCAGGCCCACAGGTATAAACTATCTTGAGAAGACCGGTCCTGGTCTGCCACCAAACGTGCTTGCCGGGTGAATTTCAGAGCTTTTGTGTCGTCTCCACAACGTTCATATAGGTTGCCAAGCTGCCCCAGGGCAAAGGATTCAGCCCGAGCACTTTGGATGGTTCTAGAAATTGCGATCCCATTCTCCAACAGCTCAGTTTGCTGAGCAACAACCGTCGCACTAGGGCATTGCCGTGTTGACTGAGGCTCCAAATAACCCGCCAGGGTTAAGATGGCAAACACTTTTTCTTGGGAGTCTGGCAGATTGGCAATCAAACTGCGGGTCGTTTGTTGAGCCTGAGATACGTCGTTTGCCTGGTTGAGTGATTGGTAAAGGGGAATCAGATTAAGTAGCGATCGCACCTGGGCAGCGACGCCACTGGTGTTTTTGGCAGCATTGTAGCTCTGCCGCAAAAATTTAACCGCCTGCTGAGTTTGGGTATTGGACCGTGCGGTCAGTTCCCCAGCAGCCCGCAGGTCTCCTTGAGTATCAGCGGATTCGGCACGGCGACGGATTACCTGGGCTTGGGCGGCATAGGTATTTCCCAAACTGTTAAGCACCGCAGCCCTGGCATTGAAACGATCTGTGCCCACCACATCAATCACCGTGAGGCTTTGGTTAAGGGCAACAATCGCCTGTTCATAGTTACCAGTCAGGCGATAGGTTTCTCCAAGACTGCCCAGGGCAGCAGCTTCTCCCCCTGCATCGGTAAGTGCCTGGGAAATCTGGAGAGCACTCCCCTGGTTACAATCGGTAATGGTTTCTCCACATAATAGCGCTAGCGCCCGGCGATGCTGTCCCAGCTGATTATAGGCCTGGGCTTGCTCGGTTAGAGAACGGCCCAATGCTTGCAAATCTCCCAGTTGTTCGTAGCGCTCAATGGCCTGTTCCCAATAGGTGATCTCCTGGGAAAATTGTCCAATTTGGCGATGGGCACGGGCCAGGTTTTCTAGCAGAATACTCTGGTGTGTGAGATTATCAGGATCAACAGCATCTAAGGCTTGTTGCCAGGTTGCGATCGCTCGGCTATACTCCCCTGCCCTATAGTCATCGACACCACTTTGCACCAGTCCAGGAATATCAATCGCCTGGGCCACCCGCTGTGGCACCCATAAGCCATTGAACCAAATACACACCGTAAAGCTAACAATACAGAGTGCTACAAGGATTTTTCGCAGCTTCGGTTTACGTAAGTTGGGGAACATAGTACAGATTGGCAGAAGTCGCATCTAGATTTTATGGGAGAGTATCTGGATCCAATTCGCAGTGCTACATAATATGTTTAAAGCGGGTGGGTTTAAAGCGGAATAAGCAACGCCATAAAACTACCCCTCGCAATCTTTACTCAACACCAAACGACCATCAGACAATTGATAAACAGCCTGAGGTTCCGCAATGGGAGCACCCAACATCTGGCTTTCAGCCTCTGCTGAAGCTGCCATAGAACTATTCGATAGCGTCCGCACAGTATTTGTCTGAATAGTGGCAATGCCTCTATTGCCAGGCTGTAGCGGAATACCATCAGCACCCGTTACCACAAGACTGCCGCCGCTTTGCGCCACCTGAGCAATACAGCTAGTGGCCACCAAAGATTCAGTATCAATCAAGGTGTCAGGTAGTTCTGTCAGGCTATTTTCGATAAAGCTAACGTCGGGAAAAGTAATGACACCAGAAGAAAGCTGGCCACTAGCATTAACATCCACACGACCATTGAGATCCAGGTTATTAGGACCATCGCCAGATGATGACGGCACAAAGTTCTGGCCAAAGAAGATAGGCAAGGTAATATTTCCTCCCGCACCATCTTGAGCAAAGGCAAGAATATCACTGTCATCCAGAGCAATTAAAACTTCGGCAACAACAACAATGTTGCCACCATTACCAGCACCGCTAGCAACATTGGTGCGAATATCACCATCCCCCGTCATTAAAACTGTGCCAGCACCAATATTAATGCTGCCTCCAGCGGCTTCAGCAGCATCGGTACGAATATCACTGTCAGAAATTTCTAATGGCCCCACGATATCAATAATAATACCCCCAGCATCCCCTGGTCCTGAGGTTTGGGCACCAATAGTTGCACCATCCATGATCAACAATCTGCCAGCACCAATATCAATAAATCCACCAGCAGATTCAACCGCATCGGTACGAATATCGCTATTGGCAACGCTCAGGTCTCCAGAAATATCCACAGTAATGTCTCCAGCATCTCCCTGGTTTAGCGCCCGAGCACTGATGGCAGCTCGATCTCGCATTAAGATATTCAGGGTACGATCAGAGGCTTCCCTAAGAATTACACTACCAGCGTTACCCGATCCTTCAGTAACCGTAAAAATCCCACTTGGCGCTGGATTGTCAGAATTATTCAGCGCCAAACCATTAGCCCCTTCACGATTAATCGCATCCCTTATATTGTCAATATCACTTTCTCCGAAGAGACGTTCTGCATTATCAACCTGTTGACCAAAACTAGGATCTTCGCCTGCAATTAAAATCTGTTCTAAGCCAGTCACTTCAATACTTCCAGCCTCACCATCATCAAAGGTAGAGGCCACTAGCTGCCCACCATCCAGCAACTGCACCCGATTAGCCGTGATATCAATATCGCCACCGCGTAAGTCACTTTCGGTACTCGTATTAATAACTGCATTGCCCTGCACCCGCAGCAGATCAGCCGTGACAATAATATCTCCCCCAGCCCCTGTAGCTGTGGGCAAACTGCGGCTAAACAAGCCGCTGGAGGGAGTACGGGTTTCTCCTAAAATATACTGGTCGCTGATATTAACGGTATTCGCTGTAATATCAATGCGCCCCGCAGTATTTTCACCCTCTGTTGAAACCTCAATCTTGCCCTGTTGAGATAACGAAACGGTATCAGCGTTGATCTCGATGCTGCCCCCTATATCGTCAGGCGCAGCATCCGGATCTCGAAACCTACGAGTAAACGCGTTAATGGAGCTGCTGCCACTTACCTCTAACGCCTGATCGAGCGTGATAACAATGTTGCCAGCTTCACCCACGGTTGTATTACGCGCAGAAATAGCACTGTTATCTAGCACACGTAAGGATTCAGCACGAATCACAACATTGCCACCACGGCGGGGAAGTAAGGACCTGCCTTGAATCACGGTTTCAATCTTGCCACGCTGAGTCATCAGCATGGGGCCTGTAACCGTAATCAAAACAGAGCCAGCATCACCAGTCGCTCGACTGCTAGAGCTAGAAGAAATCCCACTAGATCCGGACCTACCAGGACCAATCATGGTCAGGCGACCCACATTAATGGTGACAACGCCACCATCCCCATTTCCATTGGTACTCGTAGAGATACGCGCTTGATCAGACGTAGATGTGCCTTCAGCCGTTCTCATCAGTAAAGAAGCTGCATTCACCGTCACACTACCCGATGGGTTCTCTCCTTCACGGGTACTGCTGCCGACTTTATTAATAGAGCTACCAATTCTTGACGTATCTACAATTAAGTCTCCTAGAGCTGTTAGCGTAATACTCCCCACATCAGCCGATTCGTCAGGAAGAGTGATCTCTGTCCCCTTTACCTCAGTATTAATTTCGGTCAACAAGAGTCGAATATCACCGTCAGAGTGGAGTCTAATATTGCCACGAACACCTTCGGTACCACTATCGATATTGCTGCGTATCGTTGATTCAGTTGCAACAATACTCTCTGTAGCATCCACAACAATATCTCCTACTTGGCGATCTACGGTACCACGATTGCCCCGGAGTCCAGCCTTGAGGGTACTATCCTGTAAAGTGATCCTATCTCCGTAGAGATTAATATCACCATCACCCCTACCTTCAACATTAATTTCAGCATCATCCAGGGTGATATCAGCCCGACTAATGTTATCAGGAACGTCCAATCTACCGTCAACAAAACTGACACGCCCAGGGGCATCAAGTGCCAGAACTTCGATAATACCGCCGCGAGTGCGAAGTTCTATATCTCCCCTGCCAAGCCTTTCAAGGGTAATGTCGCCACCCACCAGTTGAAGCTGCATTTCATTTTTAAGCTTCAGGTCAGATTGAACAGTGATCGGTTCGGGTAGTGCATTAAAGAGTAATGCTGATGGCCGTATAACGAGTAGATTGCCATCGGGAAGTGCATTACCGCCGTCTGCGGCGCTAAAGGTAAAGTCTCCAAATTCGATACCATCAGCAGTGGTGGCCACAAATGAGCCTTCAATATCTAACTCTGCGTCAGGGCCAATAAAAACTCCGTTGGGATTAAGGAGAAATAGGTTTGCATCACCATCATTACGAATCCGAATTTCGCCAAGAATTTCAGAGCGATTACTACCAGTAACTCGGGTAAAAATGGATTCAATATCATCTTCCACAGAGAACTGGATGCGTTCGTTCTCCGGAACATTAAATTCTTGAAAGCTATGGAACAGTAACGTATCGTTACGAACGGCCCCACCTTGAATGCGGTTTCGGTTGGCATTAAATTCTGAGCTATCAGATCCAAGACTAGGATCAGGAATAATCTGAGCCACTACAGTGTTTGGCAGTGCAATCTGACAAACGATATGCGTCACTAGGGTTGCGCTTATGAGGCCAGCACTCTTTTTCCAGCCCTGCCAGTTAGGAAACATGCACCACACTCCTCACCCAGGATATGTATGTCTATACAAGCAGCATACCAGTGACTTATTTGAAAGAATAGAGGCCTAATTTACACTATTAACAATTCCTATGTAGATAACTGGTGATTCGCACCATAAAAGCTCTAATTCCTAAGCTTTTTTACTATTTTCTAGAGTTTAAGATAGAACAGTAAATGCAAGTTATCTCTACAGCACAACCCCTATGGGCATTGTCTACTCAAGACAATGCGACCATCAGGCAATTGATAAAGACTCTGGGGTTCTGATATTGGATCGCCAAACTTCCAACCTGTATCTGTTTCAACTGCGGCAGTCTCACGAGGTAATGCGCGGACAGTGCCAGTAGGAATGTTGGCAACACTTGCATTGCTAGGATGCTGGGGAATACTATCAGCCCCTGTAATCGTCAGGCGACCACTACTTTGGGCAACTGGAGCAATACAGCTATTGGCAACCAGCGCAGTGGCATCAATGAGATTTTCTGGAAGTTCAGTAAGGCTATTTTCGATAAAGCTAATTTCGGGAAAAGTGATCGCACCTGAGGCTAACTGACCTGTGGCGTTAACATCGACATCGCCATTGAGATCCAGGGTATCAGGGTCGGTGCCTGGGGGAGCAGGTTCAAAATCTTCACCAAAGAAAGCAGGCAGTGTAATGTCGCCACCTGCCCCGTCTTCAGCAAAGGCAAGAATGTCACTGTCGTCTAAGGCGATCAAGGTATCTGCTGCGATAAAAATTGTGCCGCCACTGCCTGCACCGCTGGCAACATTGGTACGAATATCACCATCACCAGAGAGGAGAATATTACCTGCATCAATGGTGATGGTTCCTCCAGCAGATTCGGCGGAATCGGTACGGATGTCACCATTAGTGACAAGCAGGTCGTTGGGAATTATCAAGATGATGTTACCGGCTGTACCCTGGCTCAATGCACGGGCACTGACTTCTCCACCATTTTCAATATTCAATCTGGGGGTTGTAATTTGGAGTGTGCCACCGTCGCCGTCACCTTCGGCAACCGTCGTGATTGTGCTTTGAACAGGCTCAGTGCCCACGGTACCAGTGCCGGTTACAGTAACTGATTCAGAGGCGTTGACTGTTAATGTGCCACCTGGGCCTTGACCGCCCTTAGGGGGTGTACCCAGTGTGGAACCAGCACCAATACGGCCACCGCTCTGGACAATTAATTCTCTGATAGTTAACTCGATATTTGCACCTGTATCAGCTGTACCAATGTTGTCTGCTGAAATGTTGGCACCATTCTCAACAATTAACGTATCGGCTGTAAGATTTAGATCTCCCCCTGGCTGAGTCGCACCTAAGTCAGCTCCGACAAAAATACCACTTCTGCCAAGGTTTAAACTAGCTGTCTCGGCAGCACCATTTAGGCGAATAGTATCTGAAACGTTGATGGTTGCGATACCACCTTGACCATCACTACGGGCTGTAGTAGCAATTTGAGCACCGTCTAAGACAGTTAATTGATCAGCAGTTAGAGTAAGTTTACCTCCATCACCTGTCGCACCAGAGGATACTTGAGCAAATAACCCACTAGGAATATTACTCCCAGGTATGGTACCTATCAGTTCAATATCTGAAGCTTGGACAAACAAATCACCAGCAGTTCCTTGACCAGCTGTAGTCGTTGAAATCTGAGCACCATCTTGCACAGAAAGAGTTCTCGTTATCAAAGTCAATACTCCACCATCACCCGTTGCACCAGGATTCACTTGAGCGAATAAACCACTTTGACCGAAGGGGCCACTACCCGTCAAACTGACTGACTCTATTGCATTGACCTTTAAATCTACCCCTCGTCCTGGTCCAGAAGTATCAGTAGCTGCTTGAGCACCATTAGTAATGGATAATCGCTGAGTATCAATTGTCAATGAAGCTTCCTCATTCGAGAAAGGCCCAAACACAAGGTTTACAACTGCCGTAGGCCCAGATGGTGCAGTGCCATCCAGAGCAACAGACTCAGAGGCAGTTAAAACCACGCTGCCAGGAGGGCCTCCAAGAGTAGCATTAAAAACTTGGGTACCTTGATTCAAAGCAATGTTTTGACCTTGGATTTGTATATTGCCACCTGAAATTCCCGAAGAGTTAATCAGACTAGCAGTTGCATTAATATCTTGGAAATCTGCAACATTGTCATAATTGAACTCAAAGCCCTGGGTTAGAGGTGATATTTGAACAGTACTGTTACCATCCACACCACCCAACTCAACACGCCCACCCTCTGCAGTTATTGCACCCAATTCCAATGATACAGAGCCACCTAGCAACGCAACTGTTTCACCTGTTGGAACTCGTAAACCTACTGGGACTGTTCCAAGCAATACATTATCGATAACAAATGAACGGTTGATAATATCCCCTGGAACAGCCCCAAATCCTAGGCCAATAGGTGTCGTAACAGTTAATAAAGAAGGAGTCTGGGTTGGAATAGCACTAAATTGGGTGTCATCAGTAAAATTAATAATCTCTGCTGTTGTCGCTAAGAAAGAGCCCTGAATATTTAGAGAAGCATTTTGTTGAAAAACAATACCATTCGGATTAATCAATAACAGATTTGCGTCATTATTACTAATCGAACCATTAATATCTGATGCTAGACTTCCTGTAACTCGGCTAAAAATATTCTCAATGACTGCTGCCTCATTAAAAGTAGCTGCTCCCCCATTAGGTATTGAAAACTCAGAAAAACTATGAAAGAGATTGGTTCCTTGAGGAGTTCCACCAGTGATTGTGCAAGCAGGTAAACATCCTGGAATGTCAACAATGGTATTAATTGGCAATGTTGTATCTGGCACAACTTGCTGGGCAGTACTAGCTCCAGGAAAGGTTAAAGAACCTAAGCTCAAAAAATAGCCAAGAAACCACCATTGCCTATTCATAATGCATTCTAGAGAGTATGCTACCTTGCAATAAGATATATCAAAAATTAGGTCAGATCAACCCAAGTGGCTTATCTGACCCATGTTATTACCTAGACTATAGATTAGTCATCTACATGAACAAGATGAACATTTCTAAAGCATTTAGTACAGAACAAGCTTGAATTAAATCATTATGTTCAAGCTCGTAATTATCGTTTGATACAGTTGGTTTATCCCAGGAATTACTTTTTCTTCTTATTGATTGCTGCGGCTACACTAACCATACCAAATACGAATAGACCTGCTACTGTTCCAGGTTCAGGTACAGCAACGTTGTCAGTAGGACGGCTAGTATACTCTACATCAACTACTTCATCAGTAGTAGGAACAAATGAGTCTTCAGGTATAAGAGCACCTGTAGAGACACTTGGAATTTCATTAGTCAGTATGTATGTTAAATCATTGACAGCTAAATTAGAATCAATGCTACTAGCTGCAATATCAGCAGCCTCAAGTTTGAAGAAAGCTCCTTCGGCGTTTTCTACAGCATCTGTTGTGTCACTATCGGCAGCTCTAGCAGCATCAGCAGCAGCTTTGTCAAAAATATTGGTGCCATCAGGTAAGAGAAAGTAATATTCAATATCACCATTTTCCTTGAGGATTGCTTCCAGATTCAGTTCAGATTGCGGAGCAAAACGATAAACAATCGGCCCCATATTTGCATCTGGACTTGGGCCTTCTATAACAAAGTTTTCAATAGCTCCCTCAAATAGCCCTTTGGACAGATTAGTATCTGTATTGCTTACAGGGTCAATCGTAGTATCGATAATTGGGACCTGATTACCATTAGCAGCGCCATTGTCAGATTTAAGGTCAGATATCTCCAGGCTTACCAAAAAATCGTCTCCATTCATACTGGTGCCATTGCCAAAGCTTCCACCAAACAGAAAAGCATCTGCTGGTTGTACTGCAATCATCCCTATACCTACAGAAGATAGGGCAGTCAAAGCCATCAATTTTGCAAATTTCATTTGTTTTCTTCTAGCCAGTCAACATCACATTTACTAAAAACTGATTTGAGAACTTCCTTCAGTGTCTCAAACTGTCCCCGGCATTAGTAACTTAGATTTAAAGTTCGAAGCTATGCATCAAGCTTTGAACTTTAAAAATCGCAACCACACTAAAACTCAGTTGCTGACCAAGTTACTTTCATCTATGTACAAAATACTAGATACCACATCCCAGATTGATGTTTCCTTAGTAAAGGACATTTCATTAGTGTAAGAAACAAGTAAACTTTGTGTACCCGATGCTTACTAGCATCTGGAGTAAGAAAGACTAACAGGCAGCAAGCAAACAATAGCCTCAAATAACTTTATTTAAAGCTATTTTTTACACTATTACGACCTATTTTTCACTAAATCACCTCAAAATTGAGATTTTTCCTCAAAAAATCACCTACTTTTCACTGATTCCAGAAGACTTTCAGCAACATTGATGACTCCCACGTAGTATGAAAATTCTAGAAACATTCAGTTTGAAAATTAAAGAGAAAATAAACTTCATTTTCTTGCAATGAATTATCTGAATTTCCATCAAAACGCTGACTGGCTGAATCTGGGGGATCGCTTCATGAGAAATGCTACTGCCAACTCAACTGTTAAAGTCATAGGCTCTTGAACCTATCAATTTCATTCACTTTTGCACCTATATTGGTTTCTCTGTTAGCAAATCCGATGCGCAAAGGTGCATGTCTTATCATTACTGTACTTTCAGAAAACAACAGAAAACTGACGCCTGAACAAGCCTTGTAAGCCAGTTCTCTCTAGTTTAAGCTTGATTTTTAAAGAGCTTGAACCTCTAAAGATAGTCGGGTTGAAAGCTGAAGAGAAAATAAAATCCACTTTCTTGTAGAGAATCATTTGAATTGTCATCATTCACTAACGGAATCCCATAATCTAACCGGACAAACAACTCTGGTGAAATCTGCCATCGCAGACCCAAGCCTGTCCCCAGTAAAAATGACGGGTCCGGGTCTGCTGTCCGATTATTCCATCCTGTACCCGCTTCAATAAACGGAGTCAGTTGTAAAACATTGGGAGAACCCGAAATCGGCACCCGCAACTCCAGCGATCCCGTCAGAGCATTATCAGCTACTACCTTATTTTGCGTATAGCCCCGCACCGTACCAATGCCGCCCACACTAAATCGCTCAATCGGTAACAACGAATCTGGCGTTAGCTGACCGTTTACCCTACCTAACATCAGCAACCGAGGCGATAGCTGCTCCACCCACTGAAACTGACCCTGCCATGCAAAAAAGCGACCATCAGTGCCGCTATCGTTCACTGTGGCATCAAATAAATCTAGACCTAGACTAAACTGTGACCTGGCCGCCAATACCCGTTTATCATCCCGTTTCACCCAGTCCTGATAAAACCGTAGTACACTCACCTGTGATTTGCCATCTTCTGGCCCAATTGAAAATGAAAAGGGAATATCATCCAAAATAAAGCTTCGACTTCGCCGCCAGTCAAAATCTAACCCCAGGGCAAACTCTTCTTCTGGGCTTTGCCATAGGGGCTGACGTACACCTAAAGATACCGTTCTTGCATCGCTGCGAATGTCGATATCATCAAAGGGATCTTCAACAATGCGGCTATCGCTATTGCTAAATCGAGCCCTGACGGTACCGTTACTGGCATTAATCGGCACCTCATAGCTCACATCGTACAGGTCTAATCCTTCACTAAGGCTAAAGGAGCCTGAAAGTCGGTCGCCAAGACCCAAAATATTGGTGTAGTTGGCAGCGATTGTGCCCTGCTCTGAACCGATGCTGGGGGCACGATAGTTGTCGGCGGTAAAGGAAATTGTAAAGGGATCAGCTTCTTGTATATCTAAAATCAATAGGCTGAGGCCAGGTGAACTGCCTGAGGTAAGCTCAGCATTAACCTGATCGAGGAGAGGGTCTAGCTGTAACAGCTGAAGACCGGCTTCTAACTCGGATTGGTTGATCGGGGTTTCAGTAGCACGGGCAATACGATCGCGAACATACCCTTGCCGCAGCCGGGTTAAACCATTGACCTGAATATCTTCAATTTGCCCCTCAATCATTTGAATTGTGACGCTACCATCGCTGAGGTCTTGATTATTGGGTAAAAATGCTCCTGAGGTGATGTAGCCAGCCTGCACATAAACTTGAGTAATGCGCGATCGCAATGTCAATAAATCTGTCAGAGTTAGTTGTTGATTGATATAACAATCTATCTGAGCGGCAATCTGGTCAGACAGTATCGTACTACCCAACACTTCGATATCGCTCACCAAAAATGCAGGTTCTTCCGTCGGAGTCAGAGGCGGACACACCGTTAAATCTGTACTATCAAACGGTTCCGTCGGAGCTAAATCTAACGGCACTTCGGAGGGCAGCGGTTCGGGCTCTAATGGCTCAGGCGGCGGCACCGTTGGCTCAACTGGGGAGGGCAAATCGCCAGAAGGAGGAAGCGACTGTGCCATCGCCGCTGTAGTACAACCCACTAATGCTAAACACGTCGTTATTGGCAAAATAAAACGTGCTAATGCATGCTGCAGCCAGTGCACTGGAGAGGCAGAGGTCATAGGGGGCACACAGATTTCTTGTATTCAAAGAATACATAGTTTTAGGCCTATACACTAGAGTAAGCCAGCATTGGTTGATAAAGCTTTATATCCGTCCCAGCACTTGGCATCGCTGGTTATTGCGCAGTACTACTAAGCTGGAGGAAACGATGCGACCGACTTCGCACGTCACAATTGGGCAAAATCGATAGTTTTGGAACTGGGGATTTGCTGTCAGAATGTTAGAGTTTTCTAGGAAAATCGCTTTGGGTGCTAAAAACTAACGGAGAATCTGTAGCATGTTGGTGAGCACTCTAGATAGCAAACACTGCCTCAATTTCGATCGATACCTCCGGTGAAAACAAACTCTTCACCTGTACCAAAGAACTAGCAGGTAAATGCTCGCCATAATGACGAAACAACACCTGTCGTAATCCATCAATCCCTTCTAGCTCAGTCACAAAAATTGTCACTTTCAACAACGATGCCAAACTCGTATTCTCAACTTCGGCCAACTTTCCCAACTGAGAGAAAATAAACTCCGCCTGCTGATCAATGGACTGTCCCTGAGCGGGTGAGCCAAATGCCGTTGTCCCAGACACATAAAGTGTCCCATTATGCTTTACCGCATGGGAATAAGGTCCTACAACCGGACCTAAATGGTCATAGTTTTTCCGTTCAATTGCCATCTAACTTATCCCAAAATCAGTTTTAATCAAATCGCAAACCACATACGAGCCCTGCGTGCAGGTACTTCAAATGTAAATGAAGACTCCGTAATCTCAATCGGCGGGTCCTCTGTCAGACTATCTTGATAAGGATGAAACCACTTAAACTTAAACTGCGTATCTACGGTAATCTTTCGAGGCTCTTCACATTTGTTGATAGCAACAATACCTTCTTCCTCGCGTCGCCATAGGAGGGTGCAGTCATCGGCGTGTAGTACCTCCATGCTGATGCCTTGCATACGATTGTGGAACGTGATCATGCGGACCATGCGATCGCGATTCCAAACCCCTTGCCAACGACCCCCATCCGTCTGCCCAAATGGGGGAGCAGCCGTCGTCCCATCATCAAACACCATGGGCGTTCCACCATCCCGTCCCATAATGTAGGCGTAGGCCAGATCTTCATCTACAGGGTCTAATATCAAATAACGAAACGGATCGTTATAGGGAATATCGTGGGTGGTCACCACAGTCACAGCTCGGCTATTTTCTAGAGCATTACCGGTATCATAGGGCTGTGCAATCTCCGATAGGGGCCTGCCAACGCTAAAGGCTTGTTTGATCGCATTCAACAACGGAAAATCATAGGCTGCAAAGCTAGCCGGTAATTCTCTCAAATAGGGCTCCAGAAACAAATTATATTCATGGTCTCCCACCCCCCCTGTGGTAATGATCTCTGCAAAAATTTGAGTATTATTGGCAATCTCATCGGGGATAAAATATCGAATCGCTGCGTTGGGCATATGTTTGGCAGCATCTACCCGAAACCCACGTACACCCAGATCATAAAGTGTTTGAACATAGTGTTTCCGTTGCTCCAACACCCAGTTATCTCCCGATACGGTATCTCTTAAATCGGGTAAACCGGGATCATCTCCTGCACCACAAATACGTCCCTTAACGACCTCATCGCGGTTGCCATAGTTGCGAATGCATTTGGGCGCATGAAAATCTTGGGAGTTAAACAAACCACCGTCTAAGTCGCCGTATAGTCGCTGTCTTTCCCAATAGTCAGGATCTTCAGCGTACTCATCTAATACATCCATCCCAGGAAAGGTGGTCGACCCATTGCGCTCATTCGCCATATGATTCACCACCACATCGGCGTAGGTGAGCACCCCCACTTTCGATAAGGCATTAATCATGGCAACAAAACTCTCTTTATCCCCATCACAGTTACTGATCACCCTAAAATCTTGGGGTTGATAGCGCTGATACCATCGACATTCCTGTGTGATCGGTGATTTGAGAGGGGGCGTGACCAATACAGCCCCATAGCCTGCAGCTGCGATCGCTGGGGCTCGTTCCGTCACAGTAGCATAGCTCCAATCAAACGCATGCAGGATGACATTAGCCTGGGCTGGCTGGTTGGCCGATAACAAGACGGTTACTGCCACCGTGACGGCAGTCAGACAAAAGGTAGCCAATTTTCGAAACATGGCGACATGAGTTAGCAACGATAATCAGAACAATGCTATAGCACCGCTACTTTTACGTTTGACATGGTGAATAAACTCTTCAAATTCAAGGGTTTCTACCAGGTTCCCGAGTAGCGGATGGTACATTATCTAGGACCGCGCATCCTTTCTGAGGATGGGCAAGTTTATTTACGTCCTTGTGGTTCTGGAATGGCTGGATAACCAAGGTCGTTTTTCAGGGTGGCTGATGAGTTTATGCATTAATCCCGATTGTCCCCGGCCTGATCACCCAGGCAATAGTGAGGTAAATAGCTGTCAAGCTTGTGGGACAACCCTCCTTTTACAAGGGCGCTATCGTGTCATGCGCTTGCTGAGCAGCCAAACCGGCTTTGGCATGGTCTACGAAGCCTACGAGCGGGACCTGCCTAAAATTCTAAAAATACTGCGGCTTGAGCATAGCCAAACCCCGAAAATTGTGTCCATGTTTCAGCAGGAGGCCGCTACACTGATCCAGCTGAAACATCCGGGTGTGCCTTTTATGACTGAGGATGGCTACTTCACACTGACACCCACCACCATGACTGAACCGCTGCACTGCATCGTCATGGAAAAGATTGACGGTATCAACCTGACCCAGTGGATGATACAGCAGGGGAATCATCCCATCCGTGAACAGCAGGCGCTACAGTGGCTGACCCAGCTAGTGGAAATTCTGGAGCAGATTCACCAGAAAAATTACTTCCACCGAGACATCAAGCCTGACAATGTCATGATTCGTACAAGCGGTCAGCTGGCCTTGGTGGATTTTGGGGCCGCTCGGGAAATGACCCAAACTTACTTAAATCAGGTGAGCAAAGGTGGCCTCGTCACAGCCATTAGCTCGGCTGGGTATACGCCGCCCGAACAGGAACAGGGTCAGGCGGTACCCCAGTCTGACTTTTATGCTTTGGGTCGCACCCTGATTTATTTATTAACCGCCAAAGTACCGACAGATTCGGCCCTTTACGATCCCTTACACAATCGGTTTGAGTGGCGCTCCTATGCATCCCAAATCTCAGCTGGGTTAGCGGATTTACTCGATAGCATGATTGCTCCACGGGTGGTGGATCGCCCGACCACGGCCCAAGATATTCTGAGGCGGCTAGAGCCGTTGACTGATCGGGGGGCTGCTCCACCAAACTCAGGCCCACCAGTGCTACCCGCCACCACGCTGCCTAACGGTGCACGTCCCCCTAAAGAGGCGACAGCCTTGCAAATGGGCATTACCACGCCATCGTGGCAAACACTGCCGCAGACGATGCTGCCAGTGGAGCAAAAACGTCGATGGCCTTGGATCATTGTCGCTTTAATGGGGTTACTAGCAGTCGGTGGCAGTGCGATCGCACTCCGCCATTACCTAAAACCTGAACCCATCCCAGTCCAGCTACCAGACCCTACACAGCTTCAGGTACAACTCCAGCGCACCCTATCCGCCCACACCGGTACCATCAACGACTTGCTCATGTTTGCCGATGGTCTACGGATGGTCAGTGCCAGTGCCGATAAGACTATCCGTCTGTGGGATTTAACCTCTGGACAAGTGCTGCAAACTTTCGGCGATCAAACGGGCTTCGTCAATACGGTACTGCTCAGCCCCGATGAAACTCAGCTTTATAGCGGTAATGCCGATGGCGCACTCCAGGTATGGACCATTGCCAGTGGCAACCCCCTTTGGCAAGAATCTGACGCCCACAGTGGTCCCATCAATATCATTGCCCGTACGCCCGATGGTCAGCTGCTGATCAGCGGTGGGGCCGATGGCATGATTCACCTTTGGCAGGCCAGCACGGGAAACTTGGTGCAATCGCTAACCACTGAGCAGGGCACCATCAATAGTCTTGTGGTGACATCGGACGGTCAATACATCATTAGCGGTGGTAGCGATCGCACCATTAAGCTTTGGCGCATTTCTACCAGTGAACTGGAGCGCACCCTGGAAGGGCATGAGAGTTTTATTAACGCCCTGGCCATTAGTCCCGATGGTCGATTTTTATTTAGTGCCAGTGCCGATGGCACCATCCGGCAATGGCAGATCAAAACTGGTGAACCCTTGCACATTTTGTCAGGCCACACCAGCTTTATTAACGATATGGTCTTTAGCCGAGATGGTCGAACTCTAAGTACGGGGAGCGCAGACAAAACCGTACGCATCTGGAATGTAGAGACTGGTGCAGCAGAACAGGTCTTAACTGGATTTAACATGCTGATCGATCATTTGGTGGTGTTGTCGTCCGACCAAATTATTACAGCTAGTCGAACAACCCCCGCTATCAAAGTTTGGCTCAGGAATAAATAGACCCCCGCTTCTTTGGGGCTAACCTCTGGGGTGCGCGATTCGGGCCATATGCAACGTCGAAGTGCCCATGATTTTGCACATTTATTCTGATAGTAGAAACAGCGTTGCGATGTCCCAAAGCATGCCGGTAAACTGACGCTGTGTTGGTGTAGTTATCTGTTTAGGTATAATTTTCTCAAAAGCGGAACGTTTGACAAAATCCCAAATGGGAGAATTAATGTGGTCTAGACAATAGTCTCTTAAGTAAATCCTTTTGTTTTCTATCAGTTGAGCTGTTTCTGAATCTGCCCTGTGTATTGTTTTATTTCGGGGGCGTATCTTTCTCACTAATCTGTAGTCTAGAGAATTTCTAATGATTTCATACCAACAATTTACAGTTGATTGTTGAATCTTCCATGTAGTCTCAAAAGGGATGTTACATAATTCGGGTGAGAGACTCAGGATTCGATAATGTAGGGGTTCTGTATATCGCTGTTTTGCCGGAATTGAGTAAGCGGCTTTTATAAAAGGCCGAGTACAGAGGGGAGCAAAGGAGATATGACCTGGGTGCAACGAGCAATTACTGCCAGCCCAGCGTCTAACGCGTTCATATGTATACAAAACGCAGGGGATATCGACTAATTTAAAGCCTTCTTCTAGTGATGTTTCGATAAAACACTTTAAATATTTAGCAGCAGTTTGTACTATTTCATCCTGTAGCAAATCGTGTCGCCGCCAAGTAAGCTTGGCATCGTTTAGATACCTGTAAACATAGTCAAAATTCTTTTGATGAAGGAAAAATTTTGCATTACTGTAATACGCTCTAGCAATCTCGCCACCGCCACCATTTAAGACAACTCCTAGCTGATTGTCCACTGCCTGGTCATTGGGGCGAAATTGTCTGATGGAAATTAAGCCATCTCTCTTGGTAATCCACCTTTGAGCACTTTCGAGCCAACTTTGAAGATTTTGCTCCTTTTTTTCCTGTATTACAGTCCATTTCAATTTGAACTGTTTAGCAATTTTGCTAGCGATTTCTACATCAATTGCCTCTGACGTAACTAGAGAAAAGAATTCTGCATCTATATTATTTTTAATAAGCAAAGAAGCCAGGAGTCGAGAATCACGACCTGCGGTTAAAGGGCAGTATACAGAAGCGCCAAAAGAATACGTTAGCGCTTTCATCATTTGCTCTAGATCGTGGGTAAGGCTTTGTATTTGTTGCTGTGATGTTAGGTGTGTTTGAGGTAGTTGGGAAAGCCGAGCACGCTGAAAATATTTGTGTTTTTGGGGTTCTATGTGACCTTTTTGCCATTGCCAATGTTGACCAGGAGGCAATACTTGAATGCCTTCTCTCAACGTGCGGTCACTAGACGCCCAGCCCCAGGTTAAATAAAGGCTGATCCCTAGCGAATCAAATTTACTGACTTGACCGATACGTTTTAGCAAGTAAACACTATTACTAATAAACCACTGATTTCCCTGTTTCAAGTAATAGACCTGATACATCCCTAAGGGATCATTGATAATCTCTAATGAACTTTCTAGGTTTTTGTGAATACGGGCAATGACAAACTGTCCTTCCAAAATATCTTTCAAGCTATGCCAGTGTTGGTTAAGCTCCTCAAGGTTGTAGACATTAAAATCACCCCTT
The DNA here is from genome assembly GCF_032906605.1 of Leptothoe sp. LEGE 181152. Taxonomy (NCBI): domain Bacteria; kingdom Bacillati; phylum Cyanobacteriota; class Cyanophyceae; order Nodosilineales; family Cymatolegaceae; genus Leptothoe; species Leptothoe sp. LEGE 181152. Next base: position 227,562 of record NZ_JASATU010000068.1, read on the forward strand.
GGATTGATCATACATCCGTCAAATAAAAGAATTTCCTGCTCAGTCTCCTTGACATAAACTTTTGGTTCAATCAGATGTCTAGATGTATGAATATTGGCTGTAAAAAGATAGTTATTCTGCTTAAATGACCAAAGGGTATTCGGATCAAGTTCAGGGAAAAATTCTTTTAGCTGTAGTAGCTCTGACAGTATTTTTGGTATTTGGTAATCTTGACAGTTTAATCCGATTAAGAAAATATTCATTGATGGTGTCTGGATTAATAAGTTGGGTTTAAAAAATCAATAGATAGAGTCTTTAAGAGGATATTGAGTGCTATGGAATTAACATCATTTACTGTTTGTTTGATGAACTAGCTAAAAAAGAGAAAAACTTAGCTTATGCGAGCAAAATTAGCTCTAAACGGGCACCAACTTAGGCCCAAAAACCTTGATTAGCCTAAGAAGGCGAAAAAGCTTGAATTCAGATTCCTTTCCTGAGGAAGATGTTCTGCTTAAGTGGTATCCGTTAAATGATTCTATGCTTGCATATTGCGAGTAAGGCTCAACTGGTTACTGATGAAAATTAGATGATTTATTGATAATTCCTAATATATAGTTATCTTTTGTTTAGACAGGATAAGCGGGTGAACTCAATCCTCTATAAGGTGTGAACAAGCTGTTTAACTTTGTGGATTTTGCCCTCCCCAATCCTGGGAGCTTTGAGTCTGGCCTCCCCTAGGATCGGCTACCGTGTACACACATCTCGGAAGATGGTTCAAACTCCTGCATTACCCCCCTTAATCCCCCCTTGGTAAGGGGGGAAACTCCGGTCCTCCTCCTTACCAAGGGGGAGTTAGAGGGGGTTAGACAACCGCGAACGCTAGTATCCAGGACTTGTGTATACACCGTAGCCTAGGATTGGGAGGTGGGAGGGGGCCTCTGTATCTGATAGCTAATTGGGTCAACCGACTTATATCCTTATCGTCGCTACTAATTATAAGCCTCTAACAATTTTGTAGTGTCTCATCCTCCACATGGGCACCACTCGCCACAAACTTCTTTGCTGATCGAAATTTGTCTGTCTCCCGTAGTTGCTGACTCATAAATCGGCAAATCTCCAACAAAATGTGAGGGCGCTGCGTCGTTAAACTAATAAACCGCTGTTTCTCCAACTTCAGCAACATGCAATCATCTTTCGCAATTGCCCCATTCCAACGGGGTGCATCGTCAAACAAGGCAATCTCACCAAAATAATTACCTGTCATCAGCTGCTTAATCTCTTTTTGTTCATCATCTACAGTCTTCACAATCTGCACTGTTCCCGACGCGATGATATACAGATGAGACCCCCAGCTACCCTCTTCAAAGATAGTTGTACTTGCCATAAACTGCTGAGGCACAAGAGCTTCATCAATTAGTAGTAGCTCATCTAAAGAGAGATTTTGAAACAGGGCGACATCTTTGAGAATAATCAGACGATTCATAAGTGTGTCGGGTGTAGATGGCTGTAGTGCTGTGTAGACATCCTGTAGCAGGGGTGGCGTGGGGAACAAGTCACGGGCCACGGACTGAACCACAGGATCTACATCTTTTAACGATGCCCGAGGAATTTTGGCCAAAGCGATTAACGCTCCGGCTCGCAACCAGCGATCTTTAGATTCAATTGCTTCTAACAGAATCTTATAACCTTTATTCCGTAGCCAGTGAAGCGAGGGTTGAGACCCTTGGGCTGTCCCCACGCCGTCGGTATCTTGCTCTAGTAATGGTAACAGTGGCAAGATAAACCGACGGTGGCTGAGGGATGCTAATACCTCGACTGCATTGGAGCGATCGCGACTGTCTGTGGTGGCAAAAATCTGGTTCACCGTATTCACAGTGCGGCTATGGCCCAGGCTGGACAGCACATAGAGCACCTTTTGAATCAGCCGCTGATGATAGTCTTCAATGGCAACGGCCAGGGGCTTCCAGTTGGGGTCATCCTGGGGAATCTGGGTTTGCCAACGGCGGGTGTGACCCACCTGCTGAAAATCATCTGCCAGGTGGGCATACAAAATGTCGCTGGCCTGGCGGGTGCGAATTTTACCGATAGCTGCGATCGCACTATTTACTGTCTGTCGATTATCAGACCCCAGCTGTTCCTTAGCCTCAGTCAGACCTCCCTTAGCCGCCAGCAAAGTAGCCGCCTGTTCCCGTACCCGAGGGTGAACGTCGCCTAAGGCAGTGGCCAGGGGCACCAGATTCCCATGGCTTTGTTGCCATAGGGTGAGGGCCGCAATTCTCACCCCAGGTTGCTCGTGGGAAAAATGCTGCTGAGCCAGGGCCAGGGTCTTGAGGCGGGCCGCATCGGGCATGGTTTCACCCAACTTAGCCAGGGTTTCTAGGCCTAGCTGTTTCGTGTCAGCACTGCCGTGGGGCAAAAGGCGTGTGGTCAAAAATTCCAGCAGTGTTTCATCGGCACTGCGTGCCACTACACGGATGACCGCCTTTGCCACCCCTTCATCCAGCCCATACTGTTCAATCTCTGAAAATGCCGTATCCGTGAGCGCGGTCCCCTGCAGTCTGGCCACCATGGCTAGGGATCTCAAACTTATATCAGCCTGCGCAATCAGCTCATCCAAAATCTCATCCGCAATCGGCTGTTGCTGCACCATGAGAATTTCCAACGCCGTTAGCCGACAGGCGAGCGGCTGCTCTGGTGTCAGTTGCTCTTGCCAAACAGACCAGAGTCCGGCTTCTCCTGTCTCGTCTGGCTCTAGCTCAGCGTTTGGCCCTACCCCTTCTTCTGAAACTCCTTCGCTAAATAACGACACCACCGCCGATCGCACCTGGCGATCTGCCCCTGGCAACAGGGTCAGCACATCGTCTAAAAACTCCCCCGGTTCTCCCACCCGCGTTGCTAATTCCAGACCTTTAATCTGGTCGTAGCGCTCGTCTGACTGTAGCAGGGTCTGAATCGTTGCCTTCAGGGGTAATACCGCCTGACGGCTGGCCAGCTGATCGAGGTCAATGGCATCTGTGCGAATCAGATCCTCTAGCCCAGCGGTATAAAAGCGTCCCATGGGCAGCCGCACTAGCAAAAATAGCATGACCAGACTGCAGACTAGCCAGGTGATTTGCTCCAGACTGAGGGTATGTTCACCCAGCCATAAAAATGCGCCTGCACAGGTTAGCCCCACGGCATAGATAAACCCGTCGCTCAAGGTGCGAATCCGCCCCATAAATTCTTTGGGGATGGCGTTGTAGTTAAGCTGATGGACCGGTAGATTAATCGCTTTATAGAGGGCATCGCTGTTGAGCTGTAAACCAATGGCAGCTGGCAGCTGGCCGTTGACCCCCAGCCCCATAAATGCGGCCAGGGTGGTCAATGGAAAGACCACGTTCATGCGAGCTACCCCCAGCCAGCGCAGTAGAGGCCGAGTCAGACCGTAAAGCACCACCATTTGGACAATGCTTACCACCACTCGCATCAGGCCCAAAAAGCCAGTCAGGGCCCGTTGTGTAAACTCCTGACCGTAGATGCTAAACCAAAGAAATTCAGAGCTGAGGTAAATGATCACCAGCAGAAAGCTGCTGGCCGCCAGAAAAATAACCAGTGGATAGCGTTTGGCCAGTTCGGGAAATGACTGGAGCGATTCGATGACACCAACGGTTTCACTGGGCTGTTTGCTGAGGGGGCGCTGGGTACGGTCGAGATAGGTGAGTTGCAGCAGTGCGATCGCAATCACCACTGGCAAACACAGCAGTAAATTCTGGGTGCTCAACCACCGCGATAACCCACCCACCAAACTACCGCCAACTAAGGCACCCACCGCCTGGCTAATACCAATATAGGGAGCATACTGCTTGTACTCCAGGGTATTAAAGTAGTCAGTCAGCAAACTGGGGTAAAGGATATTGTTACAAATATCCCACTGAAAAAAACTGACAATCAGTAATCCATAGTAAACAGGAGCCATATCCAGGGGCAAAGCCAGCCGCAGAGCGACCACCAGCATCAGCAATACCACCAGTGCCCCACAAAACAGCTCAGTGCTGCGAACCCGCTGCACCACCTGGCTGATGCAGATATAGGCAGGCATGGAGCAGAGGCCAATCAAAATAAATGCAATCGGTAGCCGTTCAGCCCCCAGCTGGCTGACAAAGATAGAATTAGCCACCGCGATCGCCATCACACTCTGCACCAACACCGTCACTGCAAGCAGTAACAGCTGGGTCAGCCGGCTATCCTGTAAAGATTTAAACGCGGTTAGCATCAACGACATCAGTTCATAGCTTTTCCATACTATTAAACGTCCATGACAAAAAAATGAAGAATTTAGTTATCTCGTATTGGTGTATGGCTATGAATGGGTCTAATCTTCCCCCATATCCTCTAATGCTAAAGGCTGTACAGAACGGGGTAACCGATCGATGGGTTCAATGGTGTCCAAGTCATCACCGGCTGCTGCTCCTAGGGCTTTAAATTTACGCGCACTCACCAGCACCCGATTTTCTAAAGATCCCACTGCTTTATTAAAGGTGTCGACGGTAGAATCCAACCCCCGCCGCATTTTTTGCAGATGTCCGGTAAATACCCGCATCCGGTCATACAGTTCTCGACCCAGGGTACTAATCTGCTGAGCATTTTCTGTAATGGCATCCTGCTGCCAGCCATAGGCCACGGCCTTAAGCAAAGCAATCAGTGTGGTGGGGGTGGCTAAAATCACCCGCTGGGCAATACCGGCTTCGATTAGACTAGGGTCTTGTTCCAGCGCAGCACTGAAGAAGATTTCCCCAGGTAAAAACAACACCACAAATTCAGGGCTGGGTTGAAACTGATCCCAGTAGGCTTTTTGACCCAGTTGCTGAATATGTCGACGCACCTGCTGGGCATGCTCCTTGAGTTTATTCAGCCGCAGGGCTTCATCGGTCATATCCAATGCTTCCAAGTAAGCTGCCAGAGGAGCCTTGGCATCCACAACAATGCGGCGCTGCTGCGGTAGTTGCACCACCATATCAGGGCGTAGTGCACCGTTGCCGGTCGTGACCTGTTGGGCAAAATCACAGTGCTCAACCATCCCCGCAATTTCTACCACCCGCTTCAGCTGAATTTCTCCCCAGCGACCCCGCACATTGGGAGCCCTCAGCGCCTTGGTTAAATTGGCAGTTTCCGTTTGGAGCTGCAACTGTCCTGTGGCCAGTTGAGTAATTTGCTCGCTCAGCTGACTATAGGCCGACAGCCGATTACGTTCTAAATCCTGCAAGTAGGTTTCTACTTTGCTCAACGACGATTGCAACGGCTGCACCAGGCCATCAATGGCTTGCTGTCGTTGCAGTAACTCACTGCTCGACTGAGTATGAAACTGCCCTAGTTTTGTTTGGGCCAGGTTCAAAAACGTCTCGTTGTTAGTCCGTAGAGCTTCAGCTGAAAGGACCTTAAATGCCTCCACCATTTGCTCTCGGGCTTGGTTTAACAATGCTAGCTTTTCGTCGGTGGTCTGCTGTTGCGTTTGTAACTGAGTTTGGCTCTGGGCCAGTCGCACTGTGAGCTGGCTCTTCTCTACCTGCAACCGTTGATTTTCTGTTTGCAAAGCTGCGGTCTGAGCAGCTTTACTGTCAGCCACCGCCCGCTGTGCAGCCTCCTGGGTCAGCGTTTGCCGTTCTTGTTCAAGTCTGGTCTGCAAACTGTGGATTTGTTGTTGCAGAGCGCTGAGCTGTTCATCTTTAGCGTGTAACTGCTCAATCATGGTGGCGCGTTCTGCCACCAGATCATGCTTGGCACGTTCCCTCACGGCTTGATATCGAGACTGCCAAATAAGCCAACTCATTAGACAGCCCAACCCTGCCCCTGCCAGAAAAATTACCGGCCACTGCATAGGCTAAGTACAGATTTACTATTGCACCATAGAGTATCATCCTAATTCTCAATCGTAAAATCGCTACTCAACCCGCCATAATGCGCAGGTGTTTAAGTGAGTTGCGTTGATTCTGCCGTAGTCACCGGGTACTTTCATAAAAGATATGAATAAGGGTTGATGATAAATGTGGTATTCGCAGCCCATGGCTAATCTATAGACAGGGCCATTGGTCTAGTTCAGCTGAGCCATATTAACTGTGAGAACTTAAGTTTTTCTAGTGGAAAACTCAGGGTTTCAACATGGATGTGGTTTATGTTTTGATAGGAGCTGGTCTTTTTAGACTACGCGTACACATCCATTTACATTCACCGCAGCGACTAAATTCATCAAGAGCCTTATAGGGAATGACCGTTAAAAGCCCACCAGAGAAACTTCTCAGATCTCCGATATTGGACAAGCTGCCAAACTACGGAATCCAAAGCGATGAATGCCCCCGTCGGGCAAAAACGCAGCTAGACTTTATCATGCTTGCCGTTGAGGCCCTTGAACTTAATGCATCTCAAGTGATGTTGGCAGCCATCAAAGATCTGGGGCTGCAAGATGTACTTAGGAGTCGCGTTCATCTTTGGCGGTTGCGTAGTACCAATCCGCTGCGAAAATTTAATCAGCGTCAGCCCCTCACTCTAGAAGAAGCTAAGGCTCTGGTGTTAGTGGTCTGCTATCTATGTCGTAAATTAACGGTGCTGATTCGCCAGCTGTTTTTGGGCTACCAACAACTCCAAGATCACCAGCTTTCTCTCGATCACCATTTTCGCTTAGCTAAATACTTAAAGCGATTTCGCTCCCATTTCCGGGCTCGTATGAATCCCAAACGGGCGATGGTGATTACCTACAGCAAAGATGAAAAACTCGATCAGCTGGCACTCTCGCTACTAACTCAGCTCCTGATCTGTACAGGCACTCGCGGTGAAGAACGACTCTGGGCCAGCCTCTTTGATGGGGAGATATCATGACCATTAAACGACAGTATGTGCTGCCAAACTGCAGTCTAATATTAGAAGGCCTCAGTGCAGATGCCTCCAATGTGCTCTCAATACTGGCCAATGCTGAGTTTAAGATCGTAGGAATTGAACAATCTCTATCGGGGGGGACGGAGTTTTTTAAGGCGCTCAACAGTGCGGTTAGCGCCTACTGTCAACGTTTGCTGAGTGGTCTCGACCATCCCGAGCACATGGGATCCCAGACATCTCTGGTGACGGTTGAAGCGGATGAAGGCCAATACCATCGTCTCATCGTCCAGCCTGAGTGCCTCAACGACTCATCCGGTGATGAGACAGATGGGAAGGCTCCCAAAAACATTAAGCTTTCAACGGTACAGCTGTTTGATATGGCTGAGGCTATCGATCAGTTTTACGCGGATACTCAAACCTTACCCGATGTGACAGTGCCCCTTGCGCCTCTGCCTCGTAAGTATGTCAGGCCTGAGGAACCGCTAGCGAAACGAGCTGTCCCGCCAGTTCTAGGCTTAGGCACATTGGCTGTGGCTGCTCTGGGGCTGTTCTTCTTGCCGGTGCCAGAACTGACTGAACCAGAAGGCCTGCAGCAGAATTCTGCTGCATTGGAAGAGCAAATAGAGAATGAAATCGCCATTGATACCGATGCAGACGGAACGGCACCGACATCCGAGGTGCCGGAAGAGGGGGCTGAGGATGGTGAGATCAGCGAAGATGCAGAAACATCGTCTCAACCCCCTCTTATTACTGATACTGAACAGCTAACAGCTCTACAACAGCAGGTGCAAGGGCAAATTACCGACGGTTTATCCAGTGATACAACCTTTGATCAACCACTGCGCTATCAGATCTCCGTTGCTGCCAACGGCGATATTGTTGGCTATAACCCAGTGGATAGCGCTTCCCTGGAAAACTTGGATAGTACTCCCCTACCTGAACTGACCTACATTCCAGTGGATGAAACATCTGTAGCATCAGTGGCTCAGTTTGAGGTTGCCTTCGCACCAGATGGCACCGTTGCAGTGGTGTCTGACCAGCTAAGCACAGTTGAATCCGAGGCGGTGACCCCTGATGCGGTGAATCTTGAGGTGGTCGAGTCGGAGTCGGTAGAAGACGAGGATCTGCCAGAAGAGTCTGACAATGAAACATCCGAGCAATCATCCGTGCCAAACAGTGAGACTGTGACAGGGCGGAGTGCTGAAACGGCGGCTGAAACCCTTGCGGCAATAACTACACCCATTCAAGACGTAGATCGTATTGATGCTCTCAATCAAGGGCTGCGACGTACCATTATCCAAAACCGTGCCCCAGATCGAACCGGACCAGAAGTTCGCTATCGGATTCGTCTCGACCAGGAAGGTAATGTGACGGGTTATGAAGCCACTAATGCAGTCGCCGAGCGGTATGTAGATGATTTCAATCTACCGAGTCTGGTCAAAGACTCTAGTGACGAGCAGCCGCAGCTGGATTTTTTAGTCGTAATTAGTGACGGCAATATCGTGGAAGTTAATCCCTGGGATGGTTGGCCTGAGAATTAACTCAGTTCTTAGTTCTAAATTTTGTAGGGCTTTACTCTTATCCATGAGTATTTTGGGTTAAGCTCACAGCTTGGAACAGCCTTGATCCTGGTCTTTACCGGATCCTCGGCACTAATCACGACTCAAGGAGCATTGCTGTGTCTAGTGAGCAATACCCTGAACTTCCTTCACTCTATCCAAGTCCTGACCCCTCGCCCACGGCTCCTACCATGGAGGCTGTGCCGCCGTCGCCTTCTCGTCGTCGTCGTTGGATAAACCGGGCAGGACATGGCTTACTGGCATTAGGACTATTGTTAGCCGGTGTCCCAGCTGCCTGGTTGTTGGGAATTGGTGCATCTAGAGTAGTCTCAGCCCCCACCAAACGGATGCCTCTGCAGGAAGTGGTGCTGCGGCGAACCAATCGAGTGTTTACAGAAATCTATCGCTTGCCTAGCCGTTGGCGACCTGCGCCCCCTCTAGAAACTCGTATTGAACCGATACCCATACCCACTCAGCCGATTGAGCCTTTAACGACACCACCACCAGCTTTGAATAATCGAGAACGTCAGATCGCTGAGGAAGAATTCGCCGCTCTTCAGCAAGAATTTGAAACCATTCGTAAGCGTTTGTATGACTTGGAAAGCAAACTAGGTCGAGCGCAGTCCACTGCAGATGTTGAGAGTAGGCTGGCAAATTTAGAGCGACGCCTTATCCCTGACCAGGCTGATGAGCCAGGTGTGCAACCTGTTTCCACAACCGCCATTGCCGATGAGCCGCAACTAGAAGAAAATACCCCACAGGTGCATCATCCCCTATTAGAAACCACCGAACTGAAGATCACCCTACCGAGTGATGCACTGTTTGCCCCTGGAGAAGCACGTTTGTTGGCCACTGCTCCAGAACTCCTCAACAGCATTTTTGGAGATCTTCGCCAATATCCGAAGGCTACGATTTTAATTGGTAGCCACACCGATGACCGGATGGAGCCATCCCAAAGCATGAGCTTGGCATTTCAACAGGCAAACGCCCTCAGGGCCTATCTGGCTGGCAACTTACCAGACGAAAACCGTTGGGTTACCATCGGCTATGGCCAAAGCCAGCCCATTACTGACAATAGCAACCCTCAATTTCGTCAGCGCAATCGCCGTATTGAAATTGCTATTGATCGCCGTTAGCGACATCCGGGATATCTTGCCGTATTGAAATTGCTATTGATCGCCGTTAGCGACATCCGAGATATCTTGCCGTATTGAAATTGCTATTGATCGCCGTTAGGGGCATGCTGATAATCAACTCACTTATTCAGTGTCCATTCCTGTAATGAAAGTTGTCTACTTTGGTACTCCACAATTTGCGGTACCTGGCCTTATTCGTCTGCTTAAAGACCCTGATTTTGATATTATTGCCGTCGTTACTCAGCCAGATAAGCGGCGGGGGCGCGGCAGTAAAGTGACCCCTTCCCCTGTGAAAACAGTGGCTACCGAAGCCGGGATTCCTGTGTGGCAACCCCAAAAAATCAAAAAAGATGCTGAGGCTCTAGACTTCCTCAGCCACTGTCAGGCTGATGCCTTTGTGGTAGTTGCCTATGGCCAAATCCTTTCCCAAGAAATTTTGGATATGCCGCGACTGGGGTCAATCAATGGTCATGGCTCGATTTTACCCACCTACCGTGGGGCTGCTCCCATTCAGTGGAGTTTATACCACGGTGAGGCGGAGACCGGTGTAACCACCATGTTGATGGATGCCGGTATGGATACAGGCCCCATGTTGCTAGAGGAAAAGATTCCCATTGGGCTCTTGGATAACGCCTGGGCAATTGCTGATACCTTGTCTAAACTCACAGCTGAGCTGCTGTTGAGCACACTTCATAAGCTAGATGGCCAAGCCATTCGTCCCATTCCTCAAATTGAGGAGCAGGCCACCTATGCGCCGCTGATTAAGAAAGCTGATTATGTCATTGACTGGCAGCGTCCGGCTCTGGATATCCATAACCAAATCCGGGGCTTCTATCCCAACTGTGTCACTCAGCTACAACAGCCGCCGCTTAAAATTAGTGAGACGATTCCTCTGTTTGATGGCGTCTGGTCTCAACTGCCTGAGGACTATCGGACTTTAAAAGATGCCTATGGGGCTCTAAAGCCTGCCGAGCCTGGCAAAGTTATGGCTGTTTGGAAAAATCATGGCCCTGTCATTGGCACAGGTGATGGATATTTATTGCTCCGTCAGGTTCAGCCAGCGGGTAAAAAATCTCAGTCTGGGTGGGCCTTTGCCAATGGCAGTCGTTTAGCTTTAGGAGAGAACTTAGGTTAGGCATAGGGGCTGCTGGTCGTCGATGGTTGCCCTTCGATACCGGGCGTTATCGGTCAGGATTGTGTATCAATTTTGGGACAAAAAAAACTCCTGGCTGAGGCCAGGAGCTTGTTTGTAGATGTCCAGGAAAAAGCTAGTCTAACCTTGGGAAAGTCCGCCAAGGTTACTTGAACATTGGCCTTAGCCAGCTGCCAAATAACCTTGGAACGTTGCCTTACGACGACGTAGATGCTTAAGGGCCTGTTGTTCTAGCTGGCGAACCCGCTCGCGGCTGATACCCATCCGCTGTCCTACCTTAGCTAGGGAGAGCTGGGTGCCGTCGATCAGGCCAAAGCGTAGATTGATCACTTCCTTCTGCTGAGGAGTGAGTTCTGTCAGCATATTGCGAATATCTTGACGCAAGGACTGCTGAACCGTGTAATCCTCAGGTGACACGGTGTCGTCCTCCAGTAGCTCCTGTAGCTCTGTATCCTGGTTGTCGCCGATGCGGACATCCAGAGATATGGGCTGACGGGACATGGTTAGGTATTCCCGTACTTGTTCAGGGGTGAGGTCAAGCTCCTGACCAATTTCACCAACCGATGGACTACGGCCTAACTTCTGGGCAAGTACGCGCTGCTCACGCTTAATTTTATTGAGCTTTTCGGTGATGTGAATGGGTAGACGAATGGTGCGTGACTGCTGTGCGATCGCACGGGTAATTGCCTGACGAATCCACCAGTAAGCATAGGTGGAAAACTTATACCCTTTCATGGGGTCAAACTTTTCGACACCGCGCTCCAGACCTAAAGTACCTTCCTGGATTAAATCTAGGAATTCTAAATTACGCTTTTGATACTTTTTAGCCACTGCTACTACAAGGCGCAGGTTAGCTTCGATCATTTTGCGCTTTGCCCGTTCACCGTGCCGTAGCTGATGGACGAGTTCTGTCTCGGAAATACCGGCAGCCTGCGACCATTCGACTCGATTCGCATCATGACCGAGTTCTTCGTCTAACTTATCTTTAGTCTCCTGCAGAGCCATCAAGCACTGTACCTGCTTACCCAACACAATTTCTTCTTCATGAGTGAGTAGAGGTACGCGACCAATCTCTTGAAGATAAGTGCGTACGGTATCAGTACTGTAGGCAACTGGTGAAGTTCGTTTTGGGGCTTTCAGCTTCGACATAGCTTGTAATGGACCTCCACTGCTGGAAAAGTGTGCCAGGTATAGGGTATTTATGAACCCTTAACCACGAGTTGAATTCGAAAGGTTGAACTTTACTGGTAATACGCAGAACACAACAAATCGGATTGCAATTAATGGAATCGCTCTAACAATCCGCTTCAAACGCCTAGGTCAAGGCTGAACATGTACCTATATTTCTGAAAAACGAACTTAAAACGGATTCATTATGAGTTTAATTTTACCCTAAGTAACACAAATGATTACACTTGATTAAACAACTCTCATAAACACATCTCTATTTCGTTACTTTAAGGTAAATAGATGAGAAATCTAAGAAGTCTCAGATTAGAGTTGGCTGAGAGAAGAGCGGGTAAACGACAATCTCCGTAGTGCTAGTATGCCTCAAGCTTTCAGGCGTTTGGGTGAGGTTTTCCTTGGGCGATAACCGAACCGAATGGGCTGATTATGGATTATTTATGCACGTATCCACAAATTCTTATACCTGTCTGTTTGAGAACTTAAGCGACTATGAAGTTTAGGGGCGAACTAGAAACAATTTTGTAGTCATTAGAACAACTTTTGTCTTGTTTCGAGACTAAACCTAGCAATTAACATCCACCATATGTGGGATGAATGAGGTCTATGAATGAAATAAATAAATCCCTTTTTTATAAACAGAATTAAGACCTTGCCAGGGTTAATAGATATCGGTGGATGATATCATAATTTAGTTCATTTGTACTGAAGGAGGCGTAAAAATAAGTAGAGGACTATTGGTATGGACGTAGGTAACGCTCATAATTTCCCCATTATTGGGATATTACTGAGAATAAGACGTAATAATGCAGTCCAGGTAACGCAAGGAGAACACGGTTGGCGACATTATAGCTCTACTTTTAAGCAGCAATAATAAGTACTGTGACACCTATGACTATCCCTAAGAGTGTCACAGTACTTAAAGTTATTGCTAATCATTCTCTAAGAGATAGAGGTTTCTGATGTTAGATGCTTGTTAAGGCCCATGGGTTGCCTGGCGTTAGAAATAACCTGATACAGCGGTTATCTCATGTCTATATGTTTTATTATCCTTGTCAGTCAAAGCTTTGGAAGACTTTTGGTGATTTTTCTGTTCCAAAAATGCGACTCATAATGTCGTGGGGGCGCGCATAGGGGGCGGCATCACCATTGCTGGTTTTCTGCTCCGATGTTCTTGGGCAGCCCCCGTCTAAGTTCCTTGTGCATAAGTAATGTGTATTGGTAGCTATATTTACGTACCCAGGGTGCCAGAGTGTTGTTAAATAAGGACATTCCTGGTCAAAACCACGTGGTTTCCGCAATCGGTTTGTCGTCGATATCACTTGATTTTCCTCAGTACCCTAAAAAGCTATGTATCATTGGGCACCTTGAGATTGGTTGAGTACCCATGACTTATTCAGCTGATCAAGGAATTTTATGGCTTCGAACAAACCTGTCAACAATTCATATGATCACACCAGTCATAATCAGGATCCGGAATTTTGGCGACAGTTGTCTAGGGATTTTCCGTTTGAGGGTGTGGATGAGGAGCAGCTACGCCAACAGACGGAACAGTGGATTAATTGTGCTAACGAGCTTTTAGGTCCGCTCCCGTCTCGGATGAAGAATAAAACGAAGAAGCGTTAGAGCATTGCTTGAGTGTGTTCCCAGCCCAGGTATAGAGCCCTCGGTACATGGAAACAGCCTTTCCACTTTCCTCCTTTTAGGGGGAGTAGTACATCGCCCTGGCGGTTTAGATAGCCAAACCATTCACCGTGATCTGGGTCATTAAACCGGGACCATGCATAGTTATGAACGGTGCGATACCATTGCCAGCAGTCATCTCGCTGGGTGAGTCGATAGCCCAATAGCAGGGCCACTAAGGTTTCTAAATGAACCCACCACAGTTTCTGGCTCCATTCTAGTTGCTGAGGGGGATGGCCCATGCGGTCTAAGAAGTAGAAAATACCGCCATACTCATTGTCCCAACCCCGTTCAAGAATTGTTAGGGTGGTGTCGATGGCGCAATTAATTAAGGTGTTGTCCTGGCGTCGCTGGCCAATGTCCATCATGAACCACATGGCTTCGATGCCATGGCCAGGGTTGAGTAATCGACCTTCAAAACAGTCGATGGGAGTGCCATCTGGAGCAATGTGTTCATATATCAAGCCGCTCTCAGGATCTAGGAACTCTTCCATAACGGCGTGAATGGTTTGGTTTAATACTACATCTAGGCATTCTGTTGTTAGCAACCAGTCCATTTCTAGGGTGAGGTTGGCCAAAATCATGGGTATGGCCAAGGACTTCATGGGGCGTGTGCCTGGGTAAGCTTTGTTGTACTGGCCTTTAGGATTATCTTGACGACGCAAAACATTGTTATAGGCCTGTAGGGCAATTTCCTTAGCTTCGCTATCTCCACAGGCCTGGGCGTATTGACTGAAGGCCATGGCGGCAAAGCAATCGGAAAAAATATTGTAGGGCTGTATTAAGGGACGGCCTTGGCGATCTAAGGAAAAGTACCAGTTACCCTCAAGATCACGACCGTGCTGGGTCAAAAAGTTAACACCGTGGCGGGCCATCTCTAACCAGTCTGAACGTTGTTCTAGGCGGTTGTACACCATGGAAAAGGTCCAGACTTGGCGGTTTTGCAGCCAGATAAACTTATCGGTGTCGTAAACATTTCCCTGTACGTCTAGACAAGTAAAGTAGCCGCCGCACTCACGATCTAATGAGTGGTTTTGCCAAAATGGCAAGACTGTCTCTAGCAGTGTGGATTTGTAGAGTTGGGCAAGGGCGCTAAAGTCCTTGTGGGATAGACGTTCGATCAGCATCAGTCAAATGTTGATAACTAGATAGGGAACACTATCTCACTCTTTGTCTGGATGTAATTGGAGAGAAAGTTGAAGTTTTTTAGGAACAAACTACACCAAGCTACAGGCCACTGCACAGGACTACCTATGGTTTGACGCACTGGTTTGACCCGCTGGTTCGGCGCGCTAATTTGATACATGAGTGTAACTTGGTGAGTTGCCGATCTCCTCGGGCAGTCTATGGAAAGCATCCAATAGGGATCTACTTAGTAAAACTGCTGATGACTGGATGAATGTCTATGTTGCTCTCCGAGGACTTGATCGAACTGAAATATCAAGAGATTGTGGAATACCAGGACGTGGTGACCAATGCAGCCATGGAAAGTATTGCATTTGATGTGATCGACACCCAGATGGCTTGCTTAGGGACAGCGATTATGACAAGCCTGATAATGGGGTGTTGTGCCAAGGTATTTATACCGAGTCGCAAACATCCACGGTAGTCTTAGTCCAACTGCTCCCACTGGGCTATTTTAAATGGCATATATTCACGAACAGATAAAAAATCTCTGTATTATTCTGTAAACCTAGCCACTAAGAGCATGGTATCGACGACATGTCATTAGTGGTAAATCAATCGTCAGGGGATATTGGTGATTAATACCTAGTTGGGTGAGATATCGGCCAGGTTCTCACCAAATCAAAGGTCAGATTAAACCAGACAGAACATAAGGAATTAGCAGAGTATGGTGATGCAGCGGCGAGAGGTATTAGCAGGGCTATTGGTAACCGGTGGGTTGATGTCATGGGGATTGATGGGCAAAGCGGCCCATGCCTATGATGTTATTATTACGCCCAACGATCCTCAGCTGGGCGATACCATTTCTGTCATGGTGAAAGCTAGAAACGGTGCTAGCTCTCCTCCCACAGTTATTGCCAATGGTAAAGAATATCCCAGTTTTCCCCTATCCGATAATCGCTTTCGCGCGTTTGTTCCCACCAGTCCTCTGGATACGCCGGGGCGTATCGTGATCCAGGTCAGTGGTGATGAAGAAACCCGCAATCTGGCCGTCGGTTTACGCAACCGTAGCTTCCGGACCCAGCGGATCACACTGCGGGGTAGCGGTAGCCTGGGCACGGACCATGAATTTGATCGAGTGGATGCCTTTAAGCAACTGGTGAGTCCTGAGCGCCATTGGCGGGGCACATTGTTGCGTCCGAGTCAGGGCAGGGTGAGTTCAGAATATGGCGTACGGCGTTATTACAATGGTGAGTTTGCCGAAAACTACTACCATCGTGGTGTGGATTATGCTGCGGGAACTGGAACACCGGTAGTAGCTCCTGCGGCTGGGTATATCCGCCTAGTGGGGCGTGTGAGTGATGGATTTGAGCTCCATGGTAATACCGTTGGCATTGATCACGGTCAGGGGCTGTTGAGTATCATGATTCACCTCAGTCGCATTGATGTGAATGAGGGAGATTTCGTAAGTGCAGGTCAGCAAGTGGGGGCCATTGGTTCCACCGGTGCGTCCACTGGCCCCCATTTACACTGGGGGCTCTATGTGAATCAGGTGGCGGTTGATCCCGTACCCTGGCGCTATAACGGCTTTGAGTAGTGGGCAGCTGACCTACTTTAGGAAGAGAGTTTGGTTGTTGTTATTGAGATTTTATAGTTGCTCTTTTCTTCTTTATTCTAAGGCATTCAATTTTTCTAGCACTAATGGGTCGCGCGCTAACTGTTGCGCGATGCTGGCTGCGCCTGCCTGGTTTAAGTGACTGGGGTCAGCAAAGAAGGCATTTTGTTGACGCCATTGCAGAAGCAGATCAATGACGGCAAACCCCTGACGCTGGCTTTGGGTTTGTAAAAACCTTTGAAAGCGTTGATCAAGGGGGAGGCGAAAGTCATCTAGGTAGTCGCCGCTGAGGGGAAGATGAACATAGACCAATTCAATATTGCGGCTTTTGAGATAGCCCACTAGCGATCGCAACGACCCCAGCTGTAACCCTGTCAAACCAAACGGGTTATAAAACCCATCGTAGCGTCCGCTAATGCGCGGATAGGTTTGATAGAACGCAGCCGGGTCAAATACATCGGCAACTGGCAAAAAGCCATAGGCATTAATACTGCTAGGCGGTCTGGGGATAGAGGCTCGATTGCTAAACCCTGGCTTTTCCCCTGCCAGCACGGCCCGGTATCCCGGTGACTTGAGAATGTTGGCAAAGGTGGCATCAACACGACGGCTGTTAAATGCCCGCGAACCATCCCCCCAAATCACCAGTCTGGGCAGTTGATCTGAGGTGAGCAGTCGCTGGAGGACAAAGTTCATCACCTGGGCCGTAGCGCCGTTAATGCTGAAGTTAAACACCCGCACGGGATATCCCTGTGTTTCTAAATCTGTTTGGAGGATCTGTGGGTTTATCCCCTGGATGGTGCGGGAGCTACCAATCACCAGGATGTCCGGTGGGCCAAACGTGGCTAAATAGCTCAGGTAGAGCCGCAATTGTTCATCTAAGACGGGGCTGCCTAAACTGGGAAACACATTGGGCCAGCTGAGTTGGTTGGCCTGCCGTTGGGCAAAGGCCAGATTTTGTAAGTACTCCTGCTGCTTACGCTGGGCAAAGAAGCGCTCCGGGCTTTGGGCCGGAATGGTTTGCAAGGTTGCGATCGCATCTGTCCATGCTTTAACGACCTGATCCCATTGGTCAGCGTTACTGGCGGTTTGGCCTAACTCCGCTGCCTTATCAGCTTGCTCAAACCCAGACTCCAGGGCTGCCGCCACGCGTCGGTCGGCCCAAAAATTACTCCTTGCCGCCCAAGCAGTATTGGGACCATTCACATCGCCACGGCTGAACCAAAATCCCAGCGACACCAAAATTGCCAAGCCAAATAGCAAGGCCATGATCCGGTGTCGTTTATCTAGAACTTTCATGCTGTCAATTTGCTAACCCACCAGCGGTATATATAACCACAGTGTGACGGCGGTGGTCTCTGATTGTGACTATTTCTCAAAGGATAGCAACAGCTTTTGTAAACGTTGGGTTAAGGTTGGACACTTCGCTGTGGCGAAACCCCGCAAAAATTTGCTGGCCTGGCCCCATGTCCATGGACTGGATGAATCAAATTTCATACTGTATTCGTCAGAGTAAGCAATGTGCCCCACGGGCGATTAAATGGATAACCGTCCTTAAATTGCCAGTGTGGGATTGTAGACACGGAAAGATTGATGCTTTTATCAATCCGTCAGGTGGCATAGATTTTATGGTTGGTTGTCATAGATTTAGGTGTGTATGACGGGTTTTCGAACGGTTAGCTGGCTGTTAGGCATCAGTCTGTTACTGGGTGTGGGTCAGGCAGGAGAGGCTAGAACTGCCCCAGTGAATGGGCCTGTCAGGGCCAAATCTGTTGAGGCTGCCCAGATCCAGTATCAACAAGCAAAAAACTTTCTACGTATGGGTGGTAGCAGTCGAGCCGCGCTGCGTCCATTGACCATGGCCAGTGAGCTATACCGCAGTGCAGGAGACCCGATCGGCGAGCACAATAGCCTGGTGGACCTGAGTTTTGCCCACTATCGTTTGGGCGATTTCAACCGGGCCCAGCAGACCCTGAATCAAGCAAATCAGCTAACCATACCCGCCTCTAAAGCCGTTGCTCAACGCCATCGAGGTTTTTTAATGCAGGCGTTGATCTGGCTAGAACAGGGAAATATTACCCGTAGTTGGCAGCAGCTGCGTCAGGTGCAGCGGGGGTTCCTGCAAGATTTTTCAGAACAAAATCGGCTTAATTTAGCCCTAGGAGAGGTCTATCGGCACACGGGGCAATACGGTCGGGCGCTGGATACGCTACACGCTACCCTGTCCCGAAGCTCAGACCGGGTGGATCGCACTCGAGCCCTGGGGGAAGTGGGCAGCCTCTATTACATGCTTGGGGACTACGGCCAGGCAGAGTCTGCTTATCAAACCGCCCTGGGGGAAGCCAGATCCGTAGGGTATTGGGAGGGCATACCTCGGTATCTCAATGGTTTAGGGCATGTTTATCGGCAGCAGCAAACCTATGACAAGGCGCGGGCCACGTATTTAGAGGCAAAGGACATCGCCATTTCCCAGGGGCAGTGGCACGAGCTAGCCAATATTCTCAACAGCTTGGGAGAGCTCTATGCCGAGCAGGGGGCGTTTAACAAGGCACTGGAAACGTTTACTGAAGCCCTGGGCTATCGAGACAAGTATGTCGGGCCAGAATATAGCCGCACCCTAAATCATTTAGGGCAGCTCTACGTCAGGCAGGATCGGGAAACAGCCCTTGAGTACTTTAATGACGCCTATGCCTGGGCCAGACATCACCATGATGAAGTGGGGCAGATCAATGCCCTCAGTGGCCTGGCTGAGATTTATCGGGCCAAAGGCAATCTATCTCAGGCTAAAGAAACGCTGTATGGAGTATTGGATAAGTTTGAAGCCCTAGAGCCTGGTCTACAGGATAGTAATAAGGTTTCGCTGTTTGAGACCCAATCTTATCGGTACGATCAGCTACAGCAGGTGCTGATTGAGCAGGGGGATATGGAGGCTGCCCTGGTGGTGGCAGAGCGAGGACGGGCGCGGGCCTTTGTGGAATTACTGGCTGCCCAAACCCTGGAGACGGCCACACCTGTGCCTGTGGCAGACCTAACGATTGCTCACATTAAGGCACTGGCTAAAAAGCAGGGGACCACACTGGTGCAGTATTCCATTATTCGCCAACCGTCCCCTGGGCGCAGCCAGTTTAACGATCGAGCCCTATTTATTTGGGTGGTTAACCCCGATGGAGAGATTGCCTTTGAACAGGTGAATCTGACTCAGCAGCCCCATGCCCTGAGGGATAAGTTGACCGCTAGCCAGGATAGTCTCGGGGTGCGTGGGTTTAATTCGTGGGGTGGGGTGGGGCAGACGACCCAAGCCAGCCAAGATATGGCCCAGGCAGACTTGAAACAACTTTACGATCTGCTGATTGCTCCAATCGCTCAGTATTTACCCGAGGCCCCAGCGGAAAAGGTCATCATTGTTCCCCATCGGGAGCTATTTTTGGTGCCTTTTCCGGCTTTGCAAAATGCCCAGGGGCAGTATCTGATTGAGAATCATACGTTAGGCACAACACCGTCGCTACAGACGCTGCATTTTTTACAACAACGCCTGGTGCAACAATCCGGTGAGGCCCTGGTGGTGGGAATTGACCGTGCTCAAGCGGCATCAGCGGTGATCGTGGGCAATCCTGAAATGCCGTCGGTGCCCTTTAGGGTGGGGGGGCCACCCATGCCCCTGACGGATTTACCGGGGGCAGAGGCAGAGGCCGTTGCGATCGCACCCATTCTCAATACTGTTCCCTTATTGGGGACTGCGGCGACAGAAACCGCCGTGCGTGAACGGTTGGCCGATGCCGATATTATCCATTTAGCCACCCATGGTTTACTGGACGAACGCCATGGGTTGAGTAGTGCGATCGCATTGACCCCCACCCGTGAAAAAGGTGACCGTGACCAGCCTGACGATGGGTTGCTAACTGCCCAAGAAGTAATGCAGCTTGATCTCAAGGCCGACCTGGTGGTGCTCAGTGCCTGTAATACAGGACGAGGGCAGATTACGGGTGACGGTGTTGTGGGACTTTCCCGCTCATTTTTAGCAGCGGGTGCCAATAACCTGGTGGCTTCCCTGTGGGCCGTACCCGATGAGGCAACGGCAATGCTCATGACTGAGTTTTATCAGCAGCTACAAATTGAACCAAATAAGGCCGTTGCCCTGCGACAGGCCATGTTGCATACATTGGCAGATCATCCCGATCCTCGCGACTGGGCCGCATTCTTTTTGATTGGGCTCTAAGACTAGTTCTGAGTTTTGTAGAGCCTCACATTGCATTCACCCCACTCCCTATTGCCTACTCACTTACACCGACAGACTATAGTTATTCCAACCGAGAGCGGCTATAAATTAGCCCAAAAGATTATTCAGCCTCAGAACTTTCTCCAAGCCTAGCTAAAACCCATTTAGCTTCAGCCACCTTAGCCTCTAACTTCAGCAGAGAAGACCTGAGTTTAGTGACTTGATGAGTATGTTTTTTAAGTTTGTATTCTGCATCCCTAGGCATATCTTTTGCATTTGCTGCTGATTCTGCAAAAGGCTGTTGTGCAATACGATGGTCAATAAACTGTCGAAGCTGTTCGATATCTACAGAGATCTCAGCAATTAGCTGAACCAGGGTTTGCCCTGGTTCCTCAACGGTACGAATTAGGGAAGAAATGTCCAGCTGAAGATCTCTATTGACACGCTCAAGTAATCGTTCCATGGGTCTTGACCACAGTGCTCAGGTAAATATCAAGTCATCAAGCACAGCGCGCGAGTGATATATTCTCGGCCCTTTTTAAATTAAGCGTTTGTTGCCAATAGCTTATTCATGATATCTGATGAAGTGATCTTCCATTGTCCTTCAATCCATTTGAGCGCTATGGGGCCAAAGCCAGGGGGCGTGATTGTGATGTCACTGTCATTATCTATGCCTTGCCATGCATACTGCTGGGGCAATCGTAAAGTTGTTGTGACGAAATGATGAAAAGTGTTGTAGCCTTCATCACTAAGGGGTAACTATCTGTGCCAAATGAAAATCCTGTAAAGAATGCAGCTGTTTCACGAAATGTTTTACAGCCGAACATTGGAGTTCGTTGGCAGACTTTGGTGATGATGACTATAAACCTTTCATAACGGAAACAGGCCCAAGATCGCCTATCACGGGGCAAAAACTATATCGACTACGATTGCTTTGACGATGCCATTGAAGAACTGATCCAGGTGGGCTAGCCTGCCCCCCCTGGATCAGCCTGAGATTGAGGTGGAATTGGACCTGCCTGAGCGGGATATGAACTTTGGCGATGCCGCCTTGTTGCCAGGTGAGGTGCGCCCGATTCATGTGATTGAAGAGTTGGCTAATGCGTATAAGCGCTATGAAGTAAAGGTGGTTGAGGCTGAGTAGGGTACTAATTTAAAAATTATACTGGCTGGCGTGAGGCTGATTATGGTCGGCCCAAATAGTCTCGTTTACCAATCTCGACGCCATTGTGTCGAAGAATATCGTAAGCCGTTGTCACATGAAAATAAACATTGGGCAAAACAAAAAATGACAGAAACTCCCATCCTCTGAAATCCATAGTTTGACCTTCACCAATGGGCAACGTGAGGATTGTCTCTTCTGTGTTGTTAATTTGTTCAGGGGTAAAGGTTTCTATGTAAGCCACGGACTGATGCATACGCTCGATCAGTTCAGGGAACGTGGTCTCTGTGTCTTCCATGGCAATCACCTCAACACCTGCAAGCCTGGCCACACCTCGTCTGGCCAGATCTGAGACAACCTGAACCTGTCGAACAAAGGGAAACATATCGGGGTATAAGCGGCTATTGAGCAAAGCCGTCGGATCGATATTTTTGGCCTCTGCGTAGTCTTCACCCTTTTTGAGAATGACAACCATGTTCTTAAGGGCGCGGATTAATAACGGCACCGAGGCTTGATACATGGAAATTGTCATAACAAACCCTCCTAAGGTTCAGTTAATTTGCCTGTTTCCCTGACACCATACTTAATGAATGAATCTGTGGCTTTAGCCATTTCATTGGCCCCTAGCCATTTCATTGGCCCTAGCCATCTCATTGGCTCCTAGCCATCTCATTGGCCCCTAGCCATCTTATTCCAAACAGCGACTTAGCGCCGCATTATAGGCCTGGTAAGGTTTTACGCCTGTCAGTGTCTCCACCAGTTCACCACTCTTAAAAAACATAACCGCTGGCATGCCTTTGAGCCCAAACCGTTTGGGTACCTGCTTATTGACATCAAAATCTATTTTCATCACATTGACACGGTCTTTATAGGTCTTGGCCAGCTGATCAATTAGGGGCGTTATCAGTTTGCAAGAGCCACACCAGGACGCCATGCAATCCACCACCAGCAGAGGTTCTTGTTCCAGAAGAGAATTCAGTTCTGATTCATCCTGAATAAAGCGGGCTGCCCCTGCTTCTTCTGCAAATAGCTCAGCCAATGCCTGGGTTATTTCTGCAAACGAGAGGCTAGCATTAACAGTTGTTAATTGCTCTTGCTGCCGATAATACTCCAGTACGGGCGCAGTCTCTTGTTGATGATGGGCTAACCGGTGACGGATAGCTGGGATCGGCTCATGATTCTCTGTAGAAGATAATCGGTTAATCAATAGCCCCGTCATGGTCTTTAAGTAGGCCACCTTTGCTACAGGTTGACCTACCTTTAACAACCATTCATTCAGCCCTTGGGCCTGAACCAGGGTGCGGGGAAACCCATCCAACACCCACCCCTGTAGCATCACATCCGGCTGCTCAAACCGCTTTCGCAGCAACTTTATTGCTAAAGCATCGGGGACTAGCTCACCCGCTTCAACGTAAGACTGTATCTCCAGACCGATGGCCGACTGTTTAGCAATAGCCCCATGGATGAGCTGCCCCATGGACACATGGGGAATATGCCAGCGATTGGACAGTGTGTTTGCCTGTTCCTTAACCCCTACACCAGGAGGTCCTAAAAGAATAAGCTGCTTGAATTTCATGGAATAGACCTTAGCAAACCGTAACGTTGGCAGTCTATGGAGGCATGGAGATGTTTCCATAGACTGCGCTTACAGCTCACCAGTATGTTTTACGCACCCAGTTTGTCCTCATTTTGCTGCATATTCTTTTAGATTTCGCCGATGGCTGCTGGAGTTCAAAGATCAGGGCGAAGCAAGTTAAGGCTACAGATGTCCGTGGTCCAAACAGTCAGGAATCGGTAGCGAATCGTTTGACTATCTAAGTGTTTATTTAACGAAAACTACAGGATTCTGCGACTTGTAATCCGAACTACAGCCATTCTTCTACCCTGGCGGTGGGGGTGGGGGTTAGGTCCCACGAACAGGAGAGATTCGGAGAGGAAAGCCTTGAGCAACCCTATCGCCATTTTGCAGTTACCACAGCTATAACTGTTGAATTACTGAACCCTATGGCCAGAACTATTAGCGTAACTTTTAGAAAGCCTTAGGCGCTTGCCCTTAAATAATTACCCCATTACCCCATCACTCATCTACACCATCTACAGCCCCAACCTGGGTCTTTATTGTTGTGCAGTCCCCTTAGCACGCATCGTTTGTTATTTTTTCTGTAGTACAAAGTGATGCACTAGCTTCGGAAAGTTTGTCTGCCTCACTACCCCATAATCTTCAAACCCAGCCTTTCTCACAACAACCTGCGAATAGTTATTCTCTGGCGCAATCGGAGCGACTACCCGATGATAACCAAGGTCGTTAAGAGCATGGTGGGAGATTGCGATCGCAATCTCCGTCCCATACCCCTGTCCCCTCGCCGCTGGCATCACAGCATACATAACCTCCACTGCTTCATCATCATGGGGATTCAACCCACAAAAACCCACAAACCGTTTGCTGTTCTTTTCTTCAACCGCAAATGCAAGCATCGGTTGCTCAGAACCATAGGACGCAATCGTAAACTCAATCAGACGTTTAGCACCCTCCCTGGTGGTTTGTTCGTCTGTAAACGTCAGAAATTTTGTCGACTCAGGATCTGTCATAAAGCTGATAAAGGCATCAGCATCAGCAAAGATGAACTCGCGAATTGTTAATCGCGCTGTGTTGATTGGCTGCATGACCCAGGAACTAAACCAATAATCCAGTTAGTGCGAAGGTTAATCTAAAGCCTAGCAAACAGATTCCTTGACCAGAACTATTCGTAAATAAAATCTATGGTGAGTCTAGTGTGGTAATTTTTTTGACGGCTCCCACCGTATGGTCAGCGTTGTGCTTTCACGCTCGACAAAGGCTTGATGATATACATTTGTACCCCAGGCAATAAAATCTCCTCGTTTTTCAAGCAAATAGTTGTGCGTGTCAGGAGCCTTAAAGTCAGGACGGCTTGAGAACTCTATCCGAAAACCGCCGCTGTCACTCATTAGCATAGTTATGGTACGACCATAGCTAATGGGTTTGGTTAACCCTCTCGTTTCTCCAACAATATGATGCATCCACTTTGCAGATAAATTTGAAAATTCTTGACCATGGGGGTTGAATCGTAGATTAACATCCTTAGCAGGATCTGCCTTGGTCCAATCACTAAACCCAATAAACCAGCCAGTGCCATTGGTATCTAGGTTGTCGAGATTACCAAATTCAATATCCATGTTTAAGTATTATGCTCAATTTTTCAGGAAAGCTGAACCGATAATTTCAGCATCGATATTATATAGGCTGAACTTTGAACATAATCACCGCATGAGGTGGGCCATGGTGAGCCATGCAGCTGAGTTTTATTGCTTTAAGCTTAATCAGATCCTGTTGTTGTGAGCTGTTAACCATCACCCGTGCAAGATTTATTTTGCTATGTGATGCATCCCCTAAAGCAGTCTTATGCCGAAGGTGGTGCATATTTTGCAAACACTTCAGCCTCTGTCATATTTTCAGTCTTATTTGAGAAGTCGTAAAATTCAGGTTTTTTGTCAATAAATACTTGATGCTCAAAGATAAACTGACTATCATCATCGAATAGCCCAACCAACATACTATATTCGTTGTTGCCTTTGAGTCTGTAAAAAAGATGGCTACCACATTTTTTGCAAAAGCCGCGCTCGGCCCATTCCGATGAGTCAAAGACCGATATATTCTCCGCTCCTTCAAATGCAACCTCTGTACCGCAGCTGACGGCCATAAGAGGCCCACCGTTCCATTTTCTGCACATGTGGCAGTGGCAGGCACCCATATTTTTATGGATAGTCTTTGCGGTGAAGTGTATGGCACCGCAAAGACAACTTCCTGTTCCTGTCATTAGATCTGTCATTTATCTCGAAGCTATGATTGGTTAATGAGTTTCAGCGTGATTGAGCAAAGAACTCTTCCCGATCTTAACCACGGTTTTAGCCTGCTATTCTGTCTATTCACAGAACTTATACAGCCTGTATGCTAAGCCTTGTAGCTTTTACTTCGTATTACTTCGATGAACTTCGCCCTATGTCTCCGGCAGCGTGATTGATTCAGGGGGGTGCAAGATACTCATGGAGGATGCATTGCCCACGGTGGCACAATGGGCGCACAGACACACATTATCTTTGCGGGGCTTTTGCTCAATTAGTTTTATGTTTTATAGATTATGTCGTTCCCTGCGACGGTTCTTTCATCGCTCTCGAACTATCAATAATGAACCGCTGAACAAAGTTAGTTTAGTGGTCATTATCCTGATTGATATTTTTATTTTGACCAATGTGTTTATTGGCTTAAACGATATTGGTCAGTGGTACATGGCTCCTTCTGAAGTCTATCCTTGCTATGCCGAGTGGGATAGCTATCGTGATCAGACTGCTGAGGATAAAGACTTTAATCTGGTCCGATGGGCAGCTGATGAAAACAATGTTGGCTTGAAGCAGCAGTATGGGTGGACGGCTGTTGATCGTTTGGGTGAAATAAACAGTGTCTGTTTACAGTACGCGGATACTAAGGATGCCATTAAACAACCCAGTAATACTAACCGATTGGAGCAGTTGAATGGGAAGGAAGATGCGATCGCAACCCTAGAAAATACAAATCGCACCATTCGCCAGCAGTATGACTCTACGCTCCTAGAAGAAATTGCAGAACAACCCCGTGATCAGTCCATTAATCTAACCAGTGCCGCCCAGGCCAAGGTGACACTAACAGAGAATGAGGCTCAGATTACGGCCCTCAAAGCGGAAATTACAACCCTTAAGGATGAGCTTCTGTCCAGCTCAGAAAGTGCAGCCTTTCTCACCCTGCTCAACCAAGATTCTGCATTTCAAACCATTGAGCAAGGGTATGACCGAGCTAGTTTCTGGTATCCCAGTATTCAGCTAGCTTTTCAGGCGATTTTCCTTGTGCCGCTGATTTTGGTGGCTTTTGGCGGTTACACCATCGCTCAGCGTAAACGCTATGGCCTCATTGCCCTGATTAGCTGGCATCTCCTGGTCATCTTTTTTATCCCATTGATTCTCAAAGCGTTTGAGTTTATGCAAATGGGAGTCTTGTTTACCGCTGTATTTAATATTGTTACCGTCCTATTTGGCAGACTTCTGTTTTTGGTCAGCTATATTTACATTTTGCTGATTCCGCTGCTAGGCTTTGGCATGATTAAGTTCGTTCAACGGTTTATCTTTAACCCTAAACTCCAAGCTGCAGGGCGTATACAAAAGTCACGCTGTATTAAGTGCGCCAAAAAGCTACAGGCCCATGACAGCCATTGTCCACACTGTGGCTATCATCAGCACCAGGAGTGCAATCACTGTCACCAGCCCACATACAAGTATTTACCCTACTGTCATCACTGCGGCACAGCGCAGCCCGTGGCAAATACCCGATGAGTTATTCAACTAGATGAGGATTCAAATCCGACGCGCATGATGGTCATGATAGTAGCAACACTCCGTGGCAGTTAGGTGATGCGTTTAAAGTGCCATCGTTAACGATCTTGACCAATATGGAGACCTTTGTGTATTATCTGCTGTTTTGCAATTCCATCAGAATAGTAGGGCAGCTCAATGTTTGGTTTGGCTGCACTGACTCTAATTGAGTATTTGCCAATTTGGAAGCAATAAACAAGCCAGCTGATAATACCGATAAATTTTGCACCATCTTCAAGCAGATACGAGATTCGACCTGATGTCAGGAGTGGGATGGGAGCGGCAGGATACACTATGGCTAATGCAAAATCTAATGTGTATGAAAGACCAAAGAAAACGAGTGCAAGAGCTATAAATATATAATCTGTTTTAAGAATAAGTTGGTGAAATCTAAGTAAGTAAAAAAGTAGTAACCCACCATAGCTTGCATAGGTGACACCTTCTGGTATGCCCAGTTTGGGCAGAACTTTTTCATGGAGTAAGAAGGCGTCATCAAAACCGAGGATTAAGGTTAGCAACGTCGAAGCCAACAAAAACTGCTTGATCTTGTGGTGATTGCCATTGTTTTCAATAACGCTAGCGCTAAAAAAACAGAGCATTGCTGCGGCAGCCCAGCAGAAGAGACCTATTTGAGAAAGAAATCCTGCATAGACAGGAATGCGACCGACAGCAATTATATCCCTGGTGAGCTGATCGATGGGAACGTCATACCAGAGATGAATAAATACTACCTTGCCTAAGAAAATAGTTGAAATAGCTGCGATTAATCCGATTAAGGGCAAATTCCCCCTAAACTGTATATAAAGAGAGCCTAGAAAGTTCTTTCTTTTTGTGATCATGGAAGAGTTGTAGATAAAAAATATTAGTAGGGTAGAGCATTTAAGTTGGGAAATTTTGGCTGGGTGGGGAATCAGGTGTCAGAAGTCAGAAGTTATGCTGTAATTAACTATCATGTTTAACTTCGCTTAAATTTCCCTTAACCATTGTGGCAGCTTTTAACACTGGCTGCTACTACAGACTTATTGCAGCCTGACCATAGCAATAAAGGGCTTTTAGCATCACATTGCATATGGTGAGCATCGGATAAGCATTAAGAATAGGTTAACTATTGTTTAAGGGTCTCACCTGTAGGTAAGTATCCTATGAAAGCCATATGAGAGCTTTCTTATGTCATGGCAAAAACCATAAAAAAGCCCTTGCCCATGGAAGTGTTTTGTAACAATTTATAGTCTTATTGGACTGACAAATAATGGCAGAAATAGCTGTTTTGTAAGGAATGTAGTGATCGATAAATCAGTTTTAGATTATGAATAGATATGTATTTAAATTTTGGGCATTTTTCATCGTAGCTGAGCGATTTAGGCCATTTTTTAAGGAATATAAATCTAATTTTTAAGACGTTTCAACACTTGTTGAGGACAATTTAGCACCTGGCAACAGTTTGCAAACAAGAAAGAGTGCTAATGCCAGAATTATCGCTGGCACAATAGAATCATTACATCTGATTAATGTGTTGTAGGGCTGGTAGCTACTGTTAGGTAATCTTTTGGGCACTGCTGATAGTTCAGGATGTAGTAACCTACAGGTGCAGCTTCTCGGTAGGCGATAATGCAAGCATACTGATCAGGCGATAAAATGCTAATTGCTTCCTCATTGGAATAGTTTTTAGCGCAGCATGTGCGAAGGTTCTCTGGGCTATGGAGATCTTGATAGGCCTGTGTAAAGGTTTCTGCCCAAAGACTGGTGACGGTATTGGCTGACTCTACTCCAACTTTCCTAAAGGCATAAATTAACAAAAATGTGAAACGATGTTGTCATCAACCTTGCTGTTTACGGCGCACGCCAGTGTCATTTGCTTGAATTTCACGTTTTAGACGTTCTATTTCCTGATCGTAACGGCGAATATCAGTATCAAACCGTGAAATCGAAGCCTCTCTGGCTTTCTTTGTAGTATTTAAACGCTGCTCATATTGTTGTAGCTGACGTTTTTTGTCGGCTAGGGTAAAGCTGCCAGGGCTTGTTTGTTGGCTAAATTGCTGCATTTGCTGCTGGAGTTGCTGCGCAAATTTTTGCTGCGCTGACAATATGTCTTCGATACGTTTGATTTCCATAAAACCTCCTGGCTATGAATAAACATTAAAGTCACCGGGGTTCGGCGGGGTAACACCAGAACCAAAGTTAATAATTGATCCGCTGGCAATATTACCCATTACAGTAATCCTCTCTGGATTTGATAGATCCATGGAAGGGAAATTGGGATTATCCGCAGCCTTGACCTGATTACCCATCACCACCAAGTGTCGTCCCCAGGTCACCACGGTCGCATTGCCTTGGCGGCTAGTAATAAAGTCTGTAGGGGGCTGAGAGGTTTGCGATCGCAAATGGAAACATTGGTTCTGACTAAAACTAACCTGTTCAAAGCCCACCCGGGGCTCATTCGGATTGCGCAAAAACTCGACAAGATGGGGTAAGCCAATCCCTTGAAAAATATTATCATTGACCATGGCATTGCCGACTTGAGGAAAACGAACATCAACATTCGTTGGGGCAAACCATCCCAATAGCAACAGCGACCGATGGGTGGGGATCAGGTTCATCTGAGCTACAGCCTCTGTATCACTGTAAAACACATGGTTTTGAGTGATATCGCAAGATAACACCAGGCCAATTGCAATGCCCCAGAATGCCGCTGTCGCGGCTACTTCTCCCTGGCGTGAGATGCCTGTATTGATAATCTGAGAAGACTGTAGAGTCAGGTCTCCTAGCACTGAGATAATAAAAATACCAGCACCCACAGCGGTTGTTGCCGCAATACTGGTGGCGTTAGATGTGGGTGGTCGATAGCCACAATGATCTAAACGGTTGTTGGCTAAGTAAGCCTGTTCAATCAAATTGCTAGCCGCAATACCTGCCACCGTCATATTATCAATTTGGTTGCCAGAAATCTCCAGGGCTGTTTCTGAGACTGCACCAATACCGTAGGTGCCATCGCTAATGTGGTTGTCAAGTACGCGATTACCTACACCTTGGATGGGAGGTGTGCCCAACAGAAAAACACCAAATTCAGCACCACTAATGTGATTATTTTGAACCACGGTCCGCTGGGTATTGGCCAGCGCCACTCCCATGGGAACAGCTGCGGAGAAATTCCCCGACACTGTCATTTGATTTGCTGAAATTTCAATCCCTTCCACATTAGCTGCGCCAATACCCGTGAGAATTCCTGTGATTTTGTTCCCTTTTACAACGCTGGCATTGAGTTCCAGGACAGGCAGGGGGGCATCATCGTTCTCGGCAACTTCTCCTAAGAAAATTGATAGGGGTAGCTGGGTGTTGCCGATCTGAAGCCCTCGATCCAAATTGGAAATTATAGTGTTGTCTTCCACTCGGGTGTGGCTTCCAAAGACTCGAATCCCTCCCCAGGAAGGAGAGTCTAGATTGATGGTGTTATTTGCAATCATGCAGTGATTACCGTAGGTGATAATCCCATAGAGATAGGGATCGCTCCCTGCTAAATATTGATTGTCAAATTCTTCGATGGGTAGCTGTCGAATTGCCGGACGACGAATCTGGTTGTTAATAATATGACAGTAGTCACTGTGAACGCCCGTAACAATGCCGATAAAACTATCCTGAATTAAATTATCTGTGATTTGACAGTTGTCACCTAGTAACACATTCTCCGAGGTCAGTAGGTTTAACAAAATGCAGATGAGCCCCACCGGGTAGGTAAAGTCATCAATTTGGGCTGTGGGGCCGATAAACTGATTATTGGAAAAATTGCAGGTTGCGATCGCTTCTGCCCAGATCCCCGTGAACATCAAACGGAAGACATTATCCCGTAGGGTAATTTGTTCACTGTTGACCACAGCAAATCCCAAGGCAGGTCCCATGGGTAGGTTTGAACCAGTGTTGTCGGTATCCTGGGCTAGCTCTACCTCAAACTGACAATGGTCTACTTGCACATTGAGGCCGTTACTAATGACCGCCACGGTTAGATCCAACAAATTTGAAGGTTCAGGGTCTATACCGGCGGCTTCAAATCGAATTTGATGGACGACGACATTGATCACCTGTTGATTGCGAAGGCGCTGAATTCGCAACAGGTTGAGCCCATTGTTGCGGACCACGCGAGTGCCAGGACTCTCTCCTTTAAGAACAACGTTGGATCGTCTGATCCAAATCGCTTGTTGGATAGTATGGGTCCCCGTTTTGAGGCAAACACATCCTCCCTGGGGTGGGAGTGAATCTAGGGCTGCTTGAATACTTTCTCCCGGTTGTACTACAACGGTGCAGCAGGATTCTCCAGGGTCTAGTTCGGTCAGGGGACAAAAGCTATGATCGCAAATCTCCAGAACTTCCAGCTCGCCATCGCCAGCGGCATTGGTTAAAAACTGAGCGATGGCCAACCGACAGTATTGGTGGTCGATGCCCAATGGCAGCTGGGGAATGGGTGTAGGCACAGGGGTATCGGTCACCGGCCATTCGATCTGGCCCGTGGCGGTACGGGCTGGAATTAGCCAATAATCACCGGTGTTATAGGTACCCTCGGAAAACAGCACTTGAATCCCGCCTTCTAAGGATGTCCAGTCTGCTGAGACTGGCAGTCCACCGGTTGCTGCTCCATCCCAGCGACGCAGCTTCGGATGGTAATCAGGATTGATGCCATTGGGAAATTCAGCGGCTAAGGGGGTAGGCGCTGAGGCCAGCACAATCACAGGACGACCGGCAGCATCATTGGTAAAGTCGTCAATCTGTAACAGTTCCCCTGGTTGGCCATTCAGCTCAAGG
Source organism: Leptothoe sp. LEGE 181152 (assembly GCF_032906605.1). NCBI lineage: Bacteria > Bacillati > Cyanobacteriota > Cyanophyceae > Nodosilineales > Cymatolegaceae > Leptothoe > Leptothoe sp. LEGE 181152. The sequence goes on from NZ_JASATU010000068.1 coordinate 259,427, forward strand.
GCATCGTCTATGATTTCGACCCACTGGCCTTTGGCAAACCCCAGCACATCGTCGGGGCCCAGATCAGCCACGGTGATTTCCTGGCCATCCATACCGTTGATGGCTGTGACCACAGAACCATTGTCCCGTGACCACTTGAAAGTGGCAGTGTCGCCATCGCCACCGGCATGAATTTCCACTCGGTATAGCTGATTTTCTAACCTCAGGTAGCCCGCACCGGGAGGAATTAGACAGGGATTGTCCGTGGCCTCGGCGGCAGCTGTGCGGGCATTTAACATGCCAGTGCTGGGGGCGATCAGATCATCCCATTCGGAGAGATCACCATCGCAGCTGAGCTGATTGACCGGCTCGGTAATGGGCAAGACTTTAACTTGCCATAGGGTTTTTAGCCTTGTTGCGGTACTGGGTCCACCCAGCGCCACTTCACGAATCTGGGGATCGTCAATGGGCAGAATATGATGCTTCCAAACATCCAGATAAATAATGGCGTTAGTGGTACCGGCCTCAGCAAACAGGCTACTTAAATCGGCAGGATTGGGTAAATCGGGTTGTTGACTGTAGGCGACATCGGTCTCATTAATGCAGAGAATACCGTTAACGTAAAAGCGGCCAGCACCGATGGTAAAGTCATTGTCGACGGCTTCAATGCCAAACCCTGGATCGTCTTTAGGAGCCCCACATGGACCAATCACATCGCGGGCTTCGGTTTCAATCCGATGTTGATGGATCTGTTGTTGTTCGACCCAGTCTGAGTCTAACAACAAGCGCCCCATCTGCAACAGCACCATATTGTAGTGCTTGGTGCTATCGAAGGTATCTCGACTAAAATCTCCCTTCATGGAGGCCTCCTGTTAAATCCATCGCTAGGTACTAGACAATCACTAGGTGATGTAAAAAATGCCGGCTTCTAGGCTGAAGCGTAGATATTCGTCCAAGCGTACTCGTAAATTGGTCTCTCGTTGGGGTTGATAGAGATCATGAAATACTCCCATTTCGGCTTCGTCATCGGCTCCCCGACGAATTGCCTCTGCACAGCGCTGACTTAGTTGACCATAGGCCGGGTCGCCATAGCGTCGCGAAGTAAATTGGGGGGATAGACGGCGTTCTATCTGGGCTTGCTGATCGGGGTCTTCGATGGCTGGCAGGTTGAGTTGTGTGGCCAGGGCGGCCAGGGCTAAATTGGGCTGACATTGGTAACGACGTGGGGCTTGTGAATTGAGCGGTAGTGATGAGAATCGAACACAGCCAACCTGACGGCGCTGGACGGTAACTGTGTGGGTAAAGATGCTGTTACTGGCTTCCAGACTGCGTACCGTGGTGGTGCCTAAAAGGGTACTGGTTTGGATATGGGTGGGGGTGTCAGGGGCTGCGATCGCAACCTCTCCTCCTCCATCCACCAAACTGGTTACCACCCTTAAGTCTTCAATCGTTTCAGCAATAGTGACAGGGCCTGTAATGGTATGGTCCAGTTGGACGGTCAGCAACGAATTATTTGCCTGAACAGCCAGACTACGGGGTACCGGTTCAGTGTTAGTAAAGGGAACAAGGGTACAGTGATCTAATTGAACTCGATTCACATTACCTGGCTGCACCGTAAGTGAACCTTCTATCCAAAGACCATTCAAAAACAACTCGCCGGGGCTGTCGTTACCGTCAGGAGCAGTTCCCGCTATTGTCAGGTCACCCTGTAAATGGGGACGCAAGAATTCTGGTGCTAAGTCTCCCAGCTGGCGCTGCAGTAATGGTGAATCCGGTATGGGCACCAGGGGCCAGTCTGCTGCTACGATTAACAACTGACTCCCTTCAGGAATATTAATGGTGGGAAAGTCTTCTCCATAGGTTTGGCTGTCGATAATGGCAATAACACCAAAGCTGCCAGGGGGCCGAGCATTCCACTGGTTAATAGCCTCACTTAAGGTCGGTACGACATCGGCATCGGCAGGTTCAGCAGCGAGACTCACACCCCGCTGCCAGGTGACCGGACGCTCCAACAGGGGTAAAACGGAGTCTCCACGGTCGTAGGGACCCCCACCCACATCGTGACTAAAGCCATAGGTGTAGCCGACATTAACCTGTTCCGGCACTACCTCTGGTGGGAAAGAGATGCGCCCGAGCAAGGGATCCACAGCCACTTGAATTGGCAACGAGACGGGAGCCTGGTCTGGATCAGAGGGCTGATAAGATTGTGTTGTGGGTGGACGTCGCCAATCAGCCAGATTACAGATGAGAATTTCTTCAGGGGGAATGGATGTTTCTACACCATTGTCCACAACAACAACCTCAAATACCGGCTGTCGAGCCCCAGTCTGACTGGAATCACCCGTAGCAAAGTACTCAGGTTGAAACGATTGTCCATTGGCAATGGCCTGTCGCCAGGCCTCCAGCTCCTCATAGAGCACACGACGAGGCAAGGGATCTGGCACATTAATCGGGGCAGCCAGGGTAAACAAAATTTCTGGTAAAGGCGGGTTAAACAGGGGGGCATCTAGCCCCACCGGATGGAACCGGTAGCGGCCATCGGCTAGGGGGCCTACGGGTCGAGCAGCACTCAGAAAGAGACTGAGGCTGTAGGGCTGTAACCGCCACAAATGTAGGCCAATATTGGGAATGTTATACCGTCCCCGTTGGGAGGCAATCCGTCGCATTTCGGCCAGGTGGGGCGTTGTTTCAAAGGGAGTGCCAAGATAGGTCAATGCCTGCCAGCGACGTAAATCGGGGGTAACAAGATTGTGCTGTCGGACATGGTTCATGGACTGAGTGGTTGACAACAGCTCAAAGAACTCCACCACCCGAGCTGGCCACCCTGTTACATCTCGAGCCAATTGTTCTAACATGGCCGCCGTACCCTTACGACGGCGATAGCCGATGGTATTTGCTACTTGATCACGATTACTGGGGAATTCAGGCAGATTCGTATAAAGGGGACGATTCCCAATCAGATCGCCAATGTAGGGCACCACCCACTCGGCACAGGTTTCAATAAACTGGTCATCATAAAGCTGTTCCAAATCCGTTTCTAGAACGGCTACTTCCCTTGCCAATACCTGAACCAACGCCTTCAGGGGTTCTCCCTGATCGACATCACGGATGCGATAAATGGCAGGCAACAGTTTGTAAAGGGTTTCTGCATCAAACGTCATGACAGTACCCCCAATTGATCGAGTGCCGCTGGATCTAAGGTCAACAGTTCTGCCGCCAGCAAGTTAGAACCATCGTGCTGAGGTACGGCTGCCGGTAGTGGCCTTTTCAGACCGTTGATCAGCAACAAACCATAGCGTCTGAGTAAATCCAGATCCACGTGCACCACACCAGTCACACGTTGCATCACCGCCAAAACCTCACTCAGGGCCACCCCTTGCCCAAAAGCACGGGCTTCAAAGGAGAATGCCCTGCGCATAGCCTGTTTTACGGCACCCAGTACGCTATCAGCCTGAAAATCAGGATTGATTTGAATCTTGCCTGCCAGCGTAAATTTGGCCGCTCGATAAGACTGGACCTGTATTGGCACATGGGGATCGCCAGACTTCTGCAATTGTTTTAGCAGTTTAGCAATCAGCTCAGCTTCAATGGCTTCTCCGTTGGGACCGGCCACCGTGACAAATACCCCCCGATGTTGGCCCATCCAGGTCCAGGTGGCCAGGGCCTTGGCAATGCCCCCAAAGGCTCTAGAAAAGTCTTCAAAGTCCTGTAGCGACACCACCCGATCAAGGGTGAGTACGGTCAATGGCGCATTGTCGCGGGCGTTGGCCAAACTCTCGCCATTGTCCCCACCGGTAGCGGGTAAGGGATTAGTGACAGCTTTCAGTCCCAGGGGACGAGACATTAAATTGGTCAGCTGATCAGCTCTGACATTACCTGCCAGACCCAGGCCCTTACGATATCGGGCATCGATATTGTTAATGCCAGTAGGCAATCGCTCACCGGTGTGCCCATCCCCAAATTTCACCAGGGTGTTACCCGCTTCAGTGAGGCGAGTGATAAAGCTGCGATCTTGAGGTGTTTGGCCATAGAGCATGGGCGCTTCATGCCAGCGGATATCATTTACACGAATCTCTAAGGTGGAGAGGGCACCACTGGGGGTGGCATCACTGCTGACATGGGTGAGTGGCGACTGTCGCAGGGTAAATGTTTGATACACCTGGCTGGCATCGCCATTGCCTAAAATCTCTTGAACAGTCTCACCATGGGTGGCCGGGGCCACATTGGCGTTGATGGTGACGGTATCTCGCCGGTAAGGATAGGTAAGACCTTTTTGTAAGATAATTTGGGTGTAGCCGCTTTGAATGGTAATTGTTTTTAGGGTAAGAACCTCACTGTGGGTCACTCCAGGAAGATCGGCTCGTTCCCCGTTGAGAATAAGAGGCTGCCCTGGTTGCAATCCCAGGTAAAAGCTGTCCAGTGTAATGGTGTCTCCTTGCACTGCTTCTGTTATTGGTAAATTTGCCAATGACAGAGCTTCGCTTTGGGCATAGACCAGGGTCCGTCGGATAATGTGAAAACTATTGGAATTGGCCTTCCACCAGTCGGTATCCAAAATCAGGCGAGTGGTTTTACCGCTGAGATTATACTCACTGCGGGTCAGGGTACTCACCTGGTTGATTGTGGCAATAACAGGGTTAGAGCTGGGGGCTTTGCGAATGGCCACATAGCCACCCTGGGTAATGCCTTCATAGGCATTATCTAAAAATAACCAGCTGCCAGATTCCCCCGCAGGCTGCCATTCTATCTGCTTAAGCGTGCCATTTTCGATAACAGGTGTGGAATAATCACCACTATCGTCATATTCAATTCGTTTGGCTGCATTATGGCCAAACACGGGCGCACTCAGGCGAAAAACGTAAATCTCTGCCGGTTGAGGGGGGGCAGTTTGTTGAGTAACGATTGTTTCTGTGAGACTGTCTACAGACCATCCCTGGTTTTCTATCAGGGCTAACAGATCTTCCTGGGACCAGCTTTTGCCAATAATGCGACTATCGATTTGGGCCTGGGTAAGGGGAACTTGCTGGTTAGGTTCCACACCTGGAGGAAAGGTGGGATTATTAAATCCAGGCAGTGCCGGTGGCGCACCCGAGATCAGATCCAGACGAGTGGTATTGGCTGCCTGGTCGAGGGTTACGCGAAAAACAGTTTTGAAACTGCGGCTTGGGCCTTTGACAATCAGGAGTTTGTCTCCTTTTTGGAGACTGTTGGCAATTCCCTGTACGGTAACGCTCTGATTAACAGAACTGTTGGTTTGCGGCTGGGTCAATCGGGGTCGCAGGCTGTTCCAGGCAATTCTGGCTTCGATGGGGGTTGAGGTTTCGAATAGCTGGGGTAGCTCATCTTTACCGGGAACACTCTGCACCTTGGTCCCTACGTCCAGGGTGATTTGGGCGGGCGAGCCGGGTGCAGTATCCAGGGTAAAGGCCAGCTGGGTGCTGGCAGCGACACCCGGTTGTAACTGGTAGCCAATCAGGCGAGCCAGGTGTCGAATCGATAGGCGTTCGGTGGCGGTATGCAAATAAGATTCTTGAGCAATACGCTCCTGGTAGAAGGTGAGCACATCAGCAACAGTGGCCCAGGCGTCAAGGAGTGCGATCGCAAAGTCATCATCATCTCGGGTTGTCAGCGCCTGTAGGGCTGACAGCTCCGCACTAGATAGCTGGGCCAACATGCTCTGCTTAAACTGGCCATGGACACCAGCGCGGTAGGTGATAGTTTTCAGCCCGGCCCGATTAAACACCTCTACTGGCGTATATAAGCCAATGCCATCACAACAGCCACAGTCATTTAACGCCAGCAGTTCCCGAGCCAAAAATGAGTTCATTTCCCTGCCTCCATCTGCAAGCGTAATACTCCCTGCTCCTGGAAATCAGGATCATTGTTGAGACGGGCAATTTCCAGACGATCCATCTCTAACACCCCAGTGACAAGGCCCTCTTTACTGGGGATACCCTGCCGCTGAAAGAGTTTAATGTGGGCTGACGCCACCCCGGTAACAGCCTGTACAGCAGCATAAATGGGACTGAGATACACCGACTGCCCAAAGGTAAAATTGTCGGGATGAAAGAGACCTAACCGACCATCCGGCAGTCTACGATTGCTCAATACCTGTAGTACCGCTGCCTTAACATCGCTGCGAAAATAATTGGGATGCACACACACCAACATCTCAATTTCCAAAGAGACAAATCGCGGCCCATCCACCTCCAGGTCATAGCCCGCCATCCGAAATCGTTCCAAATGCTCTCGTAGCTCTGTTTTAAACTCAGCATCAACTAATCTCCCCCCCAGACGATCCATGGTAACAAACACAGTGCGCCAGCTCCCTGTCCAGCGAAATGTGGCCACAGCTTTTTGTACTTCTGGGTGCCGTTCAGCAGCAGCAGCATAGTCCGCCAGGGTCACGGCTCGTTCCTGCACCCTAAAGGCATAGGGCGCAGCTTGACGCACCTGTTCAAGACTTTCTGGGGCCTGTCCTCCTCGGGCAGGCAATGGGTTACGAATCTGTTGAATCGTGCCCAGCTCGCTCACCGCATGGGCTAAGGTGTCGGCTCCGATATTACCTGCGAGACCATTGCCAATGCGATAGGTGGCACTAAATCGGGTACCTGGGCTGGGACGTAAACCATAGCGATCGTCTCCAAAGCGGATCTTGGCACTACCGTCATTCTCAGTTTCGACCACAAAGTTCAAATCTTGACGACCGCTACTCAGTAAATCTCTGACGGGTCGCCATGTCGCTGGCTGACTGCTGAGTTCACTCTGCAACGTAATGGCCGGTAAGGCCGTTCCCAATTGTCGTTGGAAGGCCACCTGGGCAGATGATGGGGGAGATGTGTAGGCGGTGACCTGGGTCAGAGGGCCTGTTGCCAGACCGGGGCGAAACTTAGGAATAACCGGATTGGGAACCGTTGGCTGACAGCGATCGCCTGCTGCCACGGGCACTTTAAACAGCGTTGGCGACGGTACGGTACCCAGAAATTCTTGAGCAATAGTGGCCCCGTGATCGGCGAGAACAATATTACCCAAAGCCACTGTAACGTTCGCTAAAAACTGTTCCCCCTGGACGGCATCTGCCTGGGCAGACAGACATAGGGCAAAGGGTAGCGCATCGGCATCATCCCAGGTGATTTGGGTGACATTTACCGGCTCATTGTTGGGGGGCTCAGCAAACTGTCCACCGATGGGATCTGCCATTAAGGTGACCTGGGTTAACCGTACGGCCCAACGGTGGCTGGGGTCGGCATCTTCGGGGTGTCCCGTGCGCGGTCCCAGTATCTCTTCAAAAATTAAAATGTCGCCCGCATTCAGATTAGGATAATGATCGCTAAGGGTGGCCTGGGTGCTCCCCTTGGGCAAACAACAGTCTTGATCTCCCCAGGTGTAAAACTCTAATTGATTGTGGGTGGGAAATAGGACGGCCTCCGTCATGGTTTCAAAAATGACAGGCCGTTGCCCGAGGGCTATTTCGTATTGGGAGGAATCCGGTGGAATCAGCCTGGGTTGTCCCGGCACCTGGGTGAGTACCTGGGTGCCCTGGGGTAGGTTAATGCTGTTGTTGCCGCTGGCCTGTACCTGCACCCAGGTGCGGGCATTACAGCCATCGTGCATAAAATAATCTACAAGGCGGGCATGGCGACGCACAGAGGTGCGTTTGCGGGCCGTGTCGAGATAGGCTTCGGTTGCGATCGCATCCTGTTCATAGCTAAGATAATCCCCCACATAGGCCATTAGCTCCACCAGGGCGATGCCGATATCCGCCGGATTCCGCTCAAATCCCTGGGGCATCAGCACCGCCAGCCGATCCAACATTAACCGCCGAAAGCTAGCATAATCCTTGGCCAGGTAATTAATGGCTGGTGTGGGCGTTGGTTCTGGAGAACAAATTCGTTCTGTTTCGCAATCAAAATCGCTAGGGCAGTCAACCTTAAACGAAAAATTAATCGCCGACAAAATTGGATCTAGCCAGTTGGGCGGTCCGTTACCCTCAACAATTTTGAGGGTATAAGTGGAATAATCTCCCCATTGATTAACCCGCAGTCGAATTTCTACAGAGTCATTAGCGGTAACAATCTCCGTTACCTGAATATCTCGGATTCGCTCGCCGCCCTCAATCTGAATATTGTCAGCATCGAGACCATTGGCCCCCAGCGGCTTTAACAGAAAAACCAATAAAATTAGCTGCCGATCACTGTTGTTGGGTGCATCATTATCAAGCACCTCTAAATAATCAATGCCATTGAGACCACTGGCAAGAACAGCAGTGCGACGGCGATGATCACAACAGAAATACCGCAGCATGTCACACCTCCCGCGTAAACTGTGCAACCTGCTGTTGTTGGGTACGGCGTACCAAATAACGCACGGTGACACGCAGGGTAGACGCTTCGTTTTCCACCATCACCTCATCCACCTGGATTAAATCCCCCAACCACCGTTGTAAGCCCCCCCTCACCGTGGCCTGGGTTGCCGCCGACAAAATGTCACTGTTTGGGGCAAACACAAGTTGTAATAACCCACTCCCAAAGTCCGGTCGATTTACCCGTTCCCCAGGCGCTGTAAACAACACCTGCTCGATTAGATCACGAATGTGACCTGACCCATCGGTCAGAGCTGTGCGCCCTCGACTCCGATCAATGTGGAAGGGAAAATCTGTCACCATCAGATCGCACTTACCCTCCCCTGGGTGGCCGCAATGATCAACGGAGTGCCTGTTGGGGTACAAATTGCCTGACTATCCAACAACAACACAGGAATACCCATGGACGTCACCCGAGTTGAACCGGTTACCCACTGGGCCGTCACACAGGGACCATTAGCCGCTGGCGGCGGCGGCAGCGTACATCCCGCAATTCCATAGACCGTCGGCTGAGTCACAATCGGCTGACCACTCACCGTCACCCGAGGGTTTACCGATGTGGGTTGAGCTTGTCCAGCATGGCTGCACAACACCGTTGCTCCTTGATGCAGAATAAATCCTGGCATTGTTCTTTGATTCCTCCCTATACACTCCCTTCTGTACTGCTAAGTCACCTTTAAAGCCCCCGCATTAATATCCGTAATGCCTGTAATATTCACCGTCGTCGCCTTGAGCGTGATGGTAGGTGCTGTAATCGTCACGCCACTAGCATCAACGGTAATAAAAGAAGCCGGTCCGCTATTGACCATCACCCCCGGTGCCGTCATCGGAGGAACTGGAGCATCGCTAATCACCACAGCTCCCTGGGTGACACTTTGCATCACCGCTACTGGAGTTCCAGGCGTCGTTTGTCCCGCCGCCGTGGTTGGCACCTCCGGTGTAGACCCCCACCAGCAGCCCACCCAAATCGGATAGTCCGGATCACCCTGTTCAAACTCTATCCATACCCCAGCCCCAATTGGCGGAATAAAATACATCCCCATTTGCGGTCCAGCCCAGGGAAAACAGGGTAAGGCCCAGGTGGTAGACGGCAACAACGAAAAATCCGTTATTGATACTTGAAGACGTCCCCGTCGTTCAGGGTCAACGTTATTGACCACCGTGCCGCGATATTTACCATAAAACTTCTGTCCATTCATTATGCAGGCACCTGGGAAACAGTGGATACTAAACCATTGCGAGAGAGTTCAAAACTTTGCTTGTGGGCATCACGGGTGATGGTGTGGGTAACATTATTAACGTAATACAATCCATCAAAGGCCACACCTGCCCCCCGCACCCCCACCAATTCTCTTGCTTTTAGCAAGCGGCCATAGCGCAACACATCCAGACTGCCCGAGCCAGTTACCGCTTCGGCAGAACGAGCTGCCTTGGCAAGACCCATCATGGTAGCTCGTACAGGCGAATATTTAGCTGAGTCAGAAATCACCTCAAACTGTTGAGGGATAGGCGACACGGCCCCCAGGAGAGGATTTAATGGTGTAATATCAGGAATAGGGATGGGAATCGGAACTTTTGTTGTGGGATTTTGAACTGTCACAATTGGCAACATCTTTGCACTATCATCAAATCGAAAGCTGAGAGATTCCACATTGGTGTAAGCGTCCATATCTACATTCAATGCCGGTTGAGGCTGACCCACTTTTATTTCAGGTCCCCAATAGGCACAGCTAGTCAGGGGAGCTGGTCCTGGCTCAAGGTAAAACACATAGCCCACCTCATCGGCAAGCTGTTGAATATAGTCCAGATCGGTACCTTTTTGTTGGGGAACCCGGTCGGTTGGTAGCGGCACATCTAACAAAACACTGGGTAATGCTTTAGGAATAATCCCTAAGGCAGCGTATTTGGCCAGGATAGTCAGCACTCGGGTAAATGGCGGCATCGCTGGAAAAGGCGTACCCGGCGGATTACTAAACCGGGGGTAGTTCATCACTTCAGTGAGATCGCTGCCCATAATCGTCAATGTGGCTGGCTGGCTGCCAACGCCAGGTGAAATTGAATGCTCCTTAACTACCCCATCAATCAGTACCTGAGGTGTGCCATTGACTGTGACGACAATAACCACTCTTAGCAATGGAATCGTTGCTCCTCCAGAGAGCAAGAAAAGGGTTTGCAAGGGGGAATTGTTGCTAATTTCAAAACTCAATTGAAATCCACTGGCGGAGCGTGCCGAAATGCTGATTGAGACTTCTGTTAAGGCATCCAAAACAGTTTGTGGGACTGGTACTGGTACAGCCGGTCCCACCATGAGGGTAAGCAGGTGCTGACTACCCCTAATCATTAGCTGCCCCTGGAATACCTTCAGGCAGAGTAATCCGCAGCGTTTGCCCCGTGGTTGCGGTCAGGTCATTGGGACGGATGGCACCGTTGGCATCACATATTCGCCAAAACTGTTCCGGATCACCTAGATACTGGGCAGTGAGATTATCCAGTCGCTCTCCGTCCCTGACGGTATGTTCTTGCAATAGGGCAAATCGTTCTGGTGGCGGAACAAATCGACGACACAAATACGCTACAGACTGGCCTGTCTCACCCTCAAGCGTCTTGGTTTCAATAGTATGGTATCGACTGGTGGGAGGAAATATGTCATTCATTAGGGCAAGCCTCCTATGCCAGAACTATTGAAACTGCCACGGGGTATTTTGGTTGCAAACTGTTCTTTTTGTTCTAGATAGCTCATAAATAGTCCCCCACCATAGCTTTCAACGGGAATATCAAAAATGCTGAGTACCCGCATACCCAGACTGACTTTGGCTCGTACCGGATTTAAGAAAGAATCAAAGGCTTCTTCGGTAACGCTAAACTCTGTGAGGTTGACGGGCAATATACGCTGTTTTCCCCAAATAAATAACAGTAACGGGGCCTGCATTGGGGTAATTTCTAACGTTCCTGCCTGAGCCAAACGATGATTAGCCTGAAGTTGACTGGTGCTGGGGTAAATCAATGTTTCCAGCGCCGCTAACTGCGGATAAAGGCCAAATTCAACCGCATCCGGGTTCTGCTGCGGAAATTCACGCTGGTCCGCCGTATCAAATTCAACTTCCAAGTTAATGGTTTCGGCAGCAGGGCCTTTTAATCGCAGTGCTTCTGCCCGATTACTATCCCCCGACTCCACCCGCAGCACTTGCAAAGAACGACTGAAGGTTTCGGGATTAAATTGAAAATTGATCAGCCTTAGCAGTTGACCATTATCTGCATCAACCTGGGCAAGCCCGCCCTTTTTTAAGAGAGGTGAGATTGGAGTAGTCATTAAACGATTGTCTTAAGGGGCCAAGAACTTGCTCAAATGACTCTGAAAATGTAACCCTGGGAGCTGATGATCCTAGTTATAGGTGTAAACCTAAAATGCCATACAACTGTGTGATTTAACTTTACTCAGAAGCTACCGAATCTGCTTTAGAACCACAAACAGTGCTACAAATTTGACTAAAAATGAAACTTATTGAACAAATTCGTAACTTACGTTAATCAAGCAGAACAAATCATTGTTGCTGGTGTCGATTTCCCCTTTCTCGAAGAGTTTTACAGAGAACTCAAATCATCAAAATCCAAACTGATAGGCTGCTTTCGTCTCTTTTGTGTTAAGGCTCCTGGCTTAACCTGACGGAGCTTTAAAGCCTCAAATCCGTCTTTTTGACTGTTTTGGCAGGTTCTAGTGGTGCTCGAACTAGTTTCAGTGCCTGTCCCTTCAACATAAACTTTATTACGGCTTATAATTTTTAGCTTTTTCGGATTTTTGTTGTTGATGTGGGGGCAGTAACTAATGGTATCGTCACTCCTGTAAACCACAGTACAGAGCTGTTTGGCTATACCAGCTGGCAGAACTGAGAGAGTTGCCGTATTACAGGCATAGAGATTAATGACAGCCCCAGGTGCAAAATATGGCTTCAAATCCATGCCAGCGGCACCATCAACGCTCAGCGCATAGCCATTTACGAGACCTGTCTCATTAAAGTTAACCCTGGCTGTACTAATTGGCCTCTCATCTTCATCGCCATATTCGTCAATAATTTCTTCCCCAGGGGGAAAGATTTTGCCGCTGAGTGCCAGATAAGAGTCATTGCCATGACCGACGAGGTTGAGTTCAGATACGCCTTTTTTACCCTGGGCCTTAATCTTATCTGCCAACGCTTTAACGCTACCAATCACCTCTCCTTTCCCACCGGCTGCTGCTCGAAAATCCTCAGTCGATGGGCTCCATGTATGATCACCCACCATGGCTTTCGCTTCTCGATGTTGGTTGTTCCAGACAGCGGGTTTTTTGAAATCTCCTAAAACCCAGAGAGTCTTGCCCTGGCTGGCTGGTGGCATTTTGAAGTCAGGGCAGATGGTCTCCTCTGTTTCCTCTGCATCTTCTTGTGGTGTGGCAGTGTCTGTGGGTGCGCTGACATTGCCGAGCCTGCTGCAGACACCGTAGGCTTTGCCCTTATCCGTTGCGAGATCAAACGCTTGTAGTTTCTGGATTAATGCGTTGTCGGTGAGGCTAAAGTCTGAGTCGCCACAGAGAGATAGCAGGCAAATTCGGCGGGCACGTCTGGCTCGTAAACGGCGTAAGGGGCCCACTTTGAGGTTTTTATTTTCAACCTTGCGCAGCCATCCTGTCAGAATGGAGTGGATCAGGGGACGGCGGGCACGATTTAACTCCGTTTCTTCCTCTTCGCTTTGGGTACAAGTTGGCCTGGCGTTCGTATTGTCTGGGGCACGCTGTAACGTGTTGTGGGATGATGCTCCCTTGCCTTGCTGTAGGGTGTGAACTAACTCGTGCGCAATCAGGCTTTGTCCACCTGATGTGTGAGGGTTAAAGGCTCCTTGCGCAAAGGCGATGTGGTTGCCCACAGTAAAGGCGCGAGCATTAAGGCTGTGGGCGAGTTGGGGAGCTCGCCCCGTCGTGTGTATATGGACGCCTGAAAAGTCCTGGCCGAAGCGAGGTTCCATGAATGTTCGGACCTTAGAAGGTAAGGGCTGTCCAATACTTTGCTGTATAGCCTGAGCCCCAGATTGAATGGCAGGTGTAGCATTGAGTGATGGGTTAGAAGAACGTTTGGTCTGTAGGGTTGCGTCTTCCTCTTCCTCTTCCTCCGAATCAACCTGTCTTTGAATCAGAGGGGAAATTTGACCAGCGATGGGTGTTGCTTGCAGTGTTGCTTCTTTCTCCTCCTCAGGGCCTATTTGCCGCTGCAAACTAGGTCCTGGCATCTGTATAACCTGATCAGCAATGCGATCGGCTTCCTGTTCATATTTATCGTTGGGCTGTCCTATTTTCAGTCTGGACTGAGTTTTAGGACTGAGTGATGGCAACGCCTCATGCAAAACAGGTGACATTTTAGAGAACGCTGGGGGCCATACAGAGGGACGTTGCCGATGCTGCTGCTGACTCTGAAATTGGCTCTCCTTCTCGGACACTCCCACTGACTTATCACAGCCACAATTCCGTTTCAGAAATCCTGGCGACATAGGCGTGAAAGATGGTTGTTGTAAGGATTGAGCTTGAACAAGCGATCGCATGGGCTAGTCCTCCAGGCTATCTGTAGCCATCCCCTAACCTCCCCCATTAAATCAGGTTAGGTAGAGCGATCGCGTCATTCGTGACAAACCTTTGCCTATCCCGCCCAGTTGTGGATGGGCAGGAATGTGACTTCTCTAGAAGTCGCTCCTACGATAAAGTAAACCACTCCCAAATTATTGCCTTGCACTTTTTGGTGATCCACAGTAAACTACATACATGTAGATAGATGCTGAAATCACTTTGAGCGATACGAGGACAAAAATTTTGGACGTGGCGGAGCACTTAACCCAATTAAAGGGGTTCAATGGCTTCAGTTATCTTGATTTGGCTGATGCTATCGGCATCAAGAATTCAAGCATACATTACCACTTCAAAGCTAAGGCTGACCTGGCTTTGGCGTTGGTTGAGCGCGTTTATGAAGTCCAAAGTACCGCCCTTGATGCTTTCGATAACAATCTCGATACGCCACAACAACGATTGCAAGCAGTGGCCGATTCTTTTCAAGCCTACATTCAGGACGAGAAGTTCTGTTTGTGTGGAATGATGGCGGCAGAATTGCAATCAGTGAGTCCCGCCGTGAGAAGTCGCCTTACTCTGTATTTTAAGGACCTTCAAGCCTGGCTCACTAAGCAGTTTGTGGCAATGGGAGAAACCGATGCTCAAAATAGGGCACTCAGGTTCGTTAGCACAGCGGAAGGCTCCTTGTTGCTGGCAAGACTTGAGGGTGATCCTCAAATTGTTGGTCAAGCGTTGAAGAGTTTCATCTACGACTGATAGATTTTTTTGCCTCGTTTATCTACATACATATAGGTCAGTCTTTGGCGCATACTTGGCGCATACTTTGTTGAAAGCTGGCCTCAAATCTTTTCCCTACCTCCCCCTAATTCTATGAGCCCAAAGGAGGCTATTATGAAAACCGACAAACCTTTAGAAATCTCTCTGTTCTTAATCCGCATTAGTGTTGCTGCCTTTTTCTTGGTTTGGGCAATTGGAAAAATAATTGCGCCTGGAATCACTCAAGCCGTTGCTGAATCTTACTACTCCTCACCTGTGACAGGATCTGTTTCGGCTGTTATAGGGATTCTACAGTTAGCGATTGTTCTAACTTTTTTGGCGGGTTTATTGAAGACCTGGACCTATGGCTTGCTGCTGGGAATGCATGCTGTTTCAGTACTCGTTTCACTCAAAAATTTGGTTGATCCATACACAGCGCCTAATTATTTATTCTGGGCAGCCATTCCCACATTGGCGGCGTTAATTGCGTTGTTTCTATTGCGTGAGCGTGATCAGCTGTTTGTCTTAGGTCGCCGTCATCTGTCTCAAGAGGATACAGCATCTCGCCAAATTCTATAGAGTTTATTGGATGCTATCTGGCATTCACCTGAAAATGCCAGATAGTGTCTATACAGACAATAATAGGGCACTTTTGTTTATTCAGACACTTCGTTAAAACAGCGTTCGGTATCACGTTTGCGCCGCGGCTTACTACATTCTTTGTCTCGACATTGCATAAATTTTTGGAGTTTTGGTGCTCGTTCAAGAATCCAGGAAAACTGATCGCCTCTCTGTGTCAAACTTGCAAATTCTGCAGACGCATCAGCTTTTTGCCTTGCCTGCCGGAGATCTTCGCGAAGAATCTGATTGACCTTTGTTCTGGTTGATTCTCCAACATTGGTCTGCTGCTGAATATCATCAATAATCTGAATAATTTTTACTTGGGGTTCTTCTCGAATGTCTTGAAATCCATAACATGGGTCGCTTGCACTCGGTCCAGATCTCTCAAATTGATCTAATTCTGCTATTTTGCCTTTGACATTCACAAGATTAAGCTCTTTAGGAGGTTCTTGAGCAGTAGAAAATCGGTTTCTTTTACAGGGATCCCTACGGGATTGAATCTTCTCTAGTAGAGTTTTCTCGCCCGGTGGATTAATGATATCTAATTTTTGAAGCGGTAGAGCCTGACCAGGGCATAACCGGTTACGTCTGGCCCAAGATATAGCGTGAACTACCTCATGCACAATAGTGTCGACCAGTTCCAGAGGATTATCTCTGGCTGCCCGTATCTTCGGATTAATCGTCAGGATGCCACGTTTCTGATCGAAACCACCAAACGTCTGAGCACTATCGCTGAATGTACGACGTATACGCAGCTTGATTGGCCCGTGATCTCCTCTTTGGCATTTACAATTTCCTAACCAGTCCCAAAGATTTTGGAATGTAGGATGGTTAAACAACTCATTGATAACAAGCTCTTGCTTTGTACGTTTCTGTTGGCCGAGTTCATTCTCATCATTCTTCTCAGCATAATCAAGACGTTTCTTAAAGCGCTCTAGTGACAGCCGCATAATCATCGGTTTTGTCAACAGTGTTGGATGATGAGATAATGGTGGGTGAAATGTGGTGTTGTTTGCAGGCGTAGCGGTATTGTTATTCACATAAGCGGCTTCATCGTTTGCAGACGTAGTGTTATTGGTATTCACATAAGCGGCATCATCGCGAGATTGCCTCACTCGCAGACGAGAATGTCCTCCAACTTGCTGTATTGTGTGGGTCAATTCATGAGCTAATAACTGTTTCCCGCTAGTTGTCTCAGGTTGAAACTCTTGTTGGCTGAAGAAAATATCCTGACCAAGTGTGAATGCTCGCGCATTCAGTGAACTGGCAATTTTGTTGACAGAGGGTTCGGTATGAATTCGTATGCCACTAAAATCCATGCCGAATCTTGGCTCATAGAATGCCCGTAAAGATTTTGGCAAAGGTTTTCCAAGGTTGCGCAGGGTATTGATTTGAGTCTGAGTGTTTGGTGTGACTTCAGGTGTACTGCCTGGTAATTCTTTTGTTTGAAGCGTCTCTTCATCTTCCTCCTCAGACTCGACCTGCCTCTGCATTAAGGGTGTCGCTTTTGGTTGAATCGTTTCCTCCTCTTCACACTGAGTACATTTGCACTGAATGGCAGGAGGCGTTTGCGCAGAACGGAGCTTGGCTTGAACAATGTCTTCATCAGCTTCCTCCAGGTCAACTTGGCGTTGAATCTGAGGTTCTGGCATCCGCATTACTTGATCTGCAATGCGATCCGCTTCTTGTTCATATTTATCATTCGGTCCCCCAATCTTCAGCTTCGGCTGAATTTTTAGCATGGGTGTTCCTAATAGCTCATGTAGAATTGGTGGTGCTTCTTTGGCTTCTGTTCGCTCGCTTGCCTGTTGTTTCAGTGTCAGTAACTGACCGCCAGACCCACCCCGATGCCCTAGCCCTGAAGACCTTTCACACCCACATTGGCGCTGTAATAGATGCGATGACTTTGAAGTCACGGACGGCTGAAATTCTGTCTTGATGTGTGTTTGTGCTTGCTTACCCATGGCCCAAGCCCTGATAAATCGATTGCGCAATGCGAGTCCCCATTACTCGGGGAGGGATATCTGTCGCCATTTCAAATGATCCCCCATTCAGTTGATTCATGCTTCTTCCCTGCTCTAACGCTCGCGGCATGCCTTGCTCAGCAAATAACCGAGCCAATTCTGCTTGCAGCGCTGCCCCAATGCGATCGCGATCCAAAGCCGAAAATCCATGCAGCGTGAGCCGATCAATATGCAGATTCAAAGAATAGGGAGGGAGGGATTGAGACTTAAACGTCTGTGATTCAACTGGCTGCCGCACCGACTCAAAGGAAGACCCATGGGAGCTGTCAACCATATTGCCCATATTCTCTACGGTCGGCTGTTGCCCCTGGTGGTCTCCGCTCATACCCATCCCTTCACTTCCGTATCTGTCAGTGTCTTTTCAAGCTTAGAATACTCAGTTTTCGCTGCTCGCAATAAATGATGCATTGTCACTGGTGTATCAGCATCTGCCGCTAGAAATGAAGCATTCAAGGCAATGTTACGAATATTGCCCCCAGTAATATTTAAGCGGGCCAGCTGATGAAAATCTAACCCGTGGGTCGGCATCTGCTCCGGGAAAATTCGCCGCCAAATCTCCAGCCGCTGTTCCACACTGGGAAACGGAAACTGCACCACAAAGCGCAGACGGCGCAGAAATGCAGTATCCAGGGCCTTCTTTAAATTTGTTGTCAAAATAGCTAGCCCTCGATAGGCTTCCATCCGCTGCAGTAAATAACTCACCTCAAGATTGGCATAGCGATCGCGAGCATCTTTGACATCACTGCGTTTACCAAACAGGGCGTCGGCCTCATCAAACAGCAAAATAGCGCCACCCGCTTCGGCCCCATCAAACACCCGCCGCAGATTTTTCTCTGTTTCACCAATATATTTATTTACCACCTGGCTCAGATCGATGCGATATAAATCTAACCGCAGCTCATGGGCAATCACTTCAGCTGCCAGGGTTTTACCGGTGCCGCTAGGGCCAGCAAACAGAACCGTAATGCCCAGACCATGGGAGCCCCGAGTGGTAAAGGCCCAGGTGTCGTATACCTTAGCCTGCTGCCTCACCTGGGCGGCAATTTCTCGCAGCATTTGTTGTTCCCGCTCTGGCAGTACCAATTCGTTCCAGGTAGCTTTAGGGATAATCCGCTGGGCCAGATCATTTAACTGGGGCCGGGTCTGTAGGCGACAGGTTTCCCAAAGTCTTGCATTCAAGGTTTCGGCTAGGTTCTCGGTGAGATTTTCAGCTAGATTCTTCGTTAAATGAGGCTTAGGTAAACGACTGACTTCAGCACAGACAGACTGGATATTCACAGCACTGAGCCGAAACTGAGAGACCAAACTATCCAGGTGGCCATTGACCTCTAAGGCGTGGGTATTGAGGGCTTGCTGCCATAGCTGTCGCTGCTCTGACCAATTCGACCTGGGTAGTTCCAGGTGAATCATAGCCCGATCGCCGATGACAACTGGATCGGTGCCGACTATCACCAGGTCTGTCTGTAAACTCTCTACAAATGGAATAACGGTTTGTTTTAAAGTGGTGGCGGGCAGCTGGCTACAGTCCAAAAGCAATATGCTCCGGCTGAGGACGGCTTCGCGTTCCCACAGTCTGGCCAGGGCTTCGCGCTCTGCGATCGCACCCGGAATATCCATAGCCCGCAAACGATACAGGACGGTGCCTAAGGCTTGACAGGCGGTGGTTGCGATCGCGCTACCCACATCCTGTCCACCCCATAGCTGAATGATCGGAACCGATAGCTGACTCTCCAACCAAATATCAGCCATTTCTTGGGCGATCCGTTGCTGAGACGGTAATAAATAACCAGGAGCCTGCAACCGATAGATCAGGCCATCTAAACGCTTATCCAGGTAGGGCACTCCGGTTAAATAATGCAGCACCCGTTCATCAATTCGTAAGCGACTCTGGGTCAAACTATCACTGTTAACCACCTCAATCAGCCGCCAACGGCGCAACGGTGACACAGGTGCCAGCGCGTCCCAGCGAGCCTCTGGAAAGGCCGCCAACGCCAAGCTAAACGTCGGGTACATAAATCGTTCACCCTGGGCCGCTCCACACAGTTGGGTCAAAGACGCACTCAGCTCTACCCCAGCACAGAGCAACAACACCTGGCGTTCAAAGTGAGTTAACCCAAAGGCATCACATAAATAATCCAGAGCAGATGCAGGCTGATTGGCTGTAGAGTTCTCCACTATTTCTGTAGGGGCCGCTGTTTCCTGATTAACCGATTCTCCCTGACGCTGTTTTATGTAAGTCCGCAAACATTGACACACATCCTCTAACGCCGTGGCTAGAAAGCGTTGATTTGTGGTTTGCCAGTCCTGGTCAGTTGGCATCATGGGCTTACAGTAACGGTTGGGGCAGAATAGGAACCTGTTTCTGGTTGTAATTCACTTTCAGCACCATCAATCCGTAACCGCACCAAATATTCACCTGGAGTGAAATCAGCCGGAATATCAAACGTCAGTGTCGTCGTTGGTAAAGCACCCACTAGCTGAAAATTAGAAATTGATTGATCGCCTAGAAGCAGCTGCACCTGTTGCCGCTCACTGACAGGGGTAACAACGGTTAGAGTCAATGATTGATTTTGTGCCACTGGGTCTGGATTAATGCTAAAAATCTCAGGCCTTAAAATAAAGGAAACTGTATTGGACTCAAAGCCTTCTCGCAAGTCTGCTGGATCTTCGTCATTGGGTTCGTAATTAATGTAGTGAACAACCTGGACGGTTTTTACGCCAGTTTGTAACGTATTGGGCAATTCAACAGAAATCTCTGTATCATTTATATTGTCTGCTGTTGGAGCTATCTGAGTGTCTCCATTAATTCGTACCCTGAGCTCATCTGCCTGCAAGTTGTAGCCTTGAATGGTGAGTGTCCCACTCGGATTAATCAACTGAGGTTGTACCGCATTGATTACCGGGCGCTTCAAAGGCATAACGAATACCTGGCTTTCCCGTACAGGCAGTGCTGAGCGAGTAGTGCGATCGCTTTCAATAAGTACTACAGAGACGTGATAAGCCACCGTTGGCCGATAATTTGTCTGAAAAGCTGACCACAGTTTTGAAATCTCTTCTGTACTCAACCCTTCAGGGGTGATTTTTATCATTTCAATTTGTTCTGCCAGGGTAGATGCAGCCAGAATATTTTCAGGAAAATTAACTAAGTCCGAAAGCCTTGCACTGATCAGCTCACGGGGGAGTACACTGGCTTCATGCAACACTTGCATGCCGTAGCCCAGCATCACCTCAGCGCGAAATGGCACCTGACTGTAAGCACTCAGCAAATAATGTAAATCTAGAGCCAGCGGTGGACAACTCACCCGTTCTCCCTGGGAATCCCTGGCTGGATAGCCAATATTTCGCCAGCCCACATTGGGCATTACCCGATAGAGAAACAAATTCAGCGTATCTGGCACATTCACTTCATTCGATGCCAGCACAGTGTCAGGTGGGAGTACAGAAACATCTGGCGTACTTCCCCCCAAGTTCCCCGAAACACTGGCCAGCCGATTGGTTAATACACCTCTAAGAACGGCTGTAACAGCACCAATCGCAAGGGCAGTACTCATGGCTTAAACTCCATGGCGCGAGCTATTTCGAGCCTTTAAATAATCCTGTAGGGACGGCTTCGCAGGGCGAGACTTAGATGATTTAGGCGGAGCCGATTTTGGGATAACAGCTCGCACATCAATGCGCCCAATGGTGACCTGAATGGTTGGACCACTGGTCTCAGATGATAAAGGAGAAGAAGATCTAGAGAAAGAGCGAGGTGAGGAACAGAATTCAGGAGCACCTAACGATTTTGCAGAAGAGTCATCAGCGACGTTTTGGGACTGACTAAGGCCAACTAACAAGGGTTGAATAGGCTCAACAGCAGACTGTTGCCTGGTTGGTGTTGAGCCCTGAGGAGAAGCTAACACTTGAGAAGAGGCTAACGATGGTGGGGACTGTTGAGTTATCGGTATGCTTGCAGCTATGGGCCGAGGAAGACTTGTTTCGGTTGCGGGCTCAACAACAGATCCTGAAACAGGAACATCTGTTTCAGATAATTTTGGAGCGGGTGCAGATGGTTGTAAGGGGGCTAGCAGAGGCCTAGGTCTTACCAAAGATACTGATAAATCATCAGATATTGATGGAGGTATAGAGGGAGCAACCGATGACTGAGGCGGTTGAGATGGCTGAGGCAGTAGCGTGGAAGGAACTTGCTCTGCAGAGGTAACCATATGTGGTTGAGGCGGCTGCACATTAGGCTCGCTGGCTGTGGTTGGCCCACTCTCAGACGTCTCAGCTTCAGCCTCCATGGGGAACTGAGGCTGAAGCGACACAGTGTCCGCCGGTGGCTCAAACCTCGACGCTAAACGAGGACGCACCATGGATAGATGACCCATATTTTTGGCGACTATGGTTTGGAGGTAGTGACTCATTGATGGATTATCTCCAAATAAAACTGTCGACGCTGAGGACTCATGGCTAAAATGTCAGCTTCTCGCCAACCGTAGGCAGATGCTAACTGATGCACATCTTGTAAAATTCGCTGTGCCCAGGCCGTCAGCTCCTGCCAGAAAAAACTCAAAATATCGAATGGGGCCTGCCATTGGTGCCCACAGTCAGGACAACTGACTGCAAGCTGTATATCGGCTTGCTGATCCGCCTGTTCCATTTTCTCAAGCAGGGCTTGATTGACAGAAGGTGGAATGTGGTTAGGTAAAACCGGCTGACCCTGGTAGTGCACAGAGAGAATACAGCGTTCTAAAATTTGCTGTGCCGCCTGGGCAACATTAGACATCTGTTCAACTGCACATAGATCCAGGCTGTTGGGGAGCCTAAACTTGATCTCATAGTCTTCTGTTGTTAGCAGTAGACCTGATGTTGACTCTAACACCGACGGTTGCCGAATATCAGATACGGCAAAGTTAAGCTCTAACGCATTATTGCAACTAGGGCAATTTACAACGCTAACCAGATTTGACCCCAGAATTTGTTCTCTCAAGGTGAGTAAATGACTATCCCGTTGACCAATACTTAACTGAACTAGTTGTTCAGGGGATTGCCCTGGGCAGGCTGCTATCAACAACAGCAACCCACGCTGAGCTGTACTTTGGGAGATTCCTTGTTCCCATACCGTAAGCAAATTAGCCGCTGTCAGCCCTTTCATGGGTCACCTATGGTTCAACAAAACTAGGCTCAGATGGTTCGACCACATCAAGGTCACGCTCAAATCCCTCATTTTGTAAGGTCACCATTTCAAAGGCAATGGCATTTGCGCTGGCATCCAACTCTGGCAATGCTTGACATTCTGAGGGCCAACAGCGGTAGACTTTGTATGAGATCGCAACCTGTCCTGCCTCGTTCATAAGTTCGATAATGATATCCTTGCGAAAATCCGCCAGCGATACCTCTGCCCCCAGGCCAGAACCATAGTTCCACACCTTATTACACCACCGCTCAAATTCCAGATCGTGGGTCACGCCACGCTCTAGCGTAATCGCCTCAAACTTGCTCTGGCCAGGAGACTTACGCACGGTGCTCGGGTCGCCTCCCTCACGATGTTCCACCACTTCGGTGGTGCGTTTCAGGGCACCCACCTTACTCACACCTGCTACATATCGCCCATCCCATTTGACGCGAAACTTAAAATTTTTATAGGGGTCAAAGCGTTGAGCATTGACACTAAACTGTGCCATTGTGAACTCCTCCTATTAAGTTTGAATTTGACCAGCCAGCTGTTGCAGTTTAATAAAGACAAATTCAGCAGGCTTGAGCGGTGCAAAGCCCACTAAAATATTGACAATACCTTGATTAATGTCGTTTTGAGTTGTTGTTTCTTTGTCACATTTCACCAGATAGGCCTGGCGTGGCGTTTGCCCCTGGAAGGCCCCTTGACGGAATAAATTATTCATAAATGCGCCAACATTGAGGCGAATTTGTGCCCATAGCGGCTCATCATTGGGTTCAAAAACAACCCACTTGAGACTTCTAAAGAGGGTTTCTTCAATAAACAACGCTAGCCGTCGCACTGGCACATACTTATACTCTGAACCAATGGCATCGGCCCCATCTAAAGTGCGTGCTCCCCAGCAGATTGTTCCATAGATCGGAAATGTGCGTAGACAATTAATTGCTAGGGGATTCAGGGTGCCATTTTCCGCATCCGTCAGCGAGGCATCCAACCCAAACACATTGCTGAGGGTGGCATCAGTTCCTGCGGGGGCTTTCCACACCCCACGCTCACTGTCAGTACGGGCATAAAGCCCAGCAATTGTACCGCTGGCACCCACTGTGCGCAGCTTAAAATTATTCAATGGATCAGGCATTTTGACCTGAGGGAAATAGAGAGCAACATGATCAGACCTCAGGTTGTTGTTGGCCCCTAGCCAGGCTTTAATTGCCTGGGGAGTACTCAGGTTGTTGGGCGTATCCATCAGAAATAGGGCTCGCCGTCTCCGACAATAGCTTTCGGCCATCGTCATCACCGCCCCGGCCTGCTCTGCTGTTAATGAGCCAGTACCGTCAACGATGGCACTGCGTGGGATACAAAGCAAGTTAAACAGATCCACATCTTCCAGGGCATGAATCCCTGTTTTTGCCGTCGGATCACCAATCAACTCGGTGCTACTGGGTAAGGCTCCATTATCGCCAGCAGCCCCAGCAGTCTGACCACTGCCAGCAATGGCACCCCCACCCAGAACATATTCCTGGATATTGGCGCTGGCAGTGGGCGCACTTGTCAACAGCAGAGCATCTGACGTGGCACCAGCCGTGAAACCGATTACATCACGGGGGTTACCTGGTCCGGCTAGGATCAATAAGCGATCCCCTACCACTGTTACAGTTGCGCCAGCAAAGGCTGGCTCAGTCGGGTCGGTAGCCCGAATCGCAGCTTCTAAGGCAGGGGCAACTTCTAACAGTGAGCGACTACCGACTTCAAGATTAAGAGAAACTGCTGCCGGAGTAGCTGGCAAGGTTATGGTGCCGCCATTTCCGTCGGGGCGTGTAATGGTGACCGTGACCGCTGGTGATGCTGGAATGGTCGGATCATCATCCCCATGGGCAGCAGAAAGGGTGCCATTGGTCTCAGGCAACGATGCCCCGGATGCGGTTACCTGTATCAGCTGTGAGCCCGTATTGGGATCATTGACTACGGCATCTACAAAATTGTTCTGATCTACAGTCATTGAAAGATTTTGGAAAATCTCTTGCCGTAGGGGAACCAGACCCCCATCAGCTGGATATTCCGAAACGATCAGGTTAAACTCATCGGCTACCGTACCAACTGGTTCAACTCGAAACCGGACATTATCTCCCCATGTGCCGTGGCTAATGGCTTCAACAGTGAGAGCATTAATTACTGCCGTTGAAGCACTGGCTGCATCCGTTGTCACCCGCACAGTCCATGCTTCTGTCCCACCATTCAGAAAAAATTGCTGAATAGCGTAACTGGCTTCGCTATTAGAGTTTAAGCCGCCAAACGCTCGATTAAAATCTCCTATATTAAAGAGTTGAACCGGGCTATCAACAGGGCCCCTGGTGAAGTAGCCGACAACGGCCAGAATAGATGTGGCGACACCTGTAATTGTGCGAATGCCACTGGGAAGCTCCTCAACATAGACACCTGGATAGGTTGGCGTAATTGGCATGGGAAGGAATCCTTGAATTTCAATTACAGCATTATTGTGGTGACCGTGGTAAAGGTATCAATTGCACCCCTCTCTAATATTAAAAATCTACGACAAGATACCTTACAGTAGTTTTCTTTTATGCGTAACGAAGGTGACTCTATGGGATATTTACTCTAGTTAATAAATTTAGCTGACAAAAATCCCCATAGTTAACCCATTCAAAAGCTGATGTACCTTTTAATCTTAAGAAGTACCTCTCATTAAGAAATAGCGACACACATCTCTACTGAATTGTAGGAACTTGCAATTTATCGCATCAGTTTTAAATGACTCGTAATATTTTTTGTTTAACTAATGATTCTTCCATTAATGAAGATGTGATCTCCAGCTTGAAGGGAAATTTTCATAAAAGAAACGAAAATTGCCTCTTTTGCCCCTGTGTGGACTAAAATCTCTTCAATGCCAAGGGTTTGATAAGTTTGGGCGATTGTTTTCTGTGGTTCTGGGCTGCCTTGTGTTTCTGTGTGGCCCAGTCAAGTTTGATGACGTTTCTGTATGCCGCACGGGCGGTAACGAGGACGTCATGCAGTCCGGTTCATTCGCCTTATTATCAGCCGCAGCTTAGTCCTTGAGTATGTTTGCTTCTTTTAGCGATTCGTAAATGGCATCCGTATTTCGTGGGTCATGACCTTGAAAAAAATCTTCTGTTGGATATCCAAGATCTATTCGAATTTGATCTTCGCGAAGGGGGATTCTATCGAACGGTTGGAGATCAATGACTGGGGTGCTTAAAGTAATTGAGGATAAGGATGTTATGAAGTTGCCGCGGTAAATGGGCTGACCTTTGGCTGTAAGTTGGAATGGATGTCCACCGACAAGATCTGGGGTTAGCCTTGTTAAAAGCCGTTCCTTCACACCTGGCTTCAACGTGATTGTGTGGGATTCCCAGTCGTATGATGCGATGTTGTTTGTCGTGATGAGTATGGTCCCATCAGACGAGTTGATTGAAAATAGAGAGAGTGATCTTTCTTTATTCGTGGATGGACTCTGTAGATCAGCGATATCAGATATTGTCGCTTGATGAGGACTACAGCCAAGGCAACCGAGAAATACTGTTACGATTACGAGACTTAATAATTTGCTCATGTTTAGGCTGATAACGTGGAATTGGGCGGCGGTCAGCACTTTGATTGTAGTTGATAGCCTTTGCTCTGCCGCACCAACGCAGTTTTAGGCATCGCTGTCTATTTTTGATGGTGCTTTGGCAGCGTCTTGTATCCTTTGCTTAAGAAGATCAACCGTGTCAGAGTCCAGTTCCTTCTCTGGCGAGACCGTTTCTCGTTCAGTCAGTGCCGTTGTGATCTCAGCTGAAGAAGCTTTTCCTAGTTCTTGCAACAAAGAATTGAATGATAGCTTCTGTTGCTGGATTTCTTCTTCAGGAACTGAGCTAACAGAATAGGCAAGTGTTACCTGTCGCGTCAGAGCATAGACAATATATTGATTTAAGGAAACACCTTCACCTTCTGCCAAATTAGCCAGTTGCTGGTGTAGTGTTTCTGGTAATCGAAGGGTTAATCTACTCATGCTTCACCTCCATTTCCTGCTAATTTGACGACCAATTCAACTGGAGTCATTTCGCAAAGATGAATCAGTAGCTATGACACTACTGTAGCACCGTATTTAGTGTCATGGCATTTATGCAGTCATGAAAATAATTCCTAAGGTTGCTCTTAATGGGCAGGCTAAGATGGCTAATGTTTTTAAAGGGAACGATGTAGCGATCCAACAATCAATACAGCCCAGCACATTATGCAGAGTTAACCGCACCTGTCCAGTATTGAAATGTCTCACCACCAATCTGGTCGCTGTCTTCTTGATAAATTTTCTGTAGGCATTCATAAAATGCTTGAGCTTCCTGGATTAAGCCGAACGCTATTAAGCACTTGAGTATTCGAGTAATATGAAGCTGTGAGATTTTGTTCGGAGTACATCAAAAAATACCTCTGCAATTTTCAAATATTTGATGAGGGAAGAGGCCTAACGCCCATCTTCAGTGGCGTGAGACTAACTATCCCGAAAAGTTTGCTATGCCTTAACCTAAGCGTCCGTTTCAAGGGCTATTCAGGCACTCACAGCTGTAACTGAATATCTGAGGTAAGCTACTGGTTTGACCAGTGTGACTCGAAGAGCTTTGATTGTTCCTTTGATCATAATTTGAGGATAGTTGCCACTCTTTTCTCGCTTAAGATAGCCAGAAACAATGAATTGGTAGTACTCAATTGTCGAGGCAGGGGCAATTCCACCAATAATTCCAACGGTAGGCATATTTAATTTTAAGATTGCTTAGAACAACATTGGCCAGGGAACGTATATAGATTTCTGAATATCGCATTACCCGAACTTCTTTTTGGCTTGCTCGTAGACTTCAATGGTAATTTGGGTAGCGCCTGACTCCTGAGCTAGCTTCTCAATCTTTTTGCGGGCAGCAGGGCGCACGAAAAAGGGAATTTCTTTCAAACGTGCTTTAGCTTCTGGGGTCCATTCAATGGAGTTACTCATGGGCGATCGCATACAGTGCTTTTTTACTTTACAGCTATAAATTCAGCTTTTGCATCGGAAAAGCATTGAATAGGAAAGAATCAGAATTTTCATAAACTAGGTCATGACCTGGGATGATAGCTTAGCCATAGGATTCTCCTGACCAGTCGTACTCCATGTAGGTGGCCGTTTCTAAGGCAACATCCTTACCTAGAAGCTTGGCTACTAGATAAAAGGCCGCATCAATTCCTGCTGAGATACCACCGGAAAAGATGAGCTTGCCACTATCCACCACTCGGGCATTTGCCTTTACCTCCGCAGTCGGCGCAATCTGCTGCAGTTCGTCTAAGGCTCCATGGTGAGTCGTCGCAGCCATATTCTCCACTAAACTTGCTTTAGCTAGAACAAGTGCCCCTGTGCATACTGACAATATATGCTCAGATTGAGGATAACACTGATTTATCCAGGCCAAAAGCGTCTCATTATGCATCTCCTTACGAGTGCCAAAGGGGGTGCCATCAACATGTCTCCCCCCTCCACCGGGTACAACCAAAATATCTGGTTGAGGACATGTATCGAGGGTATAGGTGGGATTAACACTGAGAGAATTTCTAGCGGCAATAGGCGTATGCTCCGCCACGGTGTAGACGTTAAACGGGTCCGAGCCATCTCGCTTGCCAGTCACCGAAAAGACTTCAAAGGGACCACAGAAATCCAGAACTTCTACATCGTCAAAAACGAGAATTGCCACAT
The DNA here is from genome assembly GCF_032906605.1 of Leptothoe sp. LEGE 181152. Taxonomy (NCBI): domain Bacteria; kingdom Bacillati; phylum Cyanobacteriota; class Cyanophyceae; order Nodosilineales; family Cymatolegaceae; genus Leptothoe; species Leptothoe sp. LEGE 181152. The sequence continues at coordinate 287,645 of NZ_JASATU010000068.1, forward strand.
TACGCTGTTTCACTGATTCTCCTATTTATCGTCGTCGTTGGCACCATGGTGATGGCTAAATTTTTAGTAACACGACTAGAGCGACTACAAAGCTCACCATCGCTGTACCCAATTGTAGTAACCGTCGATTCAGCTTAATTATTTTGTTGATGCGCAACAGTCGGACGGCAAAATAGGCCACAATCGCTACAATCACGGCTAGCAAGACCTTAAGGATTCTACCTCGATAGAGTTCTATTGCGATCGCGACCGTCTTAAGGGTGCTAATCTCAGTGGGGGCCTCCACATCGGGGGTTGCTAAAATCTCCCAGGTGCTACCCCCATCGATGGAGCGATAAATGTCAGTATTCGCTGTCCCAAAGCCAAAGATGGTGTTGTCTTGGGCATAGTTAGGCGAAAACTCGATGGGACGTCCAGCACAGGGCACATTGTACATCCGAGAAAATGCCAGGCTGGCATCGCCAATGGGGGCAAAGGACTCTCCTTTATCCACACTTTTGTACAGTCCTTTGCCGCGTAAACTCACCATAACGGTGCCATCTGCGGCATAGTTAGGTGAGATCGCCACGCCTTCTAAAAAGGCTCGGTCGGGGGCAATATCTGCGATCTCAACTGACTGCCAGCTATCGCCTGCATCTGTAGTTCTAAACAATCCATCGTAGCTACTGACAAATAGGGTTTGGTCCTGGGGATAATCAGGCGAAATCTCAATGTGTAAATTGCCAGCTGTGGCGATGGGGCTAGCTTCCGTAGTAGACTGCCAGGTTTCACCAGCGTCTGTGGATTTGTAAACACCGGTCTCTGCAACCACATACAAGGTGCGATCTTCGGCAAACCCAGAGGAAATCACCATGGAAGGACTATCATTTCCTCGTTTCCAAGGCAGTTTTGCAACTTCTTTGAGCGTTTTACCCCCGTTGGTAGAACGAAAGAGGAGTCCCGCCTGGTTGCCAACATACATGGTTTTATCAGAGCCAAACTCAGGGGACAAAAGCAATGTTAGTCCGCGAGCTTCTTTACCTAGGGCGTGGATAGACCAGGATTTCGCTCCATTGGTTGAGCGTAAAAACTTTGTCCATAGACCTGCCGTAAATACTGTTTTATCAGTGGCATAATCAGGAGAAAAGGCGATATCAAAAAACCGTCGTGGATCCTGATAAGTCTCCTTAAAACTACGGTTTAACCGAGGCACTTCAGCCCCATTCATGGTCAGCTGCCAGGTTTTACCCTGGTCATTACTGGTCATGATTTTGCCCACATAGGTGGTCAAGGCCAGGGTACCATCTTCACCATAGTTCGGTGATATATCCATCGCGACCACCACACCCGGATCTAATGTGTTGATCTCTCGCCACCGTTGACCGCTTTGAAAAGAACGATAGAGACCGTTAAAGCCACCTAAAAATACGGTTTTGTCGTCAACAAAATTGTCCGATATAGCAATCTCACTAAAGTGATGGGTCTCAAACTCATCAGCTTGCCGATCTTTCTTTAGACCATGGGGATAATCAGTCCAGGTCTCACCACTATCCAAAGAGATAGAGATGCCCTGATCCCAACTAGAAATCATGACTCCCCTAGAATTACCCGGCAGGGTTTTCACATCCTGAATCCGTAAATCCTCTAACCCCTTATTGACCTCAAGGATTTCTAAGGTCCCAGGATTTAGTCGAAACACCCCTTTAGAAGCAGTTCCCACGTACACAACCGTGCCATTAGACGCAAGGGTTGTAATCGAGTCGTCTGCCACCGTGAGCAATGATTGCCAACTTTGACCAGTATCATCTGAACGGAACAGTTGCCCCGTCTCATCCCCAGCCCATAGAACGCCATCTGCATCAGTCAGCGCTCGAAATAGCTGGTTGGCATCCACAACCGAGGACCAGCTTTGACCACTGTCTACACTTCGAAATAGTCCCCCTTCTGTCCCAGCAGCCATCATCACCTGAGGTTGGCTAGATAGGCTATGCACCAAGCCAATGTCCTGGGCCCCTAAGCCATCGCTAGAACGACGCCAACTTTCACCTTCGTCATTGGAGATGAAAATGCCATCACCATGGGTACCGAGGGCCAACATTTTGCCCTCAACTTGATCAATGGTCAGTGTTGAAAGCGGCGTGAGGGTATCTAGTCCCTGGACAATCCGTCGCCAGTGTTCGCCTTTATCAACGGACTTTAGTAAATTGCCCCGCACTACTGTGTAGACCGTCTGATCGGTGCTATAACTGGGCGAAAGCTTGACTTGGGTGACCACATCATGGGGCCGATGGGCCTGGACCGGTTGAAAAGATCCAATAATGGTTAGCAAAAGACTCAGAATCACCAAGCTTAGCCACGGCCTGAATAGGTTAGCTATAGCCATCCTTATGTCTGATAAACCAACCGGAAGGTGGCGTTTAAGGAAATGCATCTTAAAAGACAAATGTTACTAGCTAAATTTCTTCAGGTAGTGGATGCTACAAGACCCGTTGCCAAGCGCTGCTAAAGCTGGGTTTACCTGATTCCAATACGCTTAATTGCTTTGCGATTAAGCGCTTATAAGTACCTATTAAAGATGCAGGCCCAATATATGGGGGCATTCATCAAGAATATTTCATATGTACTTAGTTACATTAATACCCAAAAACTAAGGCATCCTATAGCCCACACCCGTCAGGTCTAAAATTTTTTAATAAATCTGATGAAAATATCATTTCTTTAGAGATCCTAGAAGATATGCATAGGCGCTTATCCACACCTCTGTGGTGCGGCAACGTGTGCTAAAACTAAAGCGCTAGGTGCCATTAGGTGCTGTAATATGGTCCGTCTGATCAACGCCCTATGCACTCAAACCCAAACACAAACTTATCAAGGACAAGGAAGACCAATGGGGTTATTTGATCGCGTTAGCCGACTTATCCGCGCAAATGTCAACGATGCCGTAAGTAAGGCCGAAGATCCTGAAAAGATTCTTGAGCAAAGCATCATGGATATGCAGGAGGATCTGGTACAAATGCGCCAGGCTGTGGCAGGTGCGATCGCAAGCAAAAAGCGGGTGGAGCAGCAGCAGGAAAAAGCTCAGTCAGAAGCTAACGTTTGGACTCAGCGCGCCCAGCTAGCCTTGCAAAAGGGTGATGAAAACCTGGCCCGTGAAGCCCTCGTCCGTAAAAAGAGCCATGCCGAGACAGCGGCAGCCCTAAAGACCCAGCTCGACCAGCAGACGGCTTCAGTGGATACCCTGAAGCGTAATCTGATTGGTCTAGAAAGCAAAATTTCTGAGTATAAGACCAAGAAAAACATGCTCAAGGCCCGTGCCAGTGCGGCTAAGGCCAACGAAAAGCTACAGCAAACCGTGGGCAATCTCAGCACCAACAGCTCCGTCGGTGCCTTTGAGCGCATGGAAGAAAAAATCCTTGAGATGGAAGCCCGTGGCCAGGCCGCTGCCGAGCTAGCCGGTGCCGACCTCGAAGGTCAGTTTGCGAGCTTAGAAGCAGGCAGCGATGTCGATTCAGAACTGGCGGCCATGAAAGCCCAGCTGTCGGGTGGTTCCGTTAATCAGGAAGCTCTGCCCCCCGCTGACGTCCAGCAGCCAGTAGATGCTCCGGTTAATAAAGCTGTTGATGCCGAGTTAGAGGCATTGAAGCAAGAATTGGACAATTTATAATTGGACCATCTGTAGGGTGGGCATTGCCCACCCTCAAGCCATTAGGCAATGGGTTTAAGATAAAACTATTGCCCACTCCCTTTTCCCATGCAATTTGCCAATCGCCTCGCCCCTCTTCAAACCAACGTCTTTGCCGATATGGATCGAGCTAAGGGCAGGGCGCGGGCGGCAGGTAAGACAATCGTAGATTTATCACTGGGGTCTTCGGATTTACCGACGCCAGTCCATGTCTTGGATGCGATCGCAACAGCTGTCCATGACCCGATCACCCATGGTTACAACCTATTTGAAAGTACCCGAGCCTTTCGCCAGGCAGCCGCTCGCTGGTACACCCAGAAGTTTGGTATTGCAGTGGATCCAGAGACAGAGGTCCTACCGCTCATTGGCTCCCAGGAAGGCACGGCCCATTTACCCTTGGCAATTTTGAATCCAGGGGATTTTGCCTTACTGACAGACCCTTGCTATCCCTCCCATGCAGGGGGTATTCACCTGGCCAACGGGCAAATTTATTCCATGCCGTTACTGGCAGAAAAAGACTTTTTGCCCGTGTTCAGCGACATCCCAGCAGCAGTAATCGCCCAGGCACGGCTAATGGTGCTGAGCTATCCCCACAATCCCACGACAGCTACGGCAACACCTGATTTTTTTGCAGAGGCCGTAGCCTTTTGCCAGAAACACGACCTGGTGCTGGTCCATGACTTTCCCTACGCCGACCATTGCTTCAATGGAAAACCTGCGCCGTCGGTGTTGCAAGCGGATCGAGACAAGACCTGCTCCATTGAGTTTTTTAGCTTTTCCAAGGCTTACAACATGGGGGGGTTTCGCATTGCCTATGCCATTGGTAACCCAGAGCTGATTTTGGCACTGCGTCAGGTCAAAGCAACGGTGGATTTTAATCAGTATCAAGGAATTTTGCGGGGTGCGATCGCAGCCCTAAACGGCCCACAGGACTGTGTGCGTGCCACCGTTAATACATTCAAAAACCGGCGTGATGCCATGGTTAACGCCCTCAATCACTACGGTTGGGCAGTGCCTAGCCCTGACGCCACTATGTACCTTTGGGCCAGGCTCCCTGAAGAATTTAACGATTCCATTGACTTTTGTGTGCGTCTGGTAGAGGCCACTGGTGTAGCACTAGCCCCGGGTAGAGGGTTCGGAAAATCTGGCGAAGGCTACGTTCGTTTTGCTCTCGTGCAATCCCCTGAGATTTTAGAACAGGCTGCTCAGCACATCGTTGAGTTTATGAATAGAAAAAATAAATTCAGTGTATAGAAACTTTACTGATGAAGAAACAAGCCTAAACGTATACACTTCAAACACCCCAGATATTACAGGTGATTATCCTTAGGTGTACCAAGTATTTTTATGACACGTATGGGTATGATTTATACGACGAAAAAATGGAGCCCAGTATTCGTACGTATATAGCAACACAGCAAATCATTACTGTGTCCTGTCAAATGAGGTCCTAGTTCAACCATTAAGAGATTTGTTTCAACCGGGTCTTGTAAATGTTACATCTGCCAATCAATGTTGATTAGCCTGCAAGTGCGCTGCAACTGCTTATGAATTTTCCAGAAGAGCAACGCCGTATATTACTGATCGAAGATGATTATGGTAACCGTGTGTTGTTTGCAGACTTTTTAGAGCAATGCGGCTACCGGGTATTGCCACTGGCTGATGGCAACAACTGTATTGAGATTATGCAGGAGTTTTTACCCCATTTGGTATTGCTAGATATCAAGCTACCTCACATAGATGGAGTCACGCTGATCCAGGCAATTCGAAACCATGCCCAATTTCACGCCATCCCTATTTTGGTTGTCAGTGGCTATGCGTTTCAAGCTGATCGTCGCAGGGCATTAGCAGCTGGAGCAACCGACTATATGGTTAAACCTATTTTGCCAGTCACCCTCAACAGCAAAATTCTCTCTTTGTTAAAGCTGCCACCCAAACCTATTTCTTACGAGAGGCTCTCCCAGGAGAATGCCTCCCAGGAGAATGCCTCCCAGGAGAATGCCTCCCAGGAGAATGCCTCCCAGGAGAATGTCTCTCAGGAGAGAGCCCCTGAGGAGAGAGCCTCCCAAGAGCGGGGGAGGCACGAGAGGAAGGGTCAAGACTCAGAACCTGGCTCATCATCAGGTTTTTGGCGCTGATCGCTAATAAATTCTTCTGTTGTGCGGCTGAGTTGTTGCAAAGAGACACTAATCTCTTCTACGGTTCCTTGCAGGTTTGATGAAAGCAGTGTTACTCGCTGAAGCTGATTAAGGGCATTGCCCATCATTTCGCGATAATACTGCTCAAATTCATCTAGAGACATGGCATTTAATTCGTTGACATGACTCTAGTCTCCGCTAATTCTGAGCTGAGTTGGATAAAAACTGCGAAAATACCCTGAATTTTTACGTAATGTTTGATACGTGAAGTCGTGGCTTTATACGGACATATAACGTAAGCCAAATATCTCAGATTGTTAAGACAATTTGCACACGTTGTTGAATTCTATGGGCTGTAAGAGAAACGAAGCAAGTAAAACATTTAGGGTAAGCTTTGATCTTTTGAAGGCGATGCATCTCTTGACATACATGCGTTTGATCCCTCCGTAGGGGGGACAAGCCTCCTCCTACGGAGGGATGCGTTCAATTTTCGATTAATCCTTCAAATTCGGTACGTAAACTCTGAAAATTCGCTATTCGACCCACAAGCAAACTGGTCTCTTCGGCCTGGGCCAACTCTTTCTTCCACTGGCTCACATGATCCCCAGCATTTAACCAAAAGGTTACCATTTCACTGACAACCTTATCCCAATCCCAATCCGGCTTTTTATAGATCAGCGATGTCGCCTCAATAAAGCCATCCAGGGTGCACTCGTAGCTACCCAAATAAGCACAGCTGCGATTAGGCGACTGCTCTACATACTGCTGATGTTTAAAGAAATTCCAAACTGGAGAGACTCCGACGATGTCAAAGTTATAAGTCATGGTGATTCTGAGAGATATCAAAAGGCTTAAAGCTGCCCTAGCCGTAGATACTAAAAAGGCACAGGAAAATTCCCGTGCCTAATGCATACCTTTGGGGCTAGAAAAATGCAGCATAACGTGCTCGTTATAGATAGATTTCACACATAGGTGTCATTGTTGAGCACCCCATAACTGAAGTCTTCACACAATGAAACCTTAAGGATTAGTTAAATTCTACCCGAGGAATAACCCTAAAAGAGTTCTCTGTTAACCTCTGTAGCGATCGAGAACCTATTCTTTAGGGTGAGAGGTTTGAGTACAGCAGGGGGCTGCCGCTGCGACAAAAATCCTATATCTAAAAAAACTTTTGCCGCCAAAAAATACTCAAAAAAAAGGAGAGCTACAAGCTCTCCAACCATCAGGGTGCATCTACTTAACATAGTATGCCACGGATGGGATGTGGGGTGTAACCCCCTATTCAGTTTTTTTGCGAATCTTGCTAGAACTTTACAAGTATGAAGTCAGTGTAAAGTCAGTGGCTCAAACCATCATGTGGACGTTTTTGACCATCCTTAAAACCCTAAATGCGAGCCTAGAGCCTACGATAGGCGCTTTTCAATGTCCTGAAACAGGATAACCGCCCATCAACAACACGTCCAGTCTACCCATTTAGCTTTTTGCCGAGTAACTGATTGGTCAATTTAGGATCTGCTCTTCCACCGGAGCGCTTCATGACCTGACCCACAAAGAAACCTTGCAGCTTCTTCTTGCCAGCACGATACTTGGCTAATTCATCTGGGTTATCTGCCATGACTTCATCGATGATGGCTTCAATGGCAGCAGGGTCAGAAATCTGGACGAGGCCTTTTTCTTCGACGATGGCCTTAGGTGAACCACCTTCCTTGAGTAAGGTGGGCAGAAGATCTTTACCGATTTTATTGCTAATGGTGCCAGAGCTAATCAGAGTTACCATTTCACCCAGCCCTTCAGGGGTTAACCCAATATCGCCAATGGATAGCTTCTCAGCATTGAGGTAACCAGCGATATCGCCCATGACCCAGTTGGCAGATACTTTTGCATCAGCACCAGTGGCAATGGTGCGCTCAAAGTAGTTGGCAATAGAACTATCATCTGTCAACACACGGGTGTCATATGCAGACAGGCCTAGATCAGTTTCATAGCGATGACGTTTATCGGCGGGCAGCTCAGGTAGCGCAGCTTTCCAAGTTTCGAGCTGCTTTTTTGACACCTCAATGGGAGGCAAGTCAGGCTCTGGGAAATAGCGGTAGTCGCTAGAACCTTCCTTAGAGCGCATGCTCTTAGTAACCTGGGTGCTTTCATCCCACAGACGGGTTTCTTGAACAATCTCTTCGTCGCCACTTTCAACTGCTTCTGTCTGACGCTCAATTTCGTAATCAATCGCCTTTTGAATGGCGCTGAAGGAGTTCATGTTTTTGATTTCCACCTTGGTCCCAAAGGCTTCTTGACCTTTGGGGCGGATGGAAATATTGACATCGCAACGGAGCGAGCCTTCCTGCATGTTGCCGTCGCCAACGCCCAGGTAGCGAACAATGCGGCGGACTTCCTGGGCATACTCAGCGGCTTCTTTGCCCGTGCGCAAATCAGGTTCAGAGACGATTTCGACGAGGGGAACGCCTGCTCGGTTGTAGTCCACCAATGAATATGTGGAACCTGCAAGGCGATCGCTACCGGCATGGACCAACTTACCGGCGTCTTCTTCCATGTGTAGACGGGTAATGCCGATTTTCTTGCGTTCTACATTGCCGCTTTTTTTATCCACCAGTTCTATCTCAATCCAACCATGCTCAGCAATGGGCAGGTCGTACTGGGAAATTTGGTAGTTCTTCGGCAAGTCAGGATAGAAGTATTGCTTACGGTCGAACTTGCTATAGGGTGCAATCTGGCAATTCAAAGCCAGGCCTGTTTTGACCGCATATTCCAAAACCTTTTCATTGAGCACCGGTAATACCCCAGGCATGCCCACGGTGATGGGGTCAATGTGGGTGTTGGGATCTGCCCCAAACTCCGCTGAGCTGGGGGTGAAAATTTTCGTATTGGTGCTGAGTTGGCAGTGGATCTCTAAGCCAATGACGGCTTCGTACTCGGTCTTTGCAGGTGCCGCAGCGGTCATAGTGGACAGTGGGTGAAATAGAACGTGTCCTATTGTAGCGGCTGGCGGGAGATTGGGGGCAATGGTGTAGGGGCATTCCACGGAACGCCCCTACACCATTGCCAAAAACAATTTTGCAAAATACTACGTTGGCAATACCTCTCCCTCGTTTAGCTCAATCAAGAACTGCATTGATCGAGCAATGTATTTGGCGCAACAGTGGGGAGAATCTTGGTAAAACGAGCGCCAGGCTTTGGCTTTATCTTGAAGATAACGATGGGCGCGATGGTCGCCGCCATCGATCCAGGCGAGACGGACAGCGTGACCGACGAGGACATCGAGCACGATATAGTCGTCTACCTGCCAGTCAGGGTTGAGGTCAAAGAGTTCTGAAAGTTCCATCAGGGCTTCAACATTGACTTGACGGTATTCGGGGGCCTGAATTTTATTGAACAGGTGCTCGATGCGGAGGGCAAAGTCTTTTTCTTCAGGGGTCGTATCGGACAAAACAAGCTCGCTGACGAGTCGATTACGCCGCTCTAGTTTGTCGCCGATGACGATGCCTTTACAGTGTTTCAGCAGTCGCCATACCCGTGGATAAAAGTCTTCGGGTACGCGATGTAGTCCACCTTCTCGCTGACGTTTGTGCAACCAGTCTTCTTCTTCGGAGAGGTCAGTTTCTTCAGCCAGAGGGAGGACCACCCAGTTGACGGATTGGGGTTTACGGGACTGAATAGATTCCTGGCGAAACAGATTGTTATCTAATCCTTCGTAACCTGCCAAGACCTGCCGCAGACGCATCTTGATTTCGAAAGGACTCATGGCCATGAGGGTTTCGTAGGCTTCATCCTGGGTGCAGTGTTGCTCACGGCAAATCTCACTGTTAATCAACAAGATTACATAGCTGATGCGTAGGGTGAGTAGGCCTTCGAACAGTTCGGGTTCTGAGGTGATGAGAACGCTGAGGTAAATCAGGATTTCTTGGGTGAGGGTGCGATCGCGAATATCCTCACCACAAAACTCATTGATCTTGGTCAGTAATTCCTTCGGCGATAGCGGATCAGTAATGAGGGAGGCCTCACTGTAGGCCTTACCCACCGCAATCTGTTTCTGACGCACCAACAGTTCAGTGGCCGCATCCGCTAGACCAATGGCCATCTTATTGAGCAAACCCGCTGCCCTGCGCACAATGCCCCACAGCTCTAAACGCCCGGCTTTGATATAAATCTCATTCAATAAATTGGCCAGGGTTACTGTTTCACCCGTTTCTGCCCCCCAGCCAGTATCAAAGGCCAGATTTTCTAAGCGACACAAATTACTGAGGAGTTCAATTTGCTCATACAGGTTGTCAGACGCTTTAAGAGATTGCAGTAGCCGCCAACCATCCGTTTCTCGTTCCAGATCTAGCTCCTGAATCTGACTGAGGGGCTTCGTATTGCTATCGGACAGGGGCAGATAGGCTGAAATCGGCATGGTGTAAGACGACAGCGTCTCACCTGAATTCGGCAAAGGCACATCTTCTATGCGCTCAGTGGCCGCCGTTAGCATCAGCTGAAACAGAGAGCCTACCTTAATGGGGACGCCATTACACTCACCATCTTTTAACTCAAAAATCAACTGTAGCAGCGGGGAATCATTGATGGCTTTATGCCCCAACTCAAACATGCGATGGGTCAATAGCAAGGTAACCGTCGGGCGGCCTGGCTCGTTCCAATGTTCATGAATGTAGGCCAGTTCGCTCCGAATCTGGGCCACCAAAAACTGATAGTCGAGGGTGATATAGAACTGACTGGGATCTAAAAAAGCTGGCACAAAGACAACCGTCTCGCGCTGAATGCGAAAGATGCGTGACGTGGTCAAACTGCGCAGACGACGATCAGGACGCCCCGTTGTTGCTAATTTCTCATTACAGCCAATTTGGGCATAGAGGTCGGCTAAATCGGTCGATGTTCGCACCTGAACCGGATCGATTTGTTCTAACACCTGAGTCTCAATGCCATAGTTGGCTAACTCTCGCTGTAGGTCACTGTCTTCTGATAGCAGCGAAACCTGCACAATGGGCTGACGATTTTGCCCCACCTTTAGATGCCGGGCCAACGGATCAATATCACCCAAGGTAATCAGCCCGTCCTGGAGCATTTGCCCCATGTAATAAAGACTTTGGGCCCAGACCAGGGGCACATTGTCATTGGGCTCACGAATTTGGCTGTGGGGATTTTCGCGCTCCGCTTCAATCACTGCCATGGGCACATAATAAAGCTCAGGTAACAGTTCTAAGCCATCTTTATTGAGCGCCAAAGCCTCCAGCCGCTCTCGATAGAAAGCCGCCTGAGCACCCTGATTACGGAAGAGACTATTGAGCAGCAGGTAGCAGAAAAATAAGGGCCACTCACATTCAATATGCTCAAAGGCCTTGAGTTCACCCGGCTCATAATGTAAGCGCTCAGCATCTTCAACAACAGATTGGTGCCCATCTCGCAGAAAACGCTTACAGCCATATTGTCCCTGTAGCTTCTCCACAATGGCATCGTGGGTCGCTTGCAATAGCTCAGGGTTATCAACGGCAAAGGCAGGAAAGCCAATCACACTGAGGAGGGCGGCATCGATTTCTTTAGAACCCGATTCCCTAGGCAGCAAAGATTCTAAAGTAATGCGAGTACGGGCAATTTCGTCAGGTAGAACATGGACAACTGAGCCGTGGCCGCCACGCACACCAAACAGGTTCAGGCCATTCATGGCTTCCAGGGCTGCTTTAGCCATACCGACTGAACTACCGTTCAACTCAGGCTTACCGTGGTTGAGTTTATTGCCCCGTTCCCAAATACCATAATCAGCTGTGCGATAGGCACGACCGATGTAGTAAACCAAATTTTGAACAAAGTCGACCTCGTCACGGGTGTAGATAATCTGTAGTCCCGAACTGGTCATCTGCGCCAGCATCAACAGATAAACCGAGGTGGCATCCAACTGTAGGTGGCCCCATTCATCATCGCCAACCACGGTGCTACCGGTGGGTGTATCGTACTTGGCATGGAGTGAATCCAATGGATCTTGTGTGCGTTTAAACGTTTCCACTTTGGCCGTTTGTTGCATCATGGCAAACAGCAAACCGCGCATAAGTTTAGTAACGCTTTGCTCTAGCTCGTAGGTACGCCCCAGGTTTTCATCAATTTTGCGATAGGCTAGGGCCAGTCCCCACACCGCCATGATGCTGTAGACATTGTCTCGAACCCAGGCATCCGTGTAGTCGCCGTGGGTATTAACAGCGGTACTCGCAGGCAGCAGACCTGTCACTGGATTTTGACGCGACAAAATAACCGTTTGAATCTGCTGGTAGTAATAATCGAGATGTTCTTGGCGAGAGGAAAAGCGAGACATGCGATGCTAGGGAATATCAGTAATTCCTTGCCTACGAATCAGCAGGGAACGTTAAGGAATATTTGTAGAGATAGGAACCTAAAAAAAGTATTAAGTAAGGTTATATATTAACTTACCCCCCTGCAATATTCCCAGGTGGCTGATGACTCTCGTCTAATTTGCCTGGACGGGGTCAGTATTTTCCACATTTTGGCTAGCCAGATTAGCAGTCATTCAATTGGGCAGCAACTTTGACGATGTCGTCGATATGTCGCCGCAGCACGCTGCCACGCTGATCCAAGTTATTGATGATGATACTGAGCACTAAGGGGGCATAGTTGGCGGGTTCTAGGTAACCAGACAGGGATGCGTTGTGACTGACAGCCCCTGTCTTACCGGTAAAGCGAATGCCACCTAGACGATTGCGGAGGGTGCCACTGCTGCCCGCTACAGCTAGGGAGTTGCGATAGATAGTGGCATGGGGGGATTGGGCCATGGCCTGGAGGGTGTCGACAAAGGCTTGGGGGGTGGCCAGGTTATGGCGCGATAGACCAGAGCCATCGACAATTTCATAGAGTTCTGGGTTGACACCGGCCCGTTGCAAAATGGTTTCTACGGCCATAATGCCGGCGGCAGTGGCATCTTCATCACTTTTGGCTCCTAGGGATTTCAGCATGGCCTCGGCATAGATATTCTTACTGTTGCGGTTGGTGCGCACGATCCATTGAGCGAGGGGCGGTGAGGTCACGGCGGCTAGCTCTGGGCCATTGGGGGCTGAGGTTGTGAGTCTGCTTTGGTTAACAGTAATGCCCTGAAGGTTGAGGCTTTGGCGAAAGCGGTTAATGAAATAATCGGCAGGATTGGGGACGGCAACTGACGCGGTGTCGGGGGCGGCTCCGGAAATAAGCTGACCGTAAACTCGCAAAATGGGGCGGCTCAGGTCACGACCAATGTCGATATATTCTGGTTGGCCAGCGGCAACGGAGCGGGAAAAGTTGTCAATCTGCCATTGGCGCTGTAGGGCAGGGTCGTCCCATTCCACCCGTAGAGGTTGGCCGACCGCCTGAGGGTAAAGGGTGAGGCCCAGCTCATTGGCATTAATAATTAAGCTATTGGCAGGGGCTCCATAACCGGCCTGGACGTCTTCCCATTCCCAGTTGGGATTAACAGTGGGTCCAGCAAAATAGGTGTCATTGCCAAGGAGATTACTGATATTGCTAACGCCCTGGGTTTTGAGCTGGCTGGCCAGGTTGTTGAGTTGCTCGTCGCTAAATGTGGGGTCGCCTCGGCCCACCACTTGCAGGCTATTTGTCTGAGACTCACCATAGATTGAGGTACGAATGGTGAAGTTAGGCCCCAGACTAAATAGGGCCGCTGCTGTTGTGAGTAATTTAACGTTAGAGGCGGGCACGAAGTAGCGATCGGCATCGCGACTGTAAATGACCTGACCGGACTGGGTTTCAATCAGCACACCGAGGCGAGCTTTTTTGAGTAGAGGCTGGGCTGCGATGGTGTCAATTTCTCGGGTGAGGTCAGCACGACAGTAGGCGCTGGCTGAGGTGCTGGGAAACAGAACAGCGAGGGCAGTGATCAGGGTGACCCAAGGTTTGACATGCTTCATGGAATAAACCGATCTTCTATAATCTGAATCAGCAATGGCTAATCTTAGCGTTTTTGCCCATGACTGCTTTCACCATTACCCTTGACCCGGTTGGTATCCTGACAGACGAGGCGTTTTATCAGCTTTGTCGAGCCAACCCAGATGTGAAATTTGAGCGTTCTGCCCAGGGAGAATTGGTAATTATGTCCCCTACAGGTGGTGAAAGCGGTCGTCGTAATGCTGATATCACGACTGATTTGAATCTATGGAATCGACAGGTCAAACTGGGCTATACGTTTGATTCGTCCACCTGCTTTAAGTTACCTAATGGAGCAGAGCGGTCTCCCGATGCATCCTGGATTGAGCGTAGTCGTTGGGGAGCACTGAGTCCCGCAGACCGGGAAAAGTTTCCTCCCATTGCGCCTGATTTTGTCATAGAGCTGCGTTCTGTAACGGATCGATTGGTAATGCTGCAAGCAAAAATGGAAGAGTATCGGGAAAACGGTGTGCGGTTGGGGTGGTTGATTAACCCGCAGGAGAAAGCTGTGGAGATTTATCGTCCGGGTCAGACTGTTGAAGTATTACAAGATCCACAACAGCTTAAGGGCGGAGATATCTTACCAGGCTTTGTTTTAAACGTTGAGAATATCCTGTAGGGCGGGCACGGCCCACCATCCAACCGATTGAGCTAGCGTTCCCTGAGCGGAGTCGAAGGGAACGCCTACGCAGGTATGAGACCTGCCCCTACAGGAATGGTTGTTGTTCTATGATTTCATTCCTCGACCATAATCTTCTACTGGCATGGCCGCAAAGCTCTCACCCATGGGCGTAATTCGTGGTCAGCCCTCATTTCACTTTCTCTGGCTGTTGCTAAAAACTCATATAGCTTTGTCTTTGGCACCTGGAGAAATGTTGGACTTTGTTCCACTTCGTTATAGCCAGAGCCCAGTAGCTTATTCTATGAGAATTGGTATAACACCTGAATAAACCTGAATAAATCTGAATTTAAACCTGAATAAACCTGAACTTTTCAGGATTTTTTCCGCCAAGGATTTCTGTAATAGTTAAGTTGTCCAAAAGCACAGGATTGGAAGCTTATCCATCATGAGAAGAATCTTAGGCTATGTAGTGAAGTACAAGGAATTATTAACATGACATTTTGTCTTTGGACGGATTAATTTGCTAATGCTTCACTAGAGTGATTATCGTACTACTAAAATTGGAGTGATTAAGTTGTGAAAAAATTATCTACAATGCCATCTAATGGGGAAGTCGCAGGGACTCTAGAAAAGACAAAGCTATCATTGACCCTTGAATCTGTGGAAAAAAGGAATGGACCAGCATATATGAGTGAGAGACCTGTCGCTGCCGCCTGCTGTAGCTGCTGCTGTAGCTGCTGTGTAGGGGTGTAGGATAAGGTGGCTATAACGCCTCTATAACAACTTTATGAGGAAACTCACAAGGATTCTGGGAAGCTAAGACTATGTATGATTCCTTGAACCTGTGGAAAACAGGGCTGAGTGAGTATCTTCTACCGCTGTTCCCTGTCCTCTTGCTACACCTGTAGCTATTGTATTTGAAGGAATACTCCTTGTGCAGGTGTCTAATGTGCTGTGTTGTTGTAGCGGGCTACACCCGCTACAACAACACAATTAATGTGCTCCCACTGTGAACGTTGATGGACCACTAGTATGGTGTAGAGCGAATTTCTTCAGGTAGGATTGTTCTTTATTCAGATGACTAAATTACTAGCGTTGACTAACACTTCCATATTCTCCAATGAAGATACGCTTTTCTTTTCAAAAGGCGATCATCAGTTAATGCAGGCGAAAGGTGAGCAAAGTCAGATCGTTGGGGACATCTTGCAGTATTTAAAAGATGAACCCAACCCTGATCGCGTTTTTGAGCAAGTTAAGCATAAACTCGATGACGACAAGGAGCTTTTTGTTCAAATCATAGATTGGTTAATTGCCAACGAAATTGTTACACCTGTTCAAGCTACTCCCTTTACCAAGGCGACCATTGGCATTTTCTCCACATTAGAAAATAATCATGTTCTTTTCAATGCCTTAAGTCAGCGCCTACAAAAATTCGAATGGGTAAATATTGAAAATTTCGACACCGACTTAGAAAAGGCCACATTAACTTTGGTTGTTGCCCCTATATTTAAAGACTATAATCGCTTTTTACAATTAAATAAAAAAGCCTATAAAGACGGATTTACCTTGTTCCACCTGAGCATGGATAATTCATCGTTTACGTTGGGGCCTGTTTCCGCGCCGAGATTCAAGAGTCCTTGTTTGCAGTGTTACGCGAAAAGAAAAATCGTAAACTTTGAAAATTCAACCAAATATCTTTCCTTTATTGAAAGTTTTAACAAAAATTCGTTGCACCTATTTGACATAACCAAAACGCCTTACTTTGAAGCCGCGCTGAATTATTTAGAAATCGAATTAAACAAATACTTCATCACAGAAGGGACATATTCGTCTTTGATCGGCAGAAGTATCACATTTGACAATTTCGATTTTCAGGTTTCCCGCGCTAGGGTATTAAAAATCCCGCATTGTGACGTTTGTAACCCCTACTACCATAAGACCCCTGTCAATATTTAAATCTATGCATTTTCGAAATGAATTGATCGAAAAAGAGGCGGGACTCATCAACGGCAAGTTGTACAGAATCCCTAATAGGAGCTTTTTGCCCAGCAATTTGTACCAAAGTGTCTGCGAGGGATCAAACCTTGACATGCTGGGCAGTAAACTATCAAAACTCACCGCTGGAGCGATTGCTTTTGGCGAAACTGACGCAGATGCCGCCGTCATTGGAGAATTCTATGAAAGATATTGCTCTACCATTTATGACAGCAGTATGTTGGTGCGTGGAGCCTACGAAGACATCGTTAAAATAGGCAATGCTTTGCATCCAGATGAAATAATACTTTATGCCGGTTTTCAATATGAGAAAGAAGGTTTCCTCGCTTCAAGGCTGCGACCAAGCGACGAGATAAATTGGGTACTGTGCCATGACTTGATGTCTAATAACGAACCTTGTTATGTGCCAGCATTTTTAATCTTTTTTGGTTATCGCCCTGACTGTTTTGAGAGAGTTCATATCTTCAATACCACGACTACCGGATTGGCAGCTGGGCCTACTCCAAAGCATGCTATTCAGGGAGGATTTTGTGAATGTGCTGAAAGGCATGCCTTCTGCAATTTTTGGTACAACCAGAATAGATTACGGTTGCCACAATATTCACCAAGCATGATTCTGGAGGCCTTTGGTGACGATCCGAAGATAGCCAATTTGTACGATAATCCAGCGGTGCAAATGAAAATATTTGATTTGTCGCCTATCTCTTGCATTGAGGCTGCTGTTGTTTTTATGTATTTTAAGTACAAGGGCAAAGTTTACCAATCGACGGGCTCAGCGGCTGCTTTCGATAAGCGCCAATCTTTAATGAAAGCAGCGCTAGAAGCTTATCAGGGGGTTGATTATGCAATTATGCTTTACAACAAGCAATTGTGGGGCGATCAAAAGAAGTTGAATGATTTTGACTCATTGGACAGTTTCGAAAAACATTTTGCTTACTACAATAATTTCCCCGAACACAGAAAAGAGGTGCCGGTTATTCGTGACGCCATGAATTTCGAGGATGTTAGTGATAAAATTTTCTTCAAGCCAAACGAGAAAAAAATAACCTCTTTACAGGATATTCTTGATAAATATCAACAATTTGATTTCAACAAAGTTCTATATTACGAATCAACCACGCCGGATGCGGCCAGTGTTAATTATTTCACGATGCGAGTTGTTGTGCCAGGATGGGCATACCTTACCGGCGTCCATAATTATCCATTTCTAGGCTCGGATATCTTCAACGAAAACAACCATTTATTTACACGCTTGCCCCATCCCTTCCCATGATTGTTGAATCTAACACCTTGGCTACGTTCAAATTTGGTGTTTGCCTATAGGAACACTCAAATTTTCGCATTGGTGGAGTATAAAATTTTAATTTTAGGGCGTTCAAACGACTTTTAACCGTAAATTAGAGAAGGATGTAGACAACATGAGAGGTCAGAATAATTATTACCTTGTAGATGTTAAGGATAAACATCACAATGCATTTTATGACAAGCATTTAAGTCCAGAATCATATGACTTTATAGAAGTCTCAAAGATTACGCGATATAACGTTGATGATTTCGGTAAGCACGTTCATGAGATTACGAGTAACTCATATATTGTGCGACATATCTGCAACAATAGCGCAGAACTCAGCTCGTTCGAAAGTATACCTTTGCCAGACTTGTCAGACGACAACTCAGCCTGTGAGCTGTTAGATAGTCTACAGGAAATCTATCATCGTCGACAAAGCAACCGCCATTATTCTCCTGAAGGAATCACCTTTGATGAATTATCAAAAGTGTTGCAAGGCGGTTGTTTTATTTTAGACCCTGCGAAAAGAAAAGATGATGACAAACCGATTATGAGGGGCATGCCTGCAAGGCGAAACATAGGTTCTGGTGGAGGCCTATACCCAATTGAGTTGTTCTTGATCAGTTCAAATACGGTTGGTTTAGAGAATGGGGTTTACCATTATAATCAAGAGCAAGTTACTCTGGATAGACTTGTGCCGAGGGGGGGCTTTCGGGATAACAATGTTAAAGAAATCGTCCAAGAGATTTTCTTTTCACTTAGTCGAGCTGATATGGATTTTGTGAACGTTTCTGGAATCATTATTCTGGCGGGATGCTTAAATCGAACTGCATACAAATATCAAGATCGAGGTTTGCGGTTTGCTTTGATTGATGCAGGTGCCATTACACAAAATCTGTACTTGACTTGTGCGGCCATGGACTTGGGATGTTGTGCTTGTGGAGGCTATTACGATGATGAGTTAAATGAGGTGTTGGGCTTAGATGGGGCTGATGAAACAGTTCTAAACGTCGTTTTAGTTGGCAAGAAGGACATCAGTTAGACACTATATTGGAAATATGCAAGAAGCGCTAAATAAAAACTTTGAAGTTGTTTATATTGATTATGAAAACGACGCCTTGGTGCTGAGAAACCAGATCAATCAGGCAATTTTGCGCTTAAGTAAAATCGAATATGAAATGATCAAACAGTATGCTAAAACACCTGACTACCAGATAATTTTTAATATTTATAAAGATAAATTTGATTTTGATGTTGAATTTGTTGAAGAGCTTATAGGACATGCTCGCAGGTTGAAGTTACTGCTTAGCTTAGAGGAGCAAAGAAAACTGGCTGTAGATATTGCCAGGATGCAAAAAAAGACGATCTTTGACTATGCCTTTCTGAAATTAGCGGCGATCTTAAAAAGGAAATTCGGGCTGAATTTGAAAAGGGAAATGAGAGGTAATTTCCAATTTTTTAAGCTATTTTCAGTAGATTTAAAGGGGACCTGGCTGGAAAAGGCCTGTTCGAATAAAATTTTTCAGAAATTTTCAATACTGACTTATTTCTTACTTGTTTTAGGTAATATTTTACTGTTAGCTGCGAGAGAAAACTATAACATTGAGTTTATCCACTTGGCGAGTCTCATTACTCTCCCGCAGGTACTTATTTCTTTGATTGTACTATTTTTAATTGCACTGACTACGTTTCTTCACGAAAGCGCGCACTATCTTATCTATAAATGGCTTGGGGGATACTCTAACAGCATGGGTTTGGCGCTTCTGCAAGGGATGATTCCTGTTGTTTATACATCAGTAGACTCGGTGTCTTTCTGGAAAGACAAAGGTAAAAAAATTAAAGTCTCGATTGCTGGCATCGCAATGGACATATTGTTGTTACTTTTGTTGGCAAATATGGTTTTTGTTAGGCAGGTTTTTGGGCCAGATATGTCTTTTATCTGCTTTCTTTTGCTATGTTTTATGGCACTTCGTGTTTTGATTAATGGAAACTTTTTTGTTCCTGGCTCTGACGGATATTTTGTATTTGTGGATGCTCTTGGTGTAGAAGAATTTTGCCAAAATTCTATGGTTGAAGTTAAAAGAGGCTTTAGGTTTTTAGTGTCTTGCAGACCAGATAAGTTTTTGGCATCTTTTTCGATGAATTTGGGTAAATATTTATATGCTTCAATATCTATATTTTTCATTACTGTTTATTGGTTAATGATATTCGCAATTATTTTCTTTCCCACTATCTATCATTTTTTTTGGACCTAGTTGTAACCGTCCCAACAAGTTAAAGAAAATTCTGGATAGTCGCATCTGGGAAGGAATTTAGGTAAATGAGGCCGCTGGACTCTCAAAACTGTCGGCGGGTAAAAATGTTACCGGCGATGAGGAGTAAAAGGGCTGTATAGATTAAGGCGTAGACCGCGTTTAGGGCTAAGGTGCCAGGGTCTGGCAGCAGTGTGGCACCATAGACGGCTTCGTTTTTGAGGTTGAGGCGTTCCAGGTCGGGAATGACCAAATACATGGCTTCTATGGCTTTCTGGAAATTTTCGGATTCGGCTAGCTGACTGAGCTTGAGGAGGTCGGTGCTGAGGTGGCCGACTAGGTAGGTGCCAAATGAGAGTAATGTGGCGAGTAGAGAGCTGGTGAAGACGCCAAATACAATAGTGATGGCGATCATAAGCAGCATTTCGAGATACATGAAGGCGATCGCAACCAACATGCTCCCGGCTGGAAATTCAATTTGTTGAACGGTAAGAAGCACGATAAAAATGCCTGTCTGCACCAGCATTAGCACCCCGATCACAGCGGATAGCCCCAGGTGTTTACCCAGAATAATTTCAAACCGGCTAACGGGTTTGGCAATGAGCACCAGCACCGTTTTTTTCTCGATTTCTTTGTTGACTAAACTAGTGCCTACAAAGATCGCCACCACCAGGGTAAATAGGTTGATGGCTGCCATGCCCAGGTCTAGAAAGATCTTTTCCGATGTACCAGCTGCAACGGGGGGGAGCAATACTGAGGCAAGCACCATCAGTACAGCAAATAGCCCTGCTAGATAAAGGATGCGATCGCGAATGACTTCTAAAAAGACATTACGTGCAACTACGATGATGCGAGGCAGATTTAGCATAGGCGGATTTATCTCTCATTTAATTTTTGTCACGTGGGGACGTTCCATGGAACGTCCCCACATATATCGGCATCTAGGTGGCCGCATCTTCAAGGATGCCCTGACGCTCAACCTTGGTAGTCTGATCAGCACAGGTTACCTGGGCGGTGGGGGTTGAATTCTGAGGAGATTCGTCATTGGTATTTTTTTTGAGAGTGCGGGGTAAAAGGGTGCACACTTTTTCAACGTAATAGCCATTTTGTTGGGCAGTGGGTCCTAGCCAGTTGGCGCGTAACCGTAGCTGATAGCCATTGGACAGAGATTTGGGACGGGGGGCATCCAGGCTCCAAAAGACGCCTTCATTTATCGCATTGAGGACAATTCCTTCGGCAACGGAATTAATACTGTTGTCCAAGTTCAGCAGCCAGCGCTCAACGCGGGGCCAGGGGGCATTATCCAACTCTTTAACTAGGGTATCCGCCGCGCTAGTTAACAGGATATTGGCCTGGGAATCGCTGTCCGTATTACTGCCAAGTCGGTAGACAAAGGCGCTGTTATCTAAATTTTCGGCAATGAGGCTAGGATAGTCGTTAAACCAATGCTGGATGCGAAAGTAAAACATGATCCAGCTGCTAAACAACAGGTTGATTAGCAATAGGACAATCAGTTCCTGACGTACCGGGGGCTTGGGTAGCTTCCACTCCAGTTTCCAGTTTGAAAATTTAGGAATCGCCACCAGGATCGTTGCGATCACTGGCCAGAGACTAATGGCTAACTGCAAACGCTCAGTCGTCCAGGGCCTGAACAGAAAAACACAGAGGACCGCTGATGTAATCCAGGGACTGATGGAAATATCCCCCAGCATCACCGGATTTTTGGCTAGCCCCCACCAGATGGCAACGGTTAAAAATAACCAGCTAAAGGCACTCAGTAAGGCCACTGTGAAGGGGGTGGCCTCAGTACTGTCAGCAATGGTTGCCATGCCCCAAGAAAATAAACTGAGCAGCAACAATGTTTGCCAAGACAGATAGCTAGGTGGGGTAATCAGGCCGCGAATTTTATTAATGGCATCCTTGAGTACGTCAATCATGCGACACCCCTCAGAACGTAAGACCGCAGTATCAATAATAGTAGGATGGCACTAAAACTCAGGGCATTGGCCTGGAGGACTGCGATCGCAAATTGAGAGGCAGCTTCCTTATATAAGGTTGTACCCGTTCGAGAGCGACTATAGCGTTCCTTACGGGTCAGATTTTTCGGCTTAGAGGGTAAGTTCCATTCATTGGCAGCTCTCATCATCAGCTCCAGTCCTTTGAGCTTCAGAATTAGCGTCATAAAGAACGCCACCAGGCCCATCACCAGAATGATCCATCCCATCTGGGGCTTGAGGGTATTGTTGATCAAGTTGTCAAACAACACATAGCTAATCACCTGGGCCTGGAGCCTGGGTTCAAACAACGGCTCGATCGCCAAAAAGGCCAACCAACCGACCACCACCGCCAGTAAATTAACCGCCGCTGCATATCGGATACTTTGCTTGTAACCAAGCCGTAGCTGTTGTCGCAGCACCATTCCTTCTAAGGCAATGGCCACCAATAAAAATACAATCTGGAACATTACCGCTTTGAGCGGAAAAACCGGTTCAAGTTCGCCCATAGACCCATCCGAGAATCTCAGACATTAGGGTATACCCAATTTGCAAATAAGAACATCTAAATATATAAATGATGCGTTTAATTTTGGGGCATTGGTGTAGAGACGTTGCATACAATGCCCCTACAACGTTGCCTAACGCTACAATCAAAGGCGGCCAACTATACTCCTAAGCTCCCCATGGTTCGTTCCGGTATCGGTATTCGTACCGCGCAAAAAAACTCAGAGCGCATGGTGGGGCAGATCCATGTCTACGATGGCGAAGGTAAAGGTAAATCCCAGGTGGCGTTGGGGGTGGTTCTGCGTTCCATTGGCTTAGGTATCCAAACTTTTATGGAAAGTCGGGTGCTGCTGTTGCGGTTTCTGAAAGGCCCCGGACGCACCTATGACGAAGATGCCGCCATTGAGGCATTGCAACGGGGCTTTCCCCACCTGATCGATCAGGTGCGTACGGGACGAGCTGAGTATTTTGGAGCTGACGACATTACTAAGTTTGATAAGCAAGAAGCACAGCGAGGCTGGGATGTGGCGAAGGGAGCGATCGCATCGGGCCTCTATTCTGTTGTGGTGCTGGATGAGTTAAACCCGGTCCTTGACCTGGGACTGCTGGACATTGACGATGTTGTCCGTACCCTGCGACGCAAGCCTGACTATTTAGAAATTATTGCAACCGGGCGTAGTGCCCCTGTCGCCTTGCTAGAGGTGGCCGATCTACACTCGGAGATGAAACCCCAACACTATGCCACCTCCGAGATTCCAGGTCTCACTGGCATTGAAATTTACACCGGAGACGGCAAAGGAAAATCCACCAGCGCCCTGGGCAAAGCGCTACAGGCCATCGGCATTGGCATCAGCCAGGACAAGTCTCACCGGGTGATGATCATTCAGTGGCTAAAGGGAGGAAAGGGATATACCGAGGATTCAGCCATTGCCGCCCTGCGTCAGAGCTACCCGAACCTGGTGGACCACCAACGTTGTGGGCGGGATGCCATTGTCTGGCGCGGTCAGCAGCAAACCATTGACTATGTGGAGGCTGAGCGCGGCTGGGAAATCGCTCGCACAGCCATTGCTTCGGGCCTATACAAAACCATCATTTTGGATGAACTCAACCCCACCGTAGACCTGGAACTCTTGCCAGAAGAGCCCATTATCCAGGCATTATTGCGTAAACCGAAGGATACCCAAGTAATCATCACGGGTCGGTGCAAAAACCCCCCAGCCTACTTTCAATTGGCCAGTGCCCATTCCGAAGTATTTAACCACAAACACTATGCAGAGCGGGGTGTGGAACTCAAACGTGGTGTAGATTTTTAAGCCGCATATTTAACAGATTTCTGGCATGATTTCTGGCATATAGATGCGTTAGGATCTCACCAGCAGTTTTTATTTCCGGTATCTAAACTATGGCAAAGGTAGAGATCTACACTTGGATGACCTGCCCTTTCTGTATTCGCGCCAAGCGACTTTTAGACAGCAAAGGTGTTGATTATCTTGAGCATATAATTGATGGGGACGAAGAAGCACGGGATGCTATGGTGGCCCGTGGGTCTGATGGTAAACGTTCAGTTCCTCAGATTTTTATTAATGACGAGCATGTTGGCGGCTGTGATTCGCTCCATGCCCTGGATGCTAGTCAGAAGCTAGATGAGCTGCTAGCAGTCTCAGCGTAGATTATTATTGATAATAATTTTGTGATAGGGGCGCACAGCTGTGCGCCCCTACGTGTAAATACTTTCAGCTGCCTAGCAACATTTCTAAACGCCACAGACCAACAGCGCATAGATGCTGACAGTAGCGGCCAATTAAGCGCTTCTCCTCAAACGATGGACGGCAGTCAAGATGGCTGTAACGAACAACTGCAATTGCAATTTCTTTGGCGTGATCCTGGGGGACACCAACTCTCATCAGGCGCTGCCAATGCTTGATTCCTATACGCTTAAGCTTTGCTCGCTTAGAGCCTTTGGAAATGGATTTTGTTTTTCTTTCTAATAAAACAGCTGCTGGTGACTGCATAAGATCCCCCTCCACATAAGCGGGTAAGTGTGACTCAGGAAACAACAAATCTTATAGAACACCGTGGGACCGTTAGATTGCTGACTCCATGTAAAGCCTTTACAAAAACCGTGAAGACTATGTTTTTAAATTTATTCAACCTGCGAAAAGGTTGGTGTGATTTGCTCCCATATCTTTGGGGTGATTGATCACACAGACCCTGTGTACCCCGTCAGTTCCATTGTTAAATACCTAAGCACAAGCGTTTGAACTTCCCTAAAATTGCAGAGATGACAATCTCGCAGCACAAATATGTTGCTGGTATTGATCAATTAAATATTTTTGTGTCTTGGATGGGGTGCTATCTAAATAGATGAAGTGAACAATTGCGATCGCAAGTTCCCTAGCGTCTTTAAAGGGCACACCTTGATTGATTAAACAACGCCAACAACGAGCTCCCATCCGCTGCATAGTAGATGCCTTAACAGCTGGCATTGGATAGTTGTTCGCTTGAAAGCGAGCAGGGTTAGGTAGAGATAAAGACTGCATAATGCGACGTTTTTCCAGGTGTAGTGGTTGATGCGTAGGTAGAAATGACACGTCAGCCAAGTAAGGCCTGACTGCAAGTTGTTATCGTTAAACAACCGTTATTGACTAACACTGTCATTTGAAACACCCTTGATACAAAGAATAGGAAATCCACGCCAGCAAAACCATCAGCAATCCTAGTAATCGTTTACGCCAAAAAGCGTAATGTATATCCTGGGCTACGGTGGATACATATCAAATTAGGTTTATGCAGTCCGTAATACATTTATGAATATCTATTAAAACAGCGTTAAGTATAAGTCTCCTAACGCTGCTCAACTGGATTATTTAGGGTAGCCCTCACCTATATGACTGACTCCCATGTCTGCACTTTCAGCTGCATCTTTGCAATAAACTTGCCTTAAATGGTGGGCTGTCGTCCAAAGAAACCGGTCATCACTCGCAAAAGCATGCGTTTGAGGGGGGCCGTATGTTCAATCACCCAGAACCCTGACTGGCGGAGCCACCGCAGCGGCAGAATACTATTAGAAAACATCCGATTGAGAAGATCGGTCATGCCTAAAATCAGCCAGTTCTCAGTGCGCCGCCAACGTTCGTAACGCTTCAGTACTTGGATATCAGCAATGGATTCTTGGCGACTGTGGGCAGTCTGCAAAACTGTTGCCAGGGCCGCCGCATCACGAATCCCCATATTCAGCCCTTGCCCCCCCACGGGATGACAACAGTGCGCCGCATCCCCCACCAGGGCCAGACCCGGTTTTACATAGTGATGGCTTTGCATTAATTGCACAGGAAATATCATGGGAGGATTTAACATTTTCAAGTCGCCCATGTCGTCACCATAACGCCGACGTAGCTCAGCCATAAAGGCCTTTTCGGGGAGATCTACCATGGCTTGGGCTTCAGCATGGGGAGCTGTCCAAACCACCTGACACCGATTACCAGGAAGCGGCAGAATAGCAAACGGGCCACTGGGCCAAAACTTTTCGTAAGCCGTATTCTGATGGGACTTAGCTGGGGCCAATACCGTGGTGATACAGGATTGCCAATACGCCCATCCGGCGGTTTGAATTCCGGCATAGTTGCGAATTTGGGAACGGGCACCATCGGCCCCCACTAACAGGCGGGCACGTAAGACTTGTCGCTCACCCCCTCGCTCTAAGGTCAGCTCCGTCGCCGTTGGTGTTGATTGGATATCAACTACCGTCGTTTCATAGTAGGTTGTGATGCACTGAATGTGGGGTACTAAGCCCTGAAGAGCCTGAATCAAAACTGGATGCTCTGCGCTATAGTAAACCACCTCAGCTGGGCTATCACTGGGATAAAAATTAACCGCCTGGCCATGGTCTGAATCAGACATACGAACGCGCTGATAGTGGGTGATGTTGGGGCCCACCTGGTCCCATACCCCCAGCTGTTGAAAGATGCGCGCCGACACGAGAGAAAACGCATAGGCGCGATCGCGAGCAGCCGTTCCCGCCTGACTCTGAGTTTCAATAATGGTTACCGATAGCCCGCTATGGCGAAGCGCACAGGCTAAGGTCAATCCCACTATACCGGCCCCGACAATAGCAACATCAGTTTGGGCAATCTGCTGTTGATGGGCGGTTGTTTCGTTAGGGTAGCTAGCAGTAGAAGTGTTCAAAGTTACAGGTTATAACATAACTACTTATATTTTTGCGCGTTCATTTAATAGTGGCAACTTTAGTTTTGTTGGGTGCCCATCTTAGGCGAGACACCCTGAACAGTATGTGTGCTGATTTAAAGGATGCATCGGTCTAAAGCTATGGCTATTTCACGATGTTTTATGACTGATGTTTTATGACTAAAGTCATCCCGAGGATCAGCAATGCCATCCTAAAAATAGGCAGTAGCTCAAATGGGCCCATTTAGATACCCCCAAGCGGGTAGACCTCCTTCGTTTAGCCATTGGATTGTGCAGCAATATGGATTGAAACTACGGTGTGGTCGAGTATTTTTCGAGAATGCTAGAACTGCTAAGGGCAAAGCTCTGTGCTGTGTGTTTTTGCTTTGTTTTTCAGTTATGTTCTCCTGAAGTTAGCCGTTAGTTATGGGTATTCAACAATTTATGTACCGTTACAGCCACCGTTGGTTGGCACTTGCCTGCTTGGGTAGTTTGGTCTGGTTGGGCGTGGCCCTGCCGGTGCGATCGCAATCTCCCCAAATGTGCATCAATGAGAAAAATGATTATCTGCGCTACCGGATTACTGAACGAACTGAATGGGGCCGTATCGCCCTGGACAAAGGCTATATCCAGTCTGCCGTCGAGCATCTAACCCAGGGACTGGAGTTGTCGAAGGCCACTGATAGTAATATCAGAGCAGGGATTTTAGAGAATTTTATTCTTGAAAATGGTGTCAATATCGATGAGGGTATCCGTGAGGTGGATACTCTGATTAAGCTTGGCGACACTGCTGCCGCCCGCACTGTGCTGACATCAGCCAACACCTTAGTCCAGGGAATACCGGACGATTACAGGTTTGAAAAAAGTGGTTTGTTAACAAAAACCGCCGCAGGCTATGCCGCCCTGGGAGAGCAAACAACAGCTCTAGATCTACTCTCCCAGGCGCGACAACTTGCCGCCAATGTGCAGGGGGCAGGGCTGCAAACAACAGCATTAACGATGGTTGGCCGACAATATGCGGCTGTTGGTGCGGGTGCGATCGCGATCGAAGTTGCCAACCAAGCCTTACAACAGGCTGAGACCATTAACCCTCAAGACTCAGACAGGCAGTCTCAAACCTTGGCAGCCATTGCTGTCATTTACGCTGAAGCGGGAGATATAGGTCAGGCCCTACAGCTAGCGAAGTCTATCGAGCAGCCTTACGCCCAAGAAAATGCCATGGGCAGTATTGCTCTATCAGCGGCTCGACTGGGGCAAATGGACCAGGCCGCCGATCTAGTACAGCAACTGACACTGGACGAGCCGACGATCGAAGCATCCAAGAACATTGGTGTATACCTGGCCAAACGCGATGATCAGGCCCAGGCCCAGCTATATTTTGATCAGGCCATTACGGCCATTGCCAACCATGGTTATCCAGGGCCACTTTTTACCGAAACGATGCTGGATGCTGGCCTTTCTGAAACAACCATGAAGGCACTTGCGGTTGCTCCAGGGGGTCAGTTCAAAGTTGATGGCCTCATGGATTTGGCCACCTACTATGCCAACGTTGAAAACAATAAAGCTGTAGCCAGCGATGCCTTACAGCAGGCCATGACGGCAACGGCTGAGGTGGAACAGGATTACATGCAACGTGATCTGTGGGAGAAAATCTATAAGCGTGCCATTGAGCTAGAAAATTATGACCTGGCCCTTGCAGCCGTTGACATGTTAGTTGCCAAAGGTCTGTCATTTAACGAGATTGAAGATTACACCACCATTGCCGTTGCCGCCGCTAAGTCGGGGCAAATAGAATCTGCCCTCAAGGCAACTGAACAGATTGACCCCAGTTACATCGCCAACACAAATCGAGCCTGGGGTGAGATTGCCGTGGCCTATGCCGTTGCTGGAGACTTTGACACCGCCTTTACCACAGTGGAGAAAACCAAGTCTTTCCCTGGCCCTGATTATGTTAGAGCATTGGTCAGGATTGGCTTGCAACAACAACAGGGCGGTTTATTAGAAGCAGCGGATGTCACAGTAGAGCAGGCACATCAAGTGGCGCAGGCCATAGACAATGAACCCGATCAGTTGATAGCGTTAAATGCCATTGCTCTGGAACATGCCAGAATGGGGCTGACTGAAGCGGCTAATAACTTTTTGGAGCCGGTCTTGGTAACTCTAAAGGCGCAATCAACCGATGATTTGTGGATGTTACAACCATTGGTTGAGGCTTGGGCCGAAATTGGGGAATATGGCTTTGCAGTGCAGATGTTAGATGCAGTGCCAGAAGAGTATCCTGAAAGTCCTCGCTGGAAAACATGGCTGGTTGATCGCTTAATTGAAGATCAAGAAGACTATGCCACTGCGTTAGAGGTGATTGAATCCCGTGAGGATTCTGCCATTAAAGCGGCTGAAATGATGCGAGTGGCAGAACTCTATTTTCGAGATGGTAAGACTGACCAAACTTTAAAGATTTTGAATCGGGTTGCTAATGCTTCTGAGGTCGGTGTAGATCAGTGGCTACGCATGGCTGAGTTGTATAGCTATCTGGGACAGACGGAGTCCATTGTGCCGCTGTTGGATCGGGCCTTTGAGGTGGCTAAGACAGTCCCTGGTGAAGAGTCTCAGGTGATTTATCTGCGTGAGAATTTGGCGGTTGATGATGAACAGGATCGGGGTAGTCTCTATGAGAAAATTGCGGTTGCCTATGGCAGGAACGGGTCGTACGATCGGGGCTTGGCTGTTGCGGAACAGTTACAGGATACGCTAAATCGTAATCAGACGATGGATCGGCTGAATTGTTATCGTGATTTTTGAGGGTTTGAATGTTTTATAGGGTGGGTTATTGTCTGTGGTTGTGTGCGATCGCATTCCAACCCACCACCCCCGTAGGTTGGGTTGTACCCCATCAAGATATGTCGCACCTTGCCAAAATTCCCATTAACCCAACATTACCGACTTGGCACAGAATTTACATCAAGATTGGTTGTGAAGCTCAAGACCACTCCTAAAGTTTATTTGGCAGAGATGAGAGCGCTCTCAAAGGCTTGGCGATACTTGGTTCCCCTTGCCAAGGGGAACCGTCAGGGAGGGGTTTTCGAGACTTGGCACTAGTGGTCGAGACCCCTTCGCCTACGGCACCTCCCCTTACCAAGGGGAGGACGTTGTTTAATATGCTTTTAGCCGATATTTCGTTACCCGCTCACTCCTCAATCCACTCGCACCCGCTTGCTTAAAATTGCCATCATCTCATTGGGTCGCCCTGTGGGCAGCGGTTTACTCCAGTCGTTGGGCTCTGCATAGTGGAGCTTATGCAACAGGGCAATGGTATTACGGATGGCGGTAAGGCTGCCGAATAGGGTGTGGTTAACGGTTTCGTATTGGTAGTCGGGCAGGGGATTGTTGGCAGGCGGAACGTTAAACGCGCCTTGGGCGTTGTCTTGAAACATGGGTTCTGGTTCTCCGATTGGGTACAAGGCCTCGGCCTCTTACGAGAAGAGGTATGAGGCTTAAGGAAAGCCAGAACCTAAGAACTCAGCCACCCCGCGAATTGTTTTGCTAATCGAGGTGACTGAGGCATAATAATGCCCAGACTCCAGATTGGCTACGGCTTTCTGGGGGTTAGCCATCGGTACGGTGTTGCCGCACCTACCGATGGTGCCAAATTATTAGGTTCTAGTGAGAGCGTCGTGAGTGTCACGACATTAGACGAAAGTAGGACAAAATTCTGTTGTAGTCAAGTGTGAGGTAAAGGGTCAGATAAGTATATGAGAACTGATAAAACTAACTAATTGAAGACTCGGTATGTGAGCATATGGTTGAATGGCCAGACTAATTCCGTAAAATTTGGAGTTGTAGTGTTTAAA
Source organism: Leptothoe sp. LEGE 181152 (assembly GCF_032906605.1). Classification (NCBI taxonomy): domain Bacteria; kingdom Bacillati; phylum Cyanobacteriota; class Cyanophyceae; order Nodosilineales; family Cymatolegaceae; genus Leptothoe; species Leptothoe sp. LEGE 181152. Next base: position 318,064 of record NZ_JASATU010000068.1, read on the forward strand.
GGGTTTACAGAATAAAGGTTTAGACTTAGATAGATAGGTTTGTATTTCATCTCTATCCCTACTTTCAGAGACTGCTTTCAGGCTTCTGGTTCTGCTAGGGGCTAAGAACTAGGATAAGATTTTCTTTACTTCATAAATTACATCTTCGAAAGTAGAATCAAGTTGGCCAGAATCAAGTTCAATTGTTACTGGTTGCACAATAAAATCTCTTAAAATATTTATAAGTTGACTGATATTCCTACAAGTCATCGAGTACAAATCGATATCATCTCTAATACCTATAGTATTGGCGATATCTACAGTTTTAATTTTTTCCTTTAATTCTCTAGCTTTTTCTTCCCAATATTCTACATACTCAAGAATAGCAATCGGATCGTAAATATTTGAATCCTCAAAAATAATTGGAACGATTCTCTCCTTTACTTTTCTATTATTAGCAATCTCATTTAACTCAAACATACAATACCTAGAGCGTAGGTAATCACGACTTATTATTGCGACAATACATTTCCCTTGACCGATCCGTCTCATGAAGCTTTTCAAGGAATCTTTATAGCGTAATTCTTCTGAATCTCTAATGATATTAATATTTTCATCTTTAATCATCTCAAAAATTTTATCAGCGACTTGGCCACTAGCGCCATTTCGGGCATAGCTAATATACACCTCATTTCTGGGATTTAAATCCTTAGGCTCTTGGAAAGATAAATTCATTTTTCTGTCTAACATTACATTAATGAAATTTACCTTAAATAAAATCTCTCGAAAGTCAAATAAATTAACTTCTTCTAATATGTTTATTGCCTTTTTAAAATCTTCTTTAGTATGGATAAAAACTGTGTAATAACAATACTTTATTCCCTTTTTTTTCAATTCAGAAATCAATTCAATCAATTCACTTCTGTCAAAGCTGATATTTCTAAAAAGCTTTGTGATAAGCCAAATCTTATTCCTATAAGATCTAGTCCTGAATTCTACAGGATTTACACCTAAGCTCCTTTCTTCTTTGATCTTTATATTATTTATGGCACAGTATTCACCAATAAATATCCTGAACAAATCCTGCGCATCAGCTTCATATCTAAAAATGAAAGATTGTTTCTCTGATACTGTTGACTTTTCATCTTCTTGTTTCCATAACAATTTATATCCATCATGCTCTTCAACAAACAATTTTAATTGTAAAAATATTTTATCTAGGGATGTTGATAATTCCTCCTCTGTGTTACATGAAATGGTTTGAATAGGATTTCCATAGATAAACTTAGATATTGTTCTAGGAAAACCATATAAATTATCATCATCCTTTTTTAGATCATACGGAATATACTCCTTTTCACTATTTTCTACAAAATTTATATATTCACTCACTTTGTCAGGATTTTGGGAGGCATACTCAATAATTTTCCCTTTTCTATACTTTTCTTTTTTCCTTTTTGCTTTGCTTTTTTGCTCTAATTGATGATTCTCAAGATTGTTATGAATTTTAGCATTCAGATTAGCTCTTAGTTGCTTATTAGAGCGACTTTCAATATATCCGTAAAACTCTTTAGAACTAATTGAAGGGATTTTTCGAAGGAAGGCTTTCGGGACTAGGATGATGGATTTTTTATTAAAAGGATTGAATGGTAGATTGATTAGTTGATGATCCCACTCATATTCATCAAAGTCGAAATCAATATTTTTGACTTGAAGAAGTTTAGTAGGTATATTTAAATTCCTACATATATCTAAAGTATATTCAACTAATTCTCTTTTTATAAGATTTGCTGTTGCATCACTAATTTTGTCTTTGCCTATTCCTGGTGTGAAAATCTCGATTTCTTCAAAATGTTTAGGAGGAGAGTTAGTTCTTTTGGATCGTCTAATGAGTGCATTAGCTAATTTCATGGCAAAATCAATAGCCATCCCTGCTCCTTTAGTATCTCTTTTAGAGAAACCCAAACATACTTCTTCTACTTCAGGGAATAAAAGTATCTCGTATATTAGACTCTTATAATTTGGTGGGAAATTTTCTGTTTTTTTATCTGCTTCCGATGGTACCTTCTCAATCTCAGAAGCTTTATTGAAGGCAGCTTCAAAAAAACGCATAAATTTATTTTTACAGCTTCTAAATCGCGATTCTTTTGATTTAAATACTAGGCAAGGATCTATACATAAATGTGTATCTCTATCTAGACGGAGATCAAACCAATCATCATCATCAGAAACAGATATGCCATATAGTTCTGAAAATAAAAGTTTATCTTTCATTATGTTATCCCTAGATTTTATTCAGTTGACTTTAGGACTTGATTAAGAAAACTCTTTGCCTCTTGTGCTTCAGCAAAAGCTTCGTTATATGCTGAAAAAGCTTTTGCATATCTTTCAATAATCTTGAGGCTTGTTTTTACCTCTGTGAATTCAATTTCAGTCAAAAATCTATCTTCGAATAAGAGCTCTATACATTCTCTTGCATTATTAAATTGTTTAAATAATTCTTGAGGGCACCTCTATTTATTAGGCTTCTGAAAAATCGAGTCTCATCTGAGACTGTTATCCTCCCCTTTTTTTAGATGTTGAAGGGTTCCAAACGGACAAAATCTGTTCATGGGGGCTGTTTTAGAGCTG